>JAZUJT010000017.1:0-50005 GCA_045642905.1 Lachnospiraceae bacterium | reverse complement strand
CGTGGTGCAATTGATTACACGAAACTGAATTTTAAACACAAAACCATGATGGGACTTCTTGTAAGAAAGACGAAGAATCTTCCGGAGGAAAAGAAGAATGCAGAAGTTCGAGCGATGATTGAGACATATAATCAGGGTGTTGATTTTGTTGATTATGAAAGTTTGAGTTCGATTATAGATGAGTTGAAGTGATTTGATTATAGAAAACTCTAACCTTGCACTTTGAGATATCCTTCCGGGAATTTTGTTCGGACTTTTGATTCCTCTTGCAATGAATTTGTTTATAAGAAAAATGTATCCCGTGATGTTTACCGTTCCGTGGAAAAATATAATATGCGGAATTATTCTGATAACGCTCATTGTTATGGGCATTACCTTCGTTGAGGTTAAGAAGGCCAAAGAAAAGAGCATAATCGATGTAATTCGCATGGATACAATGTAGCAAATTTAATGCTAAAAGGGAATAAAGGTTCAAGAGAAGGGCGGATTATACAATCGCTTTTCCGCGCCATTTTTGTTTCCACCAGCGATGCATGGTAACAAAACCGCGCAGGCATTCGTCGGTTGCGGTACCGATGAAGACCCCGGAAACACCGATTCCGAGAAAAACACCCATTGTGTATCCGACCGTTGCACCAAGTCCCCACATGGTTATCAGACCGATAATCAGAGGGAATATATAATCGCCTGCGGCTTTAAGGCTGCTTACGAAGGTCATGTTTAGGCATCTGCCGAATTCAATGGCGATATCGACAAGCATGATTTTGGTACCCAGTCGGATGATTTCTTCGTTTTGAGTAAACAGATGAAGACTGTAAGGACTTAAAAGCCAATTGATGGTGGCAAGAATAACCGATACAGGCAAAGATATCTTAAGGGTTGAAAAAACACGTTTATATGCTGCATCTTCTTTACCGGCGCCTACAAGGTGGCCGGTAATTATTTGTGTAGCCATGGCGGCCGAGTTGGAAAAGACCATGGAAAGTGAAATGAGAGAAGCACTGTAAACCTTGGCGTTTACGGAAGTTTCGCCCATGCCGTTGATAAATGAAAGAAGCACAATCTGATATAAATTGTAAGACATGTTTTCGCCGGCCGAAGGTAAGCCGATTTTAATCATTTCGGCCAAAATCTTACCCGGGAATGGCTTTATGTATCGAACGGCAATATATCCGATTTTCTTACGATAGAAGAAAAGAAGAGAAGCTATCAATGCTACAAATCTTGCGGTTGCCGTTGAAATTGCAACACCTGCGACACCCATACGCAAGAAAGAAAGCGGTCCGTACAAAAACAGGTAGTTTCCTGCAATGTTTACAAAGTTTATTGCGACGGAAATATACATTCCGATCTTGGCATGTCCGTTGCAACGAAGAATCTGGAGCATTACGTTGTAGCAGGCCTGTAAAAACAAAGTTCCGCCGACAATGTTAATGTACGTGGCAGCTTCGGCACGCATTGAGTCGGGAACCTTTATAAGATTCATAATCGGATTTTTAAGCATGACAAACGATTCGCTCAAAATGATACCCATTACGAGGTTAAAAATAAATGCCAGCGAGTAAATGGTATTCATTTCCGAGTATTTCCTGGCGCCGAGATATTGTGCGACAACAACGGAAGTTGCATTGGCGATGATATTGAACATCAGTATAAGGAAAAACATTACCTGATTGGCGTTTCCTACCGCACCGACACCGGTTTCGGAGTAATGACTGAGCATTAAAGTGTCCATGTTGTTAACAAGAATATTAAGTAAAAGCTCGGCAAACATGGGACCTGCCAGAACCATAAGGGGTGTTTTTTCGTCTATTTCACGTGTATTAAGATTAGTCATGATATGTCTCTTTTTTCAATGCCTTCGTAATGTCAAAACAAAATATGCAAGATTATAAACAAAAGTATTATAGTCTTTTATTTACATATAACAATCCAAATAATTGCTCATTCATTATCGATTTTTGCAATTGTTTTCTGTATCCCGCAATGATAACATAAACGGGATGATGAATTATTAATACCGTGAAAGGGTATGAAATGAGAACGGTTCACGAAGATTTCGAGAAAGATTTCAAATGTATTGCGGATAAATGTCCCATGACCTGCTGCAAGGGCTGGCAGATAGTGGTGGATGAAAACTCACTTAACCGCTACAGTGAATATTCCGGTAATGTACCGGATAAAATAAATGCATTTATTGATTTTGAAGAAGGCACTTTGGTCCAAAAGAAAGACTTAAGCTGTGCCTTTTTAAACAAAAACGGGCTTTGCGACCTTCAGCTTGCGGACGGCGAAGATATGTTATGCGATACTTGCAGACTTTATCCGAGACACGTTGAAGAATACGAGGATTTGAGGGAATGGTCGGTTTCCCTTTCATGTCCCGAGGCTGCAAGAATGTATGTTGAAAGAACAGTTCCCGCAAGCGAGGTCGTTACGGATGATGACAGTGAAGATCCGCTTTCGGACGAATTTGAGGATTTCGATTATTTTACGTTTGATAAACTCCTGCAGGCAAGGGATGTTGTATATGAAATAATCTTGGATGAGCATTTTTCTTTTGCCGAAAAGATTGGTATCATTATGGATATGTCCGAAAGACTTCAGGCCGAATACGATAAAGAGGATGTCATCGGGATGCTTGACGTCATTAAGTCATTTGATGCGAAAACGGCGAAAACGTTCGATTTTTTGAAGCATTTACCGGTTTTGAAAACGTTGGAAAGACTGGATGACGGTTGGAATGAGTATTTAAAATATTTAAATTCCGAAGCGCCGATTCATGAAAACGAAAGCTGCATAGACGGTGTAAGCTTAAAAAGATATGAACTTATAATGGATAATCTTATGCATTACTTTGTTTACACATATTTTCTCGGCGCCGTTTATAACGGAATGATTTTCGCTTATACGGCCATGTGTATGTTCTCGGTATCGGTGATTGATTATATGGCGCGCTCAAAGAAGGCGAGCCTTATGCGAAATCTTTCTCTTAAAGAGTTTGAGGAAATTGTTTATCGGTATTCAAGAGAAATCGAGCATTCCGATGATAATATAGACGCTCTTTTATGTTATTTTGATAAGCTGGTATAGAGATTTATGAACGATAACAAGATGCAAACAGTTAAAAAAGCATTTAAAGATACGATTCCCGTGATGACCGGATATATAGTGCTGGGAATCGGGTTTGGAATCCTCATGACGAAGGAAGGCTTCGGCGTAGGTATGGCGGCGCTTATGAGTGTTTTCATTTACGCAGGTTCCATGCAGTTCGCGGCAATTCCTTTGCTTGTCGCCAAGTCATCCTTTTTGACAATAGCCGTAACAACGCTTATGGTAAACGCCAGACATTTCTTTTACGGGATTTCCATGCTTGATAAGTATAAAAATGTCGGGAAAAAGAAATGGTATCTCATATTCGGGCTTACGGATGAAACATACTCTCTTGTAAGCCGGGACAATAATGACATAGAGGCGGGGCATAAACCTTCCTATTTTCTGATGGTGACCGTCTTTGATCATATTTACTGGGTGACGGGTTCCGTACTCGGAGCGTGTCTCGGATATTTCATTACATTTTCAACTTACGGAATCGACTTTGCGCTGACGGCTTTGTTTATTACGATTTTTACGGAACAGTGGATCAGCACGAAAAATCATTTTGCCGCGATTACGGGAATCTTAGCTTCCTTAGCGGCACGTATCATTTTCGGAGCGGAGAACTTCTTGATTCCGTCCATGATATTGATTGTGACTGTTTTGATTATCGGAAGAAAATATTATAAGGAGGAAGAATAATGAACGCGACAGCATTGATTTCAATCGGTATTATCGCACTTGTTACGGCGGTAACAAGATATTCGCCTTTTTTGATATTTTCGGGCCGTAAAAAAACAGGCCGGATAATTGATTATCTCGGCCGGGTTTTGACTTATGCGATTATGGGTATGTTGGTGGTGTTCTGCTTAAAGAATATAAGCTTTACGTCGGTTCGCTCATTTTTGCCGGAACTTTTGGCGAGCGCGGTTACCGTACTTATGCATGTATGGAAGAGGAACACTTTGTTAAGTATCGGTATCGGCACATTGGCTTACATGGTTCTCGTGCAGTTTGTATTTTAATTTTATAGTCGGCAAAAGAAACTTAATGAAAACTCTATAGGACTACAAAATGTGGTCGTATATTCCCTTGGCAACCCCGTCGTTATAGTTGAAGTCGCTTACAAAGTCGCTCGCTTCCTTACAGGCTTTGGAACCGTTTTCCATGGCAATGGAAAGTCCGGCGTACTCAAGCATTTCAACATCGTTATCTGCATCGCCGAAGGCAGCGGTATCCTTGATGTCGATATTAAGATACTCGCACAAGTGAAGAAGCCCTTTTCCTTTGCCGCTTTCTTTGCTCATGACCTCAACCCATTGAGGGTCGGAACTTGTGACAAATGTATCTTTGCAGGTAGCGATAACCTCGTCCGCGATGCCTGTATGCATTGTATCGTTTTTGGTAACGTAGGCAAAGTTTTCGATAAGTGACTTGTGTTCTTCGATGAAGGCATCTATATCATCGACGGGATGTCTTGTCGAAATAATATAATCGTGCAAAAATGCGGGCATTCCGTACTTTTCGGGATCGGCGTAATACTCTTTGGAAACATAGGCTTTGCCGTCTACAAATATTTCGTAAGCGGCACCGTACTTTTTGCCGATTTGTAAAAGCTTCATGGCGGTACTTTCCGACAAAGTATATCGTAAAAGCACCTTGCCGGTTTTTATATTATGGATGCAGGCTCCGTTGCTTGTAATGGCGTAGCGAATGCCTTCGATTTCAAAAAATTCCGAAGGAATACCGAAAAGACCGCGACCGGTAGCGATTACGACTTCGATTCCTTTATTCATGGCATCTTCAAAGGCTTTTCTGTTACCCGACGAAAGGTGGCTTTCGCGATTTAAGGCCGTATTATCAAGATCGGTTGCAATAAGTTTAATCATATACAAAATCTCCGAGGTTTATTGTGAATATTACCAAGATAGAATATCACGGATTGAATCAATATTTAAAGAGTAAATATGGACATAAGGTTTATAAAGTTGCCATAAACGGTAATTTTACATGCCCCAACAGAGACGGAACAGTCGGTACGCGGGGCTGTATTTTCTGCTCGGGAAAGGGTTCGGGAGATTTCTGCCCCGAAGGCAGTCTTTCCGTAAAAAGTCAGCTTGACGAGGGAATTTCAAGAATAGAAAAGAAAATCGGCGCACAGGGAGTGTGCACTTATATCGCTTACTTTCAGGCTTTCACCAATACGTACGGCCCGATCGAGAAGCTTAAGAAGCTTTTTTATGAAGCGATAGAAGATGAGCGCGTGGAAATTCTTTCGATTGCAACGAGGCCGGACTGCTTAAGCGATGAGGTTGTGTTTCTTTTGGCAGAACTTAATAAGTTTAAGCCGGTGTGGGTAGAACTGGGACTTCAGACAATTCACGAGAAGAGTGCGCGGTATATAAGAAGAGGATACGAGCTTTCGGTTTATGACGAAGCGGTGAGAAACCTGAAGGCAGCAGGCATAGCTGTTATTACGCATGTGATTTTGGGACTTAAGGATGAATCCCCGGAGGATATGGTAAAGACAGTGGAATATGTTGCAAAAACCGGAACTTTCGGCATAAAGCTTCAGCTTCTGCACGTATTAAAGGATACCGATTTATATGAGGAATATTTGGCGGGCAAGGTCAAAACCTTGTCGCTTCAGGAGTATATCGATATTCTTGTAAAGTGTGTAAGTGTACTTCCCGATGATATGATTGTCCACAGGCTTACCGGTGACGGTGACAAGAAAATATTGGCAGCTCCTCTTTGGAGCGCCGATAAAAAGCATGTACTAAACGAAATTTCGAAATACTTAAAACCGATTTAAAACCCCGACCGTTAAGTCGGGGTTTTTAAGTTAAGGCGTCAGTCTGCTCAATTGTTGAGTTCATAGTAAAAAAGAAATTGCTGAACGGTACCGGCATGGTTTTCGAAAAATGCGGTGTCGAAACTGCCGTCGTAGTACTTATTAAGAAGCTGATTTACATGCGTATCGATGGGAAACGCCTGCGTATGATGAAGTCCGAACAGGCAGATGCAGTTCGCAACCTTGGGACCTATGCCAAGATGCGTAAGAAGCGAATTGTATGCATCGTTATAATCAAGGGATTTAAGCTTCTCGATTTCTTCGGGATTACATTTTGCATACCGG
Organism: Lachnospiraceae bacterium; assembly: GCA_045642905.1. GTDB lineage: Bacteria > Bacillota > Clostridia > Lachnospirales > Lachnospiraceae > UBA1258. The sequence continues at coordinate 43,770 of JAZUJT010000017.1, read as the reverse complement.
TATATTTCCCGAAGATAGGGAACTCTGTAGCCTAATCCCAATGAGTTATCGTTGAAAAATTCTTCGTCAATATCTTCGGGTCGCGGAAAAAGAAAAACGTTCGGATTTTCAATCGTCGGGACGGCGGCTTTCTTACATATCAACTCGATGGAGTTTTTGATACGCTTTATATTGTTGTTCTGGGAAATCAGAAATGAAACAATAATTTCCCACAAATCCTGACGAAGTATCCTGATACCTTCTCCGAGCCTGTAGCAATCGCAAAGATGCTCGTCGTTAAAATCCATAATAAGCTTTTCAATGTAATTGTAATCGGTGTCCAGGTCAAAATAACTTCTCCAGACGGAATTGAAGGTTTCTTCGTCGCAATCGAAATCAAAACCTTCCGGTGCGGAAGTTATTTTAACATAATGGTCGCGGCAGACTGTTTCAAAACAGTTTTCGGATATTTGATTGAAACGAAAACACTGGCCGCTTTGGGCTGTCTTTGGTAAAGACAGATGGTCGATTGATATGTTCATTACCTTTTCCTTATTTGGCTATGGAACCGAGACTCTTTATTGCTTCGATATCCGATTCGGTAAGCTTAATGGCTGTTTCAAGGGTTTCGCCTTCGGGAGTGGTAACCTTTATTTCAAATATGGCGTCTTCCTTTAATGCTTTTGTGCGAACAGCGTTTGCAAAAGCAAAAAATTTCGGATGATTTCTTTTCAGTACATCAAGTTTTCCTTTAATTTCAAGTATTTTAGATAAATCCATCATATTTCCTTCTTTCTTTTTATATTTATAAAGATAACACAATAGGGGATGTTTGGAAGTGAAAAATACAATTTTTATAAAATCTTAAGTGTTAAAATGCCTTGGTAAGAAGAAAGGCGTTATTTATGAAAACAGCACGTACCTTTGACATGACGACAGGCAATGTGGAAAAGAATTTATTGGTATTTTGCATGCCTCTGTTTTTCGGTCAGCTTTTTAATCAGATGTATAACATGGTGGATTCGCTTATTGTCGGTAAGTTTGTCAGCGCAGATGCGTTGGCGGCAACCGGTGCGTGTTCATCTTTGAATTTTTTGTTTTTTGCAATGAGTCTGGGTCTTTCAAACGGCGTGGGCATTATTATCGCACAGTATTTCGGAGCGGGTAACGAAGAAGGTATCAGAAAGACGATAGCGAATGCATTTTTCGTACTTATAGGAGCTTCGCTTCTTGCAACCTTGATATGCACACTTGTAGCCGAAAGACTTTTAAGGTTTTTAAATACACCCGAGGAAATCATTAAGGACGCGGTTATTTATCTTGTCACTACCGCGGTGGGCATAGTATTTCTGGCTCTTTACAATGTCGTTTCGGCCGTCTTAAGGGCACTCGGCGATTCGAAAACTCCGCTTGTATTTTTGATTATTTCTTCTTTCTTAAACGTGTTCATGGATATTTTCTTTGTACTGGTAGTTAAGTGGGGAGTATTCGGCGTTGCTTTTGCAACTGTTATTTCCCAGTTCGCGGCTGCTGTTATATGCTGGGCGTATGCGTTAAAGAAGGTGGAATATTTCAAGTTCAGAAAAGAGTATTTTAAACCCGACAAGAGAATCATCGGTCATATTTTCAAGCTCGGTGTGCCGATGGCACTTCAAAGCTCGATGATTTCAATATCTTTGATAATTCTTCAAAGCGTAGTGAATACTTTCGGTGCTACCGTTATGGCGGCTTATACCATTTCCGCCAAAATAGACAATCTTGTTTCACAGTTTTATTCCGCTCTTGCAATGGCACTTACCACATACGCCGGACAGAATAAAGGCGCAGGCAGGAATGACCGTATAAAGGAAGGCCTTATAAAAGGCTCTTTGATTGTATTTATATATAATCTTTTGATTATCCCGTTATGCTTTTTCTTCAGCCGTCAGATTTCATCATTCTTTGTTTCCGACGCGGGAGTAATCGAATACGGAGCGACTGCTCTTAGAATTACGGCAGTGCTGTATTTCTTTTTGGCAATGATTTATATCCCCAGAGGCGTTTTGAACGGATGCGGAGATGCTGCTTTTTCCATGATTAACGGCGGAACCGAGGTAGTATGCCGAATCGTATTTTCACATTTGTTTACCGTTATTCCGTTTATCGGTGTATGGGGTATCTGGTGGGCTGCCGGTGCAACATGGCTCGTCACTTCCGTTGTATGCGTCATAAGATTTGCCTGCGGCAGGTGGAAGAAGATAAAAGTTGAATAAATGCGGTCGGTAAAGGTATAATCTTTATATACTGTAATTTAAGGAACATATTTATGAAACGGACCGTAATCGGAATTCTGGCTCACGTTGATGCCGGTAAGACAACTTTATCAGAAGCGTTATTATATAAATCCGGCGTTATCAGAAAACAGGGCAGGGTTGATACCAAGGACGCGTTTTTGGACAACAACGTTATGGAACGCGAGCGCGGAATAACGATTTTTTCCAAAGAAGCCCGCATAAATACACAAAATTCATCAATTATTCTTATAGATACTCCCGGGCATACGGATTTTTGCGCGGAAACCGAAAGAGCACTTTGCGTTCTTGACGCAGCGGTGCTTGTTATCAGCGCATCCGATATGGTTACGGCACATACAAAAACTTTGTGGAAGCTTCTTAAACTCTATCGTATTCCCACATTTATTTTCGTAAACAAAATGGACCTTGTCGAAACGGATAAGGACAGTATTATCGCAACCATTAAAAAAGAACTTAAGGTTACTGCGGTTAACTTTGAAGACGATACGGAGGAAAGCTTTTTTGAGGATATAGCCGCAACGGATGAGAAGCTGATCGAAAAATATTATGAAACTTTCAATGTTTCGAAGGAAGACATAGAAGAATCCGTTCGCAAAATGGATGTTGTTCCCTGCCTCTTCGGAAGTGCCTTAAAACTTGAAGGAGTAGATAAACTCATTGAGGTAATCGACAAATACGCTCCCGACAGGAAGTATTTTGACGAGCCTTCTTTTTACGTATACAAAGTTTCCAGAGATTTAAAAAACAACCGCCTTTCGCACATCCGCTGCTTCGGCGGAAATCTTCATGTCAAAGAACTTCTGGGCGAAGAAAAAGTAAATGAAATAAGGCTTTATAACGGTGAAAATTACGAAACGGTACCTGATGTGGAAGCGGGTGACGTGTTTACTGTTCCCGGACTTACAGGCACGCAAACCGGCACAGCTTTCGGCAAAAGCATTCATACTCATTCCGCCACCATGGAACCGGTTATTTCGTATACCGTTTTTTACGACAAGTCATGCGATACGAATAAGATGCTTCAGGCTTTAAAAACTCTTGAAGAGGAAGAGCCGGGACTTAAGGTTATTTATGATGAGGAAGTTAAAGAAATCAAGCTAAGCCTCATGGGAGAGATTCAGAAGCAGATTATCACCCGCCTTTTAAAGGACCGCTTCGGTTATGATGTGTCCTTCGGACAAGGCAAAATAAACTATCGCGAAACAATAGCGGCTCCAATAGAGGGGGTCGGCCATTTCGAACCCTTAAGGCATTATGCCGAGGCACATATTGTAATCGAACCGGCTCCTTTGGGAAGCGGTCTTTCTTTTGACAGTATGGTAAGCACCGATGATTTGGCATTAAACTGGCAAAGACTTATTCTTACGCATCTTAAGGAAAAGGTACACAAGGGAGTGCTTACGGGAAGTCCGCTTACCGATGTGAAATTCACACTGGTTGCCGGAAAGGCTCACCTTAAGCATACCGAGGGCGGAGATTTCAGGCAGGCAACGTACAGAGCCGTACGGCAGGGGCTTATGATGACTCAAAGCGTTCTTCTCGAGCCTGTTTATGATTTTACGCTTACGGTTCCGTCAAATCTTGCGGGACGTGCCATGACTGACATGGAAAGGCTTAAAAGCACTTGCGAACTTACCGAAAACGACAACGAAACGGCCGTAATTAACGGCAAGGGTCCGGTTTATACGTTAAACGGATACGCAGCGGACTTGATGGCATATACGAAAGGACTCGGTACGATTTCTTTTGCCTTCCGAGGTTATGAACCTTGTCATAATGCCGAGGAGGTAATTAATGCGTTCGGGTATAATCCGGAAGCGGATTTGAGAAATACGCCGGATTCGGTGTTCTGCATGCATGGCGCGGGAACGACAATCAAGTGGGACGAAGTGTATAAGTACATGCACCTTCCGCTTCTTACAGATGATGGCGATGAAGGCGAGGAAATTTATGAGCCTGCAAATAAATCCTTAAAGTCGTCTTTGGATGAATTTGTTACCGTAGAGCAGATAGATGAGATTATAAACAGGACGTCTTTTGCCAACAGAAAGAAGGTTCAGGTTTCTTCGAAGGGTATTTCGGCAGCACTTAAAGAGCGTCGACGTATGGTGAAAAAAGCTGAGGCATCAGAGGTTACTTACCGTGAAAAAAAGGTAGTGGTTAAGGATAAATACACACTTATTGACGGGTACAATCTTGTTCATGCGTGGCCGGAGCTTAAGGAACTTGCTTCGGTAAATATAAATGCGGCAGCGGATAAGCTTATGGATATCGCGTCCAATTATCAGGGAATGACCGGGGAAAATGTTCTTCTTGTGTTTGATGCGTATAAGGTTTTGAACCACAATACGGAAGAATTTAAGTTTAACAACATCCGTGTGGTATACACCAAAACGGCGGAAACGGCAGACAGATTTATTGAAAGATATGCGCATGAGAATGCCTCAAAATATGACATTACCGTAGTGACGAGTGACGGTGTGGAGCAGATTATCATAAGAGGACAGGGCTGTAAGCTTTTGTCTTCCAAGGATTTTATTTCGGTTTATGATAACGAATGCAGGTATCTTCGGGAGAGCAAAGGGGTGCTGTAGCCCGAAATAATTGAATTTTAATGGGGTGTGTTGTAAAATGTTTTTGAAATGTAATGAGGAGGAACCCCTTCAGGGGAGCTGATTTTTCTTATGGTGTGGGACATATATTTTCAGATTTCGGGACTTGCATTAATTATAGTCATTTTATTTTTCATATACAGTCAGAAACGATTGAATTTCAGGGCGGAAAAATACTTTTTATGTGTGTTGTGGACCTGTCTTGTAAATATCGTTTTAGATATTCTGTGCGTTGTGGGCACCAACTTTAAGCAATATATCGGTTCTACGGTTGTTGGGCTCATTTATGACGCTTATTTGGTTTCCCTTGTACTTATTACGTGTTTTGCGGCATGGTTCGCCGTTGAGGAAACACGGTATTCGTTTAAGAAGGTATGGGTTTATTCGACAATTCTTCCCACCCTTGTAGTTGTTGTGATATGTATCATGTATGACACTTTGGTATGCATAGATACCGTAAAAGGCACCTTTTATCTGGACGGAATGCCGGTTATTATCACTTCCGTAATGTGCTTTGTACATCTTTTATCAACCTTGGGAATGTCGATTGTACTAAGAAAGAATATATCGAAGAAACGTCGCTATGTAGTGTACTCATGGCTGATTATCTGGCTTGTTGCCGGAGCAATTCAGATCATTCGTCCGCAGATTCCCGTTATCAGCTTTGCACTCGGTGTTGCCTGTGTATTTATGTATTCCAAGCTTGAAAATCCCGAACATCATTTGGATGCTTCCACAAAGATTTTCAACCGCAAAGGTTTTCAGGACAAGGTTGGCGAGCAGCTTCGCTTCAAGAAGAAAAACGGAATTGTCAGTTTCTATATTACCAATATGAATGTCATTAATGAGATTTTCGGAAATCGTACGGTTTTAAAGCTTACAAGCGAAATATGCGATTTCGTATCGGCCCGCCCCGACTGTATAGGATTTCGACTTGAAGATAATCTTTTTTCGTTATTTGTAAAGGATCGTTCCGATATGGAAGGCGTGCTCGAATATGTTGTTGAACGTTTTGAAGAATCCTGGACGATAAACAATGTAAATATCATAGTAAATGTTTCCGTTTCATATATGGATGATATTTCCATTTACTCGAGCATAGAGGAGATTGAGGAGAATATTCATTACTTCGCTATCGACGGAAAGAAACGTCCCGGTGAAGTAGTCAGAGTTGACGAAACCGAGCTCGGACGCAAAAAGAAGCGTATCGATACACAGCTTGCATTGGAATGGGCACTTCGGAACGACGGAGTTGAAGTTTACTATCAGCCGATTTACAACATTAAAAAAGGCTGTTTCTCGGTAATGGAAGCGTTGGTTCGTATAAGAGATGAGAACGGAACTCTTTATTTCCCCGGCGATTTCATTGAATACGCCGAGAAGAACGGAATGATTTTGAAACTCGGAGAAATCATTTTCAGAAAAGTGTGTGAGTTTATCCAGAGGATGCACGTTGAACAGTACGGTATAGACTTTATCAACGTTAACCTTTCGGTTGTTCAGTGTATGCAGGAAGAGCTTTCAAGAGATTTCAAGAATATCATGGGAGAGTATCAGATTCCTCCTTACCGGGTAATGCTTGAAATTACCGAAACCGCTGCGGTTGCGACAAAGCGTATCCTCGATAAGAATATGCAGGACCTTATAGATTACGGTACGGCTTTTGCTCTTGACGATTACGGTTCGGGTTATTCCAACCTTGCGTATATTGTTGAGATGCCCGTAAAGATTATCAAGATTGACCGTGAAATTACCATTTCGTATTTCAAGTCCACAAAGGCCCGAATCGCTACGGAAAACACCATTAAGATGATTCATGATCTTGGTATGGAGATTATCGTGGAAGGTATTGAAACGGAAGATGAGTATATGGCATTCAAGCTTTTGGGTGTTGAGTATATTCAGGGATACTATTTCTCAAAGCCTTTGCCGAGAGACAGAGTATTGAACTTCATTACCGAATGGCTGTAAATTATATAAAGCAAAATAAAAAAGAACCGATTCACATGACGGTATGAATCGGTTCTTTTATTTTCTTTTAATATCGATTAAGCCATTTTGTTGACAGCTGTGTTCATGCGGGAAACTTTTCTCGATACTGTGTTCTTATGATAAATGCCCTTGCCGGCTGCCTTATCCATAAGAGAAGTAGCACTTAATAATGCTGACTGTGCTGCTGCTTTATCATTAGCATCGATAGCTGCATAAACCTTCTTAATTTCTGTCTTAACACTTGACTTGATAGATTTATTTCTATCAGCCTTCTTCTGGGCAACTAAGATACGCTTCTTTGCAGATTTGATGTTAGCCAAGACTATATACCTCCATTTGATTATACAAATAATTAGTAATGTTCAAGCATACACCACTCCGGACACGGACGACTTAATGTACGCACTAAACTATAATAGATGAAAGATTATGCACTGTCAATAGAAAAATTAATTTATTAGAGGAAGAATCGAATGCAATAATCTGTTTTTTTGAAAATCTTTATGATATACTAAATCGATATTGTAAAAATGATTTAGTGAGGTTTTTGTTTTGGACCAGAAACATATCAGGAATTTTTGTATTATAGCACATATTGACCATGGTAAGTCAACTTTGGCGGACCGTATTATCGAAAAGACCGGCCTTCTTACAAGCCGTGAAATGCAGGATCAGATTTTGGATAATATGGACCTTGAAAGAGAGCGCGGAATTACCATTAAAGCGCAGACCGTAAGAACCGTTTACAAAGCTTCTGACGGGGAAGAGTATATTTTCAATCTTATCGATACTCCCGGTCACGTTGACTTTAATTACGAAGTAAGCCGTTCGCTTGCGGCGTGTGACGGAGCAATTCTTGTCGTCGACGCGGCTCAGGGTATCGAAGCTCAGACTCTTGCAAATGTTTATCTTGCACTCGATCATGACCTTGATGTGTTTCCCGTAGTAAATAAAATTGATTTGCCGAGTGCCGATCCACAGAAGGTTATAAGTGAAATAGAAGACGTTATCGGTATTGAGGCGATGGACGCTCCTTTGATTTCCGCGAAAAACGGAATCAATATTGATCAGGTTTTGGAAGCAATCGTTAAGAAAGTTCCGGCTCCCACGGGAGATATAAATGCTCCTTTACAGGCGCTTATTTTCGATTCACTTTATGATTCATACAAAGGTGTTATTTGTTTTGTACGTATTAAGAACGGTACCGTTAAAAAGGGCGATCCCATTAAGATGATGGCGACCGGTGCTTCTTTTGACGTTGTCGAAGTAGGTTATTTCGGTGCCGGTCAGTTTATTCCCTGCGATGAGCTTTCTGCCGGAATGGTCGGATATATTACCGCTTCCATAAAGAACGTAAGGGATACTGCGGTAGGCGATACGATTACGAGAATCGATTATCCCTGCAAAGAACCGCTTCCCGGTTACAAGAAGGTACAGCCCATGGTTTACTGCGGAGTTTATCCCGCAGACGGTGCCAAGTACCCGGATTTGCGTGATGCACTTGAGAAACTTCAGCTCAACGACGCGTCCTTATTCTACGAGCCGGAGACGTCGCTTGCGCTCGGATTCGGCTTCCGTTGCGGATTTTTGGGACTTTTGCATCTTGAAATTATTCAGGAAAGACTTGAACGAGAGTACAATCTTGATCTTGTTACGACTGCTCCCGGCGTTGTTTACAGAGTTCATAAAACGGACGGCGAAATGATTGAACTTACAAATCCTTCAAACCTTCCCGATCCGTCAAGCATTGAATATATGGAAGAGCCTATCGTAAATGCGGAGATAATGGTTTCCAAGGATTACATCGGCTCGATTATGGAACTTTGCCAGCAAAGACGCGGCAAGTATATCAGTATGGAATACATGGAAGAAACACGTGCTCTTTTGAAGTACGAGCTTCCGTTAAATGAAATTATTTATGATTTCTTCGATGCGCTTAAGTCCAAGTCAAGAGGTTATGCTTCTTTTGACTACGAGCTTAAAGGATATGAACGTTCCGAAATGGTTAAGCTTGATATTCTTATTAACCACGAGGAAGTTGATGCTCTTTCGTTTATTGTATTTAAAGACAGTGCTTACGAAAGAGGTCGCAAGATGTGCGAAAAGCTTAAGGATGAGATTCCCAGACATATGTTTGAAGTTCCGATCCAGGCGGCAGTCGGCGGAAAGGTTATCGCAAGAGAGACCGTTAAGGCCATGCGTAAGGACGTTCTTGCCAAGTGCTACGGCGGCGATATTACCCGTAAGAAGAAACTTTTGGAAAAACAAAAAGAAGGAAAGAAGCGTATGCGCCAGATAGGTAATGTTGAAATTCCTCAGAAGGCGTTTATGAGCGTTCTTAAACTGGATGATGAATGATGATTCGATAATGCTTTACATACATGTTCCTTTTTGCGTAAGAAAGTGCGATTATTGCGACTTTGTTTCTTTTGCATGTAATGATGATGTCAAGAAGCGTTATTTTGAAAATCTTAATAAGCAAATTATCGATAAGGCTTACCTTTCGGGCAACCGCAAGGTAAGTTCTGTTTTTATCGGGGGAGGTACCCCGTCATGTGTGGACGCGGCATATATCGATTCGGTTCTTGAAACGGCGAGGAAATGTTTTTCTTTTGCCGAAAATCCCGAAATAACGATTGAAGCCAATCCCAATTCCCTTAAAAAAGAATCTTTGGCAATATATAAAAATGCCGGCATAAACAGGCTCAGCATCGGCCTTCAGTCTGCGGACGCGGATGAGCTTAAACTCCTTTCGAGACTTCATACTTACGAGGAGTTTCTGGAGGCTTTTGATGCGGCCAGATGTGAAGGATTTGATAACATCAACGTGGATTTGATGAGCGGTCTTCCCGGCCAGACGGTGGAGAAATTTCTTCGAACACTTTCAAAGGTTACGAAGCTTGAGCCCGAGCATATTAGCGCTTACAGCCTTATTATCGAGCCGGGCACGGTTTTTTACGAAAGGTATAACGGCAGGGAAAGTCTTTTGGACGAGAATACCGACAGGGATATTTACCATGAAACCTGCGCTTTTTTAAAAAGCATGGGATACGACAGGTATGAAATATCCAATTATTCAAAAAGCGGAAAGCAGTGCAGGCACAACACAGGATATTGGAAGAGAAGAGATTATCTTGGATTCGGTATTTCGGCGGCTTCTCTTTGCGACGGCAAAAGATATGCCATGCATACGGATATTTCAAGGTATTTGCAAGGGGACTTTTCGGAAGAAATAACGGTTTTGGATGAAAAGGACTGCATGGATGAATTTATGTTTTTGGGGCTTCGGCTCACCGAAGGAATTTCCAAAGAAAAGTTTTATGACTGCTTCAAGGTTTCATGGGATTCGTTATACGCAAAAACTGCGGAAAAACTTCATAAAATGGGACTTCTTTCGGTCGGAGAAAGAGTATTTCTTACCGAAAAAGGAATGGATGTTGCCAATTATTGTATGTCGGAATTTCTTTTGTAATATGTTCATCAAATGGTTGCTTTTAATGCGAATTTATATTGATTATAAGGAACGATTTGTATTATAATGTTATTGGTTATTTTTGCCGAGGGGGATAGTTATAATGAAGTTTGTTAAGACAGATGATTTGAAAATCGGAATGAGAATAGCACGTCCTATTTACAATAAAAAGGGCGTTCTTTTGTACGAAAGAGATTCAAAGCTCAATTCATCAAGCATTTCAAGTATTAAGAACTTCGGCCTTATCGGCATTTATATTCTTGAGCCGGCAGAACCGGTTCCTCCCATGTCGGAAGAAGATATTGAATTCGAACGTTTTCAGACAGTCAATGTGTACGCTCTTGAAGATGAGATTTCAACTATTATCAACACCAAGAAGACACATAAAATCGATATTCTTGTCAGTACCATTGCCAAGAATTACGGTCATTTAAATCACAAGATTAATTTCGTTCAGAACTTAAGAAGCAGTGAAGATTATGTATACAAACATTCACTTAACGTGGCAATGCTTGCGGCAATGATGTGCCATCAGATGAATGTTCAGCCTGCCGATGAGGAAGACACGCTTCTTGCCTGTCTTACACATGATATCGGAAAGGTTATGGTTCCCAAGGAACTTATGATGGGAGAAGATGAGGACGAGAAGGAACGTATTCTTGAAAATTCTCAGATAACCGGATTTGATTTTTTGGATTCTATTTTCGCAGCCAAGCCCAATGTTAAAAGAATTTGCGTTCAGACTCAGCAGATTCTCGCACAGGCCCGTGCCGGTGAAATTACGGAGAAGTTTAAGGTATTAACCGGAACCCGTATTTTGCTTGTTGCGGAAACTTATGATTCCATGACGGCAATGAGACTTTCGGGAGAGCCCAAGAGCGAAGTTGAGGCTTTAAGATACCTTACGTCCAATCCCAATGTATTCCATCCCAGAGCAGTTGAAGCGCTTGTTAATTCAATCAATATTCTTAATACGGGTACTTGTGTTGAGCTTAACAGCGGTGAAAGAGCATTGGTTATTTCCGTTAACCCCGGTGATATACTTCACCCCATGGTGCTTCTTTTCTCGACCAATCAGATCGTCGATCTTTCCAATCGTACCATGTACGACGATATGGAAATTGTTGATATCATGAAGTCAATGGATAACAGATATGTTATGGAAAACGGTGTGGTTAAAGACACCGGAAGCAATTAATTTTTTGTATATATTACGTTATTTTCCGGGCGCTTTGCGCCCGGTCTTTAAAACATCTTTTTTATTTTCTTCTTGTTTTTCTTTTTTCACTCCCGGGAACAGTGTAGAAAGGAATTATATTGGTTTATAAGGTTTTCTCCGGTAGAGTCGGAGGTATTTTTGCTGACCTTATTACGGTTGAAGTGGACGCATCCACTGGTCTTCCCGGCCTTGAGATGATAGGCCTTTTGGGAAGCGAGGTAAAGGAGGCGAAAGACAGGGTCCGTGTTTCTTTAAGAAATAACGGGATTAATCTTCCTGCCATGAGAATAACCGTAAATCTGTCGCCGGCAGATGAACACAAGGAGGGGGCTTTATTTGACCTTCCCATCGCTGTAGCGTTACTGTGCCTTTTCGGGCACATCAATTCATTCCCGTTTGAGGACACATTGTTAATCGGAGAACTTTCACTGGATGGGAAGGTTATGCCCGTAAGGGGAATTCTTCCTATCGTTAAGATGGCCCGAAACCAGGGCTTTAAAAGAGTAGTTCTTCCCATGGACAATGCCGAAGAAGGGGCTCTGATAAAGGGGATAGATATTTACCCCGTGGAGTCTTTGTCGGAAACAATAAGTGTCTGTGCGTCTTTTGAATTTCCCGAAGAATTCGGGATAAAGGCGTATAAATCAAAAAAGGATATCTCGCTTGAATATGATACTTCCAAGATACCGGATTTTTCTGATGTGGTGGGACAGGACGGTGTCATAAGAGCCGCTGCAATCGCAGCTTCGGGATTTCACCATTTTCTTATGACCGGACCTCCGGGTACCGGAAAATCTTTGATTGCAAGACGTATTCCGGGTATTATGCCCGAGCTTTCTTACGAAGAGTGTCTTGAAATCTCAACTATTTATTCCGTTGCGGGAAAACTTGATTCCAAAGTTCCCTTTGTAAAATCGCGCCCTTTTTGGAGCCCGCATCACGGAGCTTCCGCTCAGGCAATAGTAGGCGGCGGACCGATGGCCAGACCAGGCCTTGTTTCTTTAAGCCACAGGGGAATTTTGTTTTTGGACGAAATGACCGAGTTTAAAAAAGAAACTTTGGATATGTTAAGGCAGCCTCTCGAAGACGGAAACATTACCGTTTCACGTGCCAAGACCACGCTTTCGTATCCCGCGGGATTTATGCTTGTGGGAGCCATGAACCCATGCCCGTGCGGCTTTTTTCCCGACAGAAACAGATGTACCTGTTCGGCTGTTCAGATATCCAGATACTTATCAAGAATTTCCGGACCTATTCTTGACCGTATAGATATTTGCGCGGAAGTTTCAAGAATCGACCCGAGAGATTTCGCTCTTACCAATACAGCCGGTACATATTCAAGCGAATATTTGAGAGAACGTGTGAAACAGGCCGTAGAGGTTCAAAGCAGGCGTTATCGGGATGAAGATTTTAAGTTCAATTCACAGATTCCGAGCGGTCTTATGAACAAATATATTCCGCTCGGTCACGAAGAAAATGATTTTATCAATGCTGCTTATGAAAGCATGAATTTAAGCATGCGCTCTTTTTTCAAAATAATAAAAGTGGCGAGGACGATTGCGGATTTTGACGGCGATAAGGACGTCGGCGTAAAACATCTTGCGGAAGCTTCCTGCTACAGATTTCCGGAATATATTAAGGGGTGATTATATGAGTACATTCAGACAGGCACTTATTATGGACGCCGAGCGGCAACTTCCGTATTTTACGTGGGTTTCGGCGATAAATGAAATCGGCATTAAAACATACAGAAAGTTGCAGACGGTATACGATTCGCCGAGATCTTTTTACGAAGCGGGTATTAATTCGTGGGAGGAAAGCGGTATATTTACCAAGGCTCAATTAAAGAAGATTCTTTTATCTTACGAGAATATAAAGCCGTGCAATTATTTTGAGAAAATGGTTAAAGACGGTATTCGGATTATTCCGTATGAATCGGATGAATTTCCGGAAAAACTTAAGGAGATTTCAACACCGCCCGTTTCACTGTTTTTGAAGGGAAAGCTTCCGCCGCAAAACAGTGTATGCGTTTCGGTAATAGGAACGAGAGAATGTTCCTTTTACGGCGCTGAAGTTGCAGGCTTACTGGGGCAGGCACTTGCATGCAGGGATATTTCTCTTATCAGCGGAATGGCAAGGGGTATTGACTCTTTATCCCAGATAGCGACTGTCAATAACGGCGGATATTCACTTGCCGTTCTCGGCGGTGGTGTTGACGTCATCTATCCAAGAGAATCTTTGGCTCTTTACAGGAAACTTGAATACATGGGAGGAATTGTGTCCGAATATGCACCGGGTGTTTTGCCGCAAAGCTCGTTCTTTGCACTCAGAAATCGGTTGATTTCGGGTCTTTCCGATGCCGTGTGTGTTGTTGAAGCAAGGGAAAAGAGCGGAACGATGATTACGGTTGATGCCGCTTTGGAGCAGGGAAAGGACGTTTATGCGATTCCGGGAAGAATTACGGACCGTTCATCGAGAGGCTGCCATGAAATAATCCGGCAAGGGGCTTCGATAATTACGGATATCGATGTTTTTGCGGATGAAATACTGCAAATATACGGGGATAATTTTTCTTTTGCCACCAAAGTCAATCGAGATTCTTCATATATAAATAGCGACAACAATCAAAGTGTCTGCGTTGATGAGATGACGAAAAATATTTTGAAATTTTCATGCGAAGATTCTTTTCTTGTTTCGGAACTTTCGGTTAAGCTTAACTGCACCGCCGCAGACCTTCTTTTGAAGCTTATGAAGCTTACTGCCGACGGGCTTTTTATCAATATGGGGGCAGGCCGTTTTCGCATGGGACCGCAGGGGATTATTCTTAAAAATAATTTGATTGAGAAGGGTGCTTTTAAGTAAAAGTTTATTTTAGTTAAAGAAAAATTATCTTGCGCTTCGAAAAAATATGTTGTATATTACACAACGATTGTTAACGAGGGAAACAGGTTTATCGTAAAAGGGACAAAAATACGGAGCAATTATATGGCTAAAAATCTTGTTATAGTGGAATCACCCGCTAAAGTAAAGACAATTAAAAAGTTTTTGGGCAGCAATTATGAAGTAGTTGCAAGCTACGGTCACGTCAGAGATCTTCCCAAGAGTACGCTCGGAATTGACGTAGATAACGACTACGAGCCTAAATATATTACCATCAGAGGAAAGGGCGATGTTCTTTCCACACTTCGTAAAGAAGTAAAGAAAGCGGATAAGATTTATCTCGCAACCGACCCGGACCGCGAAGGTGAGGCAATTTCATGGCATATTACGGAGTCGCTTAAGCTTGATCCTAAGAAGACTTCCCGTATTACTTTCAATGAAATTACAAAGACTGCCGTTAAGGAATCGTTGAAGAACGCAAGATCTTTGGATATGAATCTTGTCGATGCACAGCAGACAAGACGTATTCTCGACCGTATGGTAGGTTATAAGATTTCACCGATTCTCTGGGCCAAGGTTAAAAGAGGCTTAAGTGCCGGTCGAGTTCAGTCTGTGGCACTTCGTATTATTTGCGACAGGGAAACCGAAATCGATAATTTTGTTCCCGAAGAGTATTGGTCAATCGAAGCCGGTATTAAAGCATCCGGCGTTAAAAATGTTTTGAACTGCAAGTACTACGGTACCGACGGCAAGAAACAGGATATAAAGAGTGAAGAGCAGGCTAAGGCAATTCTTGCCGATGTAAAGAAAAACGGATTTACCGTTTCGGAGATAAAATCATCCGCAAGAGTCAGAAAGGCTCCCTTGGCATTTACAACGTCAACTCTTCAGCAGGAAGCCAGCAAGGCATTGAATTTTTCTTCCTCCAAGACGATGAGAATCGCTCAGAAGCTTTATGAAGGTGTTAACCTCGGAAGTACCACGGTCGGTATTATTACCTACCTTCGTACGGATTCAACACGTGTTTCGGATGAAGCCGAAAGCGCAGCTTCCGAATACATAAAGAACAATTATTCGGAAAAGTATTTGCGTGATAATGTTTCGGAAAAGAAGTCTTCCGTAAAGATTCAGGATGCACACGAAGCCATCAGACCTACGTCAATCGAGAGAACTCCCGCATCCGTAAAGGAATATCTTTCAAGAGATGAGCTTCGCCTCTATACGCTTATATGGAAGCGCTTCGCCGCAAGCAGAATGGCTGATGCGGTTTACGATGTTACTACGGTTAAACTTGCAAGTAAGAATCATATCTTTACAATGAGTGCTTCAAAGATTGTTTTCGACGGTTTCATGTGTGTTTACATGGAGTCTTCGGAGGAAACAGACGGCGAGTCGGAATCAAACAGCTTTACCGGTAACCTTGATAAAGATTCAAAGATTACGCTTGATTCAATAGAGCCCAAGCAGCACTTTACTCAGCCTCCCGCGCATTATACCGAGGCTTCGTTAATCAGAACTTTGGAAGAATTGGGAATAGGTCGTCCCAGTACTTATGCACCTACAATTTCTACCATTCTTGCAAGACATTACGTGGCCAAAGACGGAAAGAACATTTTTGCCACGGAACTCGGAACGGTAGTTGACGATATGATGAAGGATGCTTTCCCGGAAATAGTCGATGTGAGCTTTACCGCCAATATGGAAACTTTACTCGACGGCATAAGCGAAGGCGAGATTAAATGGAAGACGGTGGTAGCCAACTTCTATCCCGATTTTGCCATGGCAGTTACCGAAGCGGAGAAGGACCTTGAGAAAGTCAAGGTTATGGATGAAGTAAGCGATGAAGTATGTTCTTTGTGTGGTCGCAACATGGTTGTAAAGTACGGCCCTCACGGCAAATTCCTTGCCTGCCCCGGATTTCCCGAGTGCAAGAATACAATGCCTTACTTTGAAAAAGTCGGAGTTCCCTGTCCCAAGTGCGGAAAGGATGTTGTTATCCGCATGACCAAGAAAGGCAAGCGTTACTACGGATGTATGGCCATTCCCGATTGTGATTTTATGGTATGGCAGAAGCCGGTTGACAAGCTTTGCGAAAAATGCGGAAGCATTTACACCATCAGAGGCAACAAGCTTGTATGCTCCAATCCTTCATGCGCACACAGCATAAACAGATAGTAAACTTTACGGCCCGCGTTTCGCGGGCTTTTTCTTTGACAAAAGAAAATCGTCGGAAATTTTCTTTTGACTGAAAAAACTTGCAATTTTAAAAAAAACAATCAATTTAGTGATAATTCGGTAAAAATTATTGAATACTCACACATTCCGTGGTACAATAACAACAATTATGGGGGAGAAGTGCATTTGATTATTAGGAGGTAGGAAGATGAGTAGCGTTCAATTATTGGACAAGACGAGAAAAATCGGAAAGCTATTACACAATAATAATTCGAGCAAAGTCGTTTTCAATGATATTTGCAAGGTAATGCGCGAAATATTGTATTCAAATATTCTCGTCATCAGTAAAAAGGGTAAAGTTCTCGGAATCGGTAATTATCAGGGCGTTGATCAGATTGAGGAACTTATCCAGAACAACGTAGGCGGTTTCATTGATCCGATGCTCAATGAAAGACTTTTGGGCGTTCTTTCCACCAAAGAGAACGTTAATCTTTCGACTCTCGGATTTGAAAATACCGATACCTCCAAGTTTCAAGCGATTATTACTCCCATTGAGATAGCGGGCGAACGTCTCGGCACATTATTTGTTTACAAATGCGATTCGACTTACGATATTGACGACATTATTTTATGTGAGTACGGCTCGACGGTTGTCGGTCTTGAAATGCTTCGCGCCGTTAATGAAGAAAATGCCGAAGAGTCCAGAAAACTTGCGGTTGTACGTTCGGCTATCGGAACACTTTCTTTTTCCGAAATGGAAGCAATTACTCATATATTTGATGAGCTTAACGGTATGGAAGGTATTCTTGTCGCAAGCAAGATTGCCGACAGAGTCGGTATTACAAGATCCGTTATTGTTAATGCCTTAAGGAAGTTTGAAAGTGCCGGAGTTATCGAGTCACGTTCTTCCGGAATGAAAGGTACCTACATCAAGGTTTTGAATGATGTGGTATTCGATGAAATCGAAAAGCTTAAGAAGGAAAAGATGTAAAGTCATCATCCGAACCGGTACCCTGTATTTAGTATTGATAGTTCGGTGCCGATATATAATTTGTAATGGATTACGAAAGCGTAAATGGATTTACTCCGTTTACGCTTTTCTTGCGTATATGCCGAAAATACCGCGTTTTTTCAAGAAAAAACATAAGAAAACGGAGACGCGCATAACATTATGTTAACCTACATATAGTACGCGCGGCGATAAATAAACACAATATTATGTGGTTTTTTGTTAAAATACACTTGTGTTTTTTACCTTTTTCTTTATAATAAAATAAGGTGGGTACTTTGGATACCTTTATGCCTTTTTATAACAAGGAGACACTATATGATTAATTCCAATGCATTTGATTACATTAACGTTTTAGACAAGGCGGCCGATGCTTCCTGGCTTCGAAACGATGCCATAGCCAATAACCTTGCAAATGTTGATACCCCCGGCTACAAGAGAGAGGACGTTACGTTCGAAAAGGAACTTGCACGTGCACTTAAATTCGATGAGCACAAGTCAATGGATGCGAAGGTTGCTTCGCTTACAACAGACAGGCTTCAGGCTCGTACATATAAAGATTATTCGGGATTTTCGTATCGTCTGGACGGCAACAATGTTGATCCCGATACCGAAAATGTAATTCTTGCCAAGAACCAGATTAAATACGAGGGCTTGCTTGATTCCATTTCTCAGGAATTCAAGAACCTTCAATCGGTTATGAAGTAATAAGGGGAGGTAGTTATTATGAGCATGTTTACATCATTTGACATTAACGCTTCGGGCTTAAGTGCTCAAAGATATCGTATGGACATTATTGCCGAGAACGTTGCCAATGCCAATACGACACGTACCGAGGACGGCACTCCCTATGTAAGAAAGGTTGTTACTTTTTCCGAGAAGGAGAAACAGACGCCTTTTTCCAGCGTATTGAATACTTCAATGGATAATTTCACCGGAAAGGGAGTAAGAGTTTCGGGCGTTTACGAAGATACCAAGACCGAAATGAATATGGTATACGATCCTTCACATCCCGATGCGGATGAGAACGGATATGTTACTTATCCCAACGTAAATATCATTACCGAAATGACCAACCTTATTGACGCTACCCGTTCTTACGAGGCGAATGCAACCGCATTTTCGGCAAGTAAGTCGATGGCACTTAAAGGTCTTCAGCTCGGTCAGTAAGCAATAATCAGGGGGAATAATCATGGATATTACATCTTTACTGGGTACTTCGTCGATAGTTACCAAGGACAGGAACGATATAGCAGCCATTAAGTCCAATGTCGGAAACGAAAATATGTTTTCCACAATGTTAAATACCGCTATCGACAATATCAATACAACAAACAGCTACCTTTCGGATGCTGAAAATGCCGAAATCAGTTTTGCACTCGGTGAAACCGAGAACACTCATGATTTAATGATTGCGCTTCAGAAAGCATCTACGGCTTTGTCATATACCGTGGCAATCAGAGATAAGTTCATGGAAGCTTACAAAGAGATTATGCAGATGCAGATTTAAGCAATTTTTTGAAATAAAGGGACAATGTAATGGGCGAGAAAATATTGGCTAAATTAAAGGAAATATGGGAGAAGATCGTTGCCTGGTGGGGTAACTTTACTTCTAAACAGAGGACGGCGATAGTAGTTATCGCGGTTCTTGTTGTGGTTGCTTTTGCGGGGCTTATAGCTTTGTTAAACAATCCTAATTACACGGTTTTGCAGCAATGCGATTCCACCAAGGAAGCATCGCAGATAACCAATATTTTGAGCGATAGTTCGATCCCTTATAAGGTAACCGATGACGGACTTCAAATCAGTATTCCCAAGAAGGATCTTTCCGTAGCGCGCCTTGCCCTCGGTGACAGCGGTATTACGGCCGACACTTACTCCATTGAAACGGCCCTTGAAGGCGGTTTCACCACTACGGAAGCCGACAAACAGAAGAAATACAAGCTGTATTTGGAAGATCAGTTTGAAACCGATATAGTTTCTTCTTTTGATTCTATTAAGACGGCTACCGTTACCATTAATCTTCCGGAAAATTCGGGAACATTGCTTTCCGTTGAAGAAGATCCCAGCGCATGGATTGTTCTCGGTATTGACGGTGATTTCACCAAGGATAACGCCGCATATCTTGCAAGAGCGATCGCAACCGCACTCGGATGCGACAATACCGACAATATCGTTATTATGGATACGACCGCCGAGCTTCTTTTTTCAAACAGTGATGATACCACTACTTACGGAAATGCAAGCTCACAGATGGAAGCCAAGACAGAGGCCGAAAATCTTGTTAACAACGATGTTAAGAAGGTTTTGTCGGGAACCGGTGAATTCGGTGACATAAAGGTTTCCACAAATCTTGATATTGATTTCTCTTCCAAAGAGGATGTTAAGCATACATATACTCCCGCAGAAGGCCAGTCACAGGGCGTTCTTGCCGAGGAAACTTCCAGAACCTCGGAATCGCAGGGAGGTACGGCCGGTACCCCGGGAACGGATTCCAATACCGAGACGACTTATCAATACAAAGATCATGATTACTCTACGGAGACTATCGAGGAGCTTTACAAGAAATATCTTCCCAACGAAGAAATTACCACAACAACGATTCCTCCGGGAGTTATCAATTATTCCAAATCTTCCGTTGCCGTTTCAAGTACCAATTTTGTCATGATTAAGGAAGACGATGTTAAAAAGCAGGGTCTTCTTGACGGCATTACATGGGAAGAATATAAAAATGCCAATTCCGCAAGAAAGCAGATTGAGGTCAGCGACGATATGAAGACGCTTGTTGCTAACGCTACAGGTATCTCGGTTGATAACATCAGTATTCTTGCTTACGAGGAAAATGTATTTGCCGATTCCGAAGGCTCGGGTATCGATGTATACGATGTAATTCAGATAGCATTAATTGTTATTATTTTAGGTCTTCTTGCCGTTGTCGTCATAAAGAGCATGAAAACCGAAAAAGAGCCCGAAGAAGCGGAAGAGCTTTCGGTTGAGAATCTTCTGCAGTCCAATCCGGAGCCTCAGCTTGACAATATCGAGCTTGAAGAAGTTTCGGAGACAAGGAAGCTTATCGAAAAGTTTGTTGATGAAAATCCCGAAGCGGTTGCAAATCTTCTTCGCAACTGGCTTGATGAAGAGTGGGGTTAATTTCTTTCGGAAAATAAGTAAGGGAAGCGTGAAACTATATGCCCAGACAGATTGAGGAAAAAATTTCAGGATTACAAAAAGCAGCTATTCTTCTTATAGTGCTCGGACCCGAGCGCTCGGCTGCCATATTCAAGCATCTCAAGGAAGAGGAAATTGAAGAACTGACTCTTGAGATTGCCAATACAAGAAGTATTACTCCGCAGCTTAAGGAAGATATCCTTGCAGAGTTTTACGAGATTTGTCTTGCTCAGCAATATATTGCCGAAGGCGGTATCGGTTACGCAAGAGAGCTTCTTGAAAAGGCACTCGGCTCGGATAAGGCTTTGGATGTTATCGGAAAGCTTACCGCATCCTTGCAGGTTAAGCCCTTCGAATTTGTTCGAAAAACAGATGCTTCTCAGCTTTTGAACTTTATTCAGGACGAGCATCCTCAGACGATTGCCCTTATTTTGTCATATCTTTCACCCAATCAATCGGCTTTGATCATTTCGGCATTGCCGCCGGACAGACAGGCGGATGTTGCAAAACGTATCGCCGTTATGGACCGTACCAGCCCCGATGTTATCAAGGAGGTTGAAAAGGTTTTGGAATCCAAGCTTGCTTCGCTTATTAATCAGGATTACACGATTATCGGTGGTGTTGACGCAGTTGTTGATATCCTCAATACGGTTGACCGCGGTACCGAAAAGCATATCATGGAAACTCTCGAAATCGAAGAGCCCGAACTTGCCGACGAAATCAGAAAGAAGATGTTCGTATTCGAAGATATCCTTCTTCTCGAGGACCGTGCCATTCAGCGTGTATTGCGTGAAGTTGATAACAACGATTTGGCTATCGCACTTAAGTCTGCCAATGAGCAGGTTCAGACCGCAATATTCAACAACCTTTCAAAGCGTCTTGCCGTAATGATAAAGGAAGACATGGAATTCATGGGTCCTGTACGTATGAAGGACGTAGAAGAAGCACAGCAGAAGATCGTAAACATCATCAGAAAGTTGGAAGATTCTGCGGAAATTGTTATTTCGCGTGGCGGAGGAGACGAGATAGTTGTCTGATAATAGTATCTTTAGCCCCAACTTCATACAGATGTCTCCGCAAAATGTCAGGGTTATCGATACCAATGAACTTTTTGCCAAGAAGATGGAAGAACTCGGCTCGGTTATTCATGCCTCCGATTTGGCTTCGCATGAGGAAGAGGAGATGGACCCCGCTACGGCCATGCTTACCGCGGATTCTGATGCGGACGGCTTTATGCCCATGGATGGCCTTGAAAGTGTTTCCTATGATGAGGCCAGCGTTGTAGGCGAGAATAAATTGTCGCCCGAAGACGTTGAAGATCAATGCAAGGCTATGCTGGAAGATGCACAGGCTACAGCGGATTCCATTATTGCCAATGCAAATATCGAGGCTGAAAACATTAAAAGCGATGCATATGCAAAGGCTTCCGCCGACGGCTATAACGACGGAATGGCTCGCGCCAATGCAGAGTTTGAAAATATGAAGCAGGATATAGCCGATACACGTGCTGCTCTTTTTGCGGATTTTGAAGCAAAGCTTGCGCAAATTGAGCCTAAGCTCGTAAATGCCATTGCCGGTGTATATGAGAGGGTTTTTCACGACGGCTTATATGACATGACCGATGTCATTGTATACGTTATTAACCGTGTCCTTATGCAGATGGATGAGGAAGACGGTATTGTCGTTCATGTGAGCGAAGACAATTACGAGGATGTCGATAATGCGAAGGAAGTTCTGTTCAGACATTTTTCGGCGGACAAGACTCCTCAAATTCGCATTTCACCTCAGCTTACGGCAGGGCAGGCCAAGATTGAAACGTCTCACGGAATGATTGACTGTTCGGTTGATACACAGTTAAAGGAACTTTCCAAAGCATTGTCAATTCTTTCTTACGGGGGAGATGACAATGAATGAAATCGATTATAAAAAATACGCCTCCCTTGCGGGAGAAACTTTTTATAAAACTCAAGGCAAAATAGCCAATGTGGTAGGTCTGACGGTCGAAAGCTACGGCCCGGACGCAAAGCTTGGCGATATGTGTACGATTTACGGCAAGGACGGCAAGACCGCACTTGCCATTTCGGAAGTAATAGGTTTTAAGGACGGCAAGACCTTGCTTATGCCCTACGAAAATGTTGACGGTATAGGCGCAGGCTGTCTTGTGGAGAATGAAAATCACCCGGTTGAAGTTACCGTTGGCGATAACATTTTAGGTATGACTTTGGACGGTTTGGGTCGTCCCTTCGACAAGTCAAAACTTTCCGGTATTTCGTATCCTATAGAAGCACCTCCCCCGGATCCGATGTCAAGAAAGATTATTTCAGACATCTTACCCTTGGGCGTAAGGGCGGTTGACGGACTAATAACTATAGGTAAGGGTCAGCGTATCGGTATTTTTGCGGGTTCCGGTGTAGGAAAATCCACTTTGCTCGGTATGTTTGCCCGCAATACTTCCGCGGATATAAATGTTATCGCATTGATTGGCGAGCGAGGCCGAGAAGTGCGTGAATTCGTTGAAAGAGACCTTGGAGAAGAAGGTATGAAGCGTTCCGTGCTTGTCATTGCAACAAGCGACAGACCTGCGTTGGAACGTACGAAAGCAGCCAAGACCGCTACAGCCATAGCGGAATATTTCAGAGATAAGGGCAAAGATGTTCTGCTTATGATGGACTCGCTTACCCTTTTTTCGATGGCTCAAAGAGAAATCGGACTTGCCAGCGGCGAACCTCCCGTTTCACGAGGATATCCGCCGAGTGTTTATGCGCAAATGCCCAAACTTCTTGAAAGAGCGGGCCAAAGTGACAAAGGCTCCATTACCGGTCTTTATACAGTCCTTGTTGACGGTGATGATTTCAACGAACCCATTACCGATACAGCAAGAAGTATTCTGGACGGACACATTGTTTTGAATCGTAAGCTTGCTCAGAAGAATCATTACCCGGCAATCGATGTACTCGCCAGCATTTCTCGATGCATGTCGCAGATTGCGGATAAGGAACATAAAAATATAGCCGGAAGAATAAAAAATCTTATGGCAACATATGCCGACGCCGAAGATTTGATTAATATCGGCGCGTATAAAGCCGGAAGCAATCCCGATATTGATGAGGCGGTTGCAAAGATTCGCGATATAAATTCTTTTCTTTTGCAGGATACGGATGAAAAGGTTTCTTTTGACCAAACGGTTGAAGCCATGAGTGCGATATTGCAATAGAATTAATTATTAAGGACTTTTGAGGGAAAGATGGCTAAATTTGTTTTCAGACTTCAAAGTGTTTTAAATATAAAGGTTCGACTGGAACAGCAGCAAAGATTGTCATTTGCCGCCGCCAATAAAAAACTTCTGGAAGAGGAAGAAAAACTTTCGGTTTTATACAGGCGCAAGGAAGGTTATGAGGATGTGGCGAGAGAAGACAGAGGCTCGACTCTTGTTGTTTCGGATATTATTGAGACCAATAACTGCATTTCGACGATGAATACCTTTATCGAAGATCAGAAGGCAGTTATTGAACAGTGTAAGGATATGGTTGAAAAGGAGCGCATCAAGCTTGTGGAAGCAATGCGCGAGCGTAAGACTTACGAACGATTAAGGGAAAAGGCTTTTGAGGAATTTGTGCAGGAAGAAAATCATGCTCAGAGCATCGAAAACGATGAGCACAGCAGTTTTGTTTACGGCACGGGACGTAACGAAGCCATCTAAATCCGATATTTGAAATGGAGATTGCTATGGCAAAAGAAACATCACCCTCTGATGCTGAAAAAAAGAAACTTAAGGAAGAGCGAAAAAGACTTAAGGCAGAAGAGAAGAAGCAAAAACAGGATATAAAGAAAAGAGCCAAGGAAATTTCCAAGAGGGAAGCGGCTATTGAAGATGAAGAGGACACCGGCGGCGGTGTGTCTTCGTTTTTCGTTACCACAATTATCGTTATTGTGTGGATAGCCATTCTGTGTCTTTTGATTAAACTTGACGTGGGAGGCTTCGGCTCTGAATTTTTGGCGCCGTTACTTAAAAATGTTCCGGTTGTAAACAAAATTTTACCGGACAACACCATTACCGAAGTTGAAGATTCCGGCGCTTACGGCGGTTATAACAGCTTAAGGGAAGCGGTTGATTATATTTCTACATTGGAGCTTGAACTTGAAAATCTTCAAAAGCTCACTACTTCCGACGAGGAGGAGCTTGAAGCACTCAGAGCGGAAGTTGACAGACTTCAGGAATTCGAGGCGATGCAGACAGAGTTCCAGCGTATTAAGGAACAGTTTTACGAGGAAGTAATATACTCGGAAGACGGTCCGGGCCCCGAAGAGTACAGAAAGTTTTATGAAGAAATCGATCCGGCTACCGCGGAAGCTTTGTACAAGCAGGTAGTAAGGCAGCTTCAGGAAAGCAGTGAAATAGAAGAATATGCTTCGGCATACTCGGCAATGAAACCCAAACAGGCTGCATCCATCTTTGAAAGCATGACATCGGACCTTGATCTGGTGGCCAGAATTTTAGGCGTTATGGACTCGGATACGAGAGGAAAGATTCTCGGAGCGATGAATGCGGATGTTGCTGCAAAAGTTACGGAAATTATGAACCCTGAGGGTTAAGTTTTAAATAAAAATACCGATATATATTGTGGGCAGGGGTAATAATTATTTATTACGCTTGCTTTACGATTTTACAATCGGTGCACATTGACAACTGAAGAGAGGAGGAACGAGATGACCAGTACACCAGTGATGGGTTTAGCGGCAACACAAATAAGCGAAGTCGCAAAGACCACATCAAACACAAACAAGTCGGAAGGCATAGAGTTCAAAAGCTTTATGAATCTGTCGACAGGTGACAACGCGAAGAAACTTTATACGGATGTATCTTCAAAGACTTCAGACGTAAAGAAATCTTCGGAAACACCCAAGGCGGACAGCAAGCAGGAAACCAAAGCCGTCAGTACCGACAACGCAAAGGTTGAAGAACCTTCATCACCGGCGGAAAACACCAGAACGGTTAAGGACGGTGAAATTGATTCAACCAAAGATACGGTTGAAGAAGTAAAAGATTTCATCGAAGAAGAATTGAATGTTACCGAAGAAGAAATTGCAAATGCTCTTTCTGCTTTGGGATTTAACTTCTTGGCACTTCTTGATCCCGAAAACATGACCGAGGTTGTGTTAAAGGTAACCAATACCGAAGATGCAGTTTTACTTGCTACCGATGAAGAACTTTTAAATTCCTTAAACGAGATTATTGATTTCGTCGACGGAAAGATCGAAAACCTTTGCAAAGCGTTAGGAATCGATGTTTCTGAGTTTGAAGAAGCAATTTCAAAATTTGAAAACATCGAAGAAGATTTACCGGTTGAAACGGAAAATACTTTGGAAACAAAAGACATCAGCTTCGACGTTATGTCGGGAAACAGAAGCGGCGTCAATAGCGACAAGGCGCTTGAAAAAATCGAGATTAATGTATCTTCCGAGAAGATTAAGTTAGTCGAGGACAAACCCGAGCAGGCAAAGCTTATGAATTTTTCCATCCAAAAGCCGATGGAAGAAGAAACTTCCGAAGACAAATTGACGGTTTCGACACAGGATGCCGGAAAGAAAACAGGAAATGAGACACATGAAAATATTTTTTCTTTTGTCGAAAATCTTGTAAAAGAAACGGCGCAGGCACTTAGCAACAATGAAATGGGTACAACATTTTCCATGGTTGATACGGAAAACATCATCAATCAGATTACAGAGTCGATTAAGACGGATGTAACCAAAGAGATGACCGAAATCAGTATCAAGCTTCATCCCGAGTCATTGGGCAATGTTACGGTAAAGATAGCAGCCAATAACGAAGGCGTTTTAACAGCAAAATTCATTGCTGAAAGCGACAACGTAAAGGGTGCAATCGAAAGCCAGACAATAGCTTTGAAAGAAACTCTCGAGGCAAAGGGAGTTACGGTAGAAGCGGTTGAAGTTACGGTAGCAAGCCACCAATTCGAAGAAAACCTTAACAGGGAGAGAAAGGACGGAAATCCTGAAGCTTCCAAGAAAAAAGGTTTAAGACGTATTTCGGCGGATGTTACGACCGAAGACATTGAAGACGATGACGAAGAGAGAATAGCCAGGGAAATGATGGCTCAGAATGGAAACACAATCGACTACATGGCATAAGGCAGGAGGATAAAATGGCAGATAATATTTCAGCTTATATAAGCGAAGGAAAGATTCAGGATATGACGGCTTCTCAGAATTCGCTTTCGGCCAAAAGAAACGATGCTTCAAGCCTTGACAAGGATGCGTTTTTACAACTTCTGGTTGCGCAGATGAAATATCAGGATCCTTTGGAACCTACGGAGAATACCGAGTATATTTCACAGCTTGCAACATTCTCTCAATTGGAAGAGATGCAGAACATGACTTCGGGAATGACTCTTCAAAGAGCCAGCTCACTTGTAGGAAACGAGGTCATTTGTAAAGTAACCAACGCAAAGACCGGAAATACCGAAATGGTTACCGGCGTTGTTGATTATGTTGTGTATGAGAACAACAAGGCTTTTGTTTCGGTTAACGATTCGCTTTACTCAATCGATGATGTTTACGAGGTAGTTAATCCTTCGTATTCACAGGCATACGATTTGGGCAAGAAGTTCGTAACGGCACTCAACACATTGCCGGCACTTAACGAGCTTACACTTAATGACAGAGAATCGGTTATTTCTTTAAGAACTGCATACAATTCGATGAATGATTATCAGAAATCTTTTGTTTCCGAAGAATCACTTGAACTTCTTTCCAAGTATGAAAGACGTATCAACGAACTTGCAGAGGCCGAGAACAAGACAGAGTAGTTAGCGACGGAGTCGCACAGAAGAGAGGAAATGAATATGGATATTCAAAAGAACAATTTCCTTTCGATTGAGCAGGTTCAGGACCGCTTTTTAAAGCAAAACAAAAACAATCCCGTCAAACCTTCCGAGGTTTCATTCAAAGACATATTAAATGCGAAAGCCGGAATTAATCCCACAGGCGAGCTGAAGTTCAGCAAACATGCGGCGAACAGACTTGTCGACAGAAACATATCTCTTACGGATGAGCAGATGGGAAGACTCGAAAGCGGTGCAATGAAAGCATCTGCGAAAGGAATTAAAGAATCATTGGTAATAGTTGATTCACTTGCTTTTATAGTCAACATACCAAGCAACACAGTCGTTACCGCACTTGATCAGGCGGAGACGAGCGAAAATGTTTTTACAAATATTGATGGTGCAGTAATAATATAGCCGGACCTTACGGGGGCTTAAGCTTCTGACTGACAGATGAAGCAGGCTGCATATTCAAAGGAGGTCATTTAATTATGATGAGATCAATGTACTCTGGTGTATCGGGTTTAAAAACACACCAGACAAAGATGGACGTTATCGGTAATAATATCGCGAACGTTAATACGGTTGCTTTTAAATCAAGTTCCATCACCTTCAGTGAGTTGATGTATCAGACAACACAAAGAGCCAGCGGACCTAATGATTTAACGGGTACCGGCGGTACGAACGCAAGACAGATCGGTCTTGGTGTTCAGTCAGCCGCAATCAATACAGCAATTTCTTCACAGGGTGCTACCCAGACAACAGGTAACCCTTTCGATATCTGCATTACAGGTGATTCTTTCTTTATCGTTTCCGACGGTTCAGAAAAGTATTTCACACGTGCCGGTGCATTTACGGTCGATTCAATCGGTAACCTTGTTATGACCAGCAACGGTTATAACGTTATGGGTTGGCAGTACGATGAAGAAACAAATGATGCCAAGGCAGAAACTGTTACTCCTTTACGTATCATGAGTGCAGAACATATGAACTTCGCACCTGAAGCTACAACAAGAGCATATATGTCGGGTATTCTTGATAAGAATGATGATGACGTTGCTACAGAAGCCGGTAAATCCATTTCACTTAGCTTTTATGACAGCCCCGGATATTCTTATACCGCCAAATTCGGCGTTCACAAGACTACTGCAGACGGCAAGTTCTATGTAACACTTGATGACGTTCAGACAAGAGGCAAGGACGGAAAAATGCATTCTATCCTTGAAAACTATCCAAACGGTACAAGAGCTGACGGAACAAAACATCTTTCAGATATAGTTACAATCGGCGACACAACAGGATTTAGCGTTGATGTTGACTATACCAAGAAGATGAAATCAATCGCAACGGTTGCCAACGGAATGACCGGAATCAACTATAAGGTTACCGATCCGGCAACAGGCGCACAGAACACTTTGACATATACTTATCCTGCAGCAACCACAGACGGAAAGTATACAAGTGTTGTTGACGAGAACGGTGATGTTACGGGCGTAACAATTAACCTTACACAGCTTACCGATGCGGAGAAGACTCCTATTCTTCAGGCTTTCAAAGTTATTTATGATATGTCCGAAGAAGACCTTAATGCACTCAATGTTGTTTCACTTAACTTCGTTGACGGAGCAATGAGAGTACTCAACAAGACAACCACAGGTTCCAAACTTACATATGATACCAACAACGGTTACTTTACCGATATCGATGGCGGTACGGGAATTACTCTGGATTTTGCAACTTCACTTACCGACAGCACGGGACTTTTGACCAAGCTTGAAAACTTCTCGGATATTACATTTGACTGGTCCAAGACCAATATGTACAACAACTCCGGAACATCTACACTGGCTGCCAAGAATGGTGATCAGGATGGTGTAGGTACAGGTAGAAAGCCCGGTAACATGAGCGGCGTTACCATTCAGACCAACGGTAAGATTTATGCATCATATGATAACGGTATGACACAGCTTCTTGGCCAGATAGCTGTTGCAGAGTTTTCAAATGCGGCAGGTCTTGAAAAGGTCGGTGAAAACCTTTACGCAGCAAGCTTGAACTCAGGCGATTTCGACGGAATCGGTGTTGATATCACAGCTTCCGGCGGATACATGACAACAGGCGTTCTCGAAATGAGTAACGTAGACCTTTCGGCAGAATTTACCGAAATGATTACAACACAGAGAGGTTTCCAGGCAAACAGCCGTATCATTACAGTATCCGATACGATGCTTGAAGAACTTGTAAATCTTAAGAGATAATTGTTAATTCTATAGCAGCAATTCAGGGGAACTTTATCAGTTCCCCTTATGCTGTTGTATGAGAACAATATATTTTTTTACAGAATAAGGGTTGACGGGATGATAGAAGTAACCAAATTAAATGGTATTAAATTGTTAATTAACGAGGAGTATATTGAAACAGTTGAGGAAACTCCCGACACTGTTGTAACTATGGTAACCGGACGTAAAATAATTATAAAAGAAAGTAGACAAGAAGTTAGAAATCTTGTAAAATTGTTTAGAAAGGAATTTTCTGCCGAATAGGGGAAAATTGGACAGTTACTGATGGATATTGCTACAATTATCGGATTAATTGCATGCTTGGGATTGATTTTGTACGGTATCGTTAACGGCGATTCGGGTATTGATTTCGGCGCTTTGCAGCACTTTATCGATATGCCCTCCGTATATATTACAATCGGCGGATCTTTCAGCTGTATGCTTGCATCCTGTACATTGAAGGAATACGGCGGAAATCTTAAAGCATTTTCACTTATATTTAAGGAAGCTAAATTTAATACTCAGAGCATTATTGAAAAGATTATCGATCTTTCCAATGTTGCCCGTAAGGAAGGATTGCTGTCTTTGGAAGAAGCCGCATCGGATCTTGACGATGCATTCATGAAGAAAGGAATTCTTCTTATTGTTGACGGAACTGACCCGGAACTCGTAAGAGGCATTATGGAAACGGAAATGGCCTGTATCGAAGACCGACACAATAAAGTAGTAAGCTTTTATGAACAGTTCGCTGCGATGGGACCTGCGTGGGGTATGGTTGGTACCCTGATCGGTCTTGTTAACATGCTTTATAACATGGAAGATTCATCTACCATCGGTCCTGCCATGGCGGTTGCGTTGCTTACAACTTTGTACGGTTCCATGATTGCAAACTGGCTTTGTCTTCCTGCAACTTTCAAGATGAAGAACTTTAATGCGGAAGAAATGATGGTTAAGGAAATAATGATAGAGGGTCTTTTGTCAATTCAGGCAGGTGAGAACCCTCGTGTTATAGAAGAAAAACTTAAATCCTTCTTATCACCTTCGGAACGTAAAAATACCGGAAGTGATGAGGGCGGAGAGGAATAATTATGGCAAGAAAAAAGAAAGAGCCGGATGGCGGACCGGGACAACCCTGGTTAAATACCTTCGCCGATCTGATGAACCTTCTTCTTTGCTTCTTCGTTTTGTTGTTTGCATCCTCCAGTGTGGATGAAAACAAATTCGATGAGATTGCAGCTTC
The DNA here is from genome assembly GCA_045642905.1 of Lachnospiraceae bacterium. Classification (GTDB taxonomy): domain Bacteria; phylum Bacillota; class Clostridia; order Lachnospirales; family Lachnospiraceae; genus UBA1258. The sequence goes on along the minus strand of JAZUJT010000017.1, from coordinate 12,612 downwards.
TTTTGCCTCTACTTTCAGTATTTTCCAGGCAGGAAGTACTGCAATAGGAGATGGAATACTAATCAGTAACGGTGTAAGTCAGTTAAATGAGCTTGACAAGTACATTAATTCCACAGGTGCTATGGCCGAAAATAAGGACGCAGCACAGGAATTTGATGACGAGCAGAGCCAAAAAGAAGCAGAGCTTTCCGGAAGCATTGAGAATGTTGAAGCGGCTAAAATGGAGAAATCCGAACAGTTAGCGGAAAAAATCGAAGAAGCTTTAGCAGAAAACAACTTAACAGATAAGGTTGACATTGATTTCAACAGTCAGTATGTTCAGTTATCCCTGAAAGGAGCAATCCTGTTTAATTCCGGATCTGCCGATATAGCTGACTCGATTGTTCCAACGTTGAATAAGGTTGGAATGATACTTGAAAAGTATGCTCAGTATGAAATTGAAATAGAAGGTCATACCGATAATATTCCCGAGAAATCCAAGAAGTTTGCAAATAATGACGAGTTGTCCAGTGCCAGAGCTTTGGCAGTATTTTATTTCTTCGTCGAAAATACTTCTTTGGATCCTTCACTTATGAAGCATACGGGACGTGGTGAGTATATGCCGATTGCCGATAATTCTACCAGTGAAGGCAGAGACAGAAACAGGCGCGTTGAAATTAAGATTTATCATGAGTTAAGTAATTACTAAAGGGAGAGTATTCCATTATGAAGAAAAACCTTATATCGGTGCTTATTTTGGCATTGTTGTTTGTTAATGTTATTTTGACCGGAATTATGATGTTTTCCACATTGGGTTCCGTTAAAAAAACAAGTGCCCTGGTTACGGATATTGCTACAGTTTTAAATATTGAACTTGAAGGTCCCAAGGAAGAAGAGACTGAGACTGAAGAAACAGTACAGATGGCAGATACGGATATTCATGATATTCCTGAAATGACCATTCTTCTTAAGAAGGGCGAGGACGGTGCATCACATTACTGTGTTTTGAGCTCTTCAATAATGATGAACAAAAATCATGAAGATTATGCTACATATTCAACCATGATTCCTACTCAGGACAGCGCTATTATGAGTATTATCAATGAAGTGGTATCAAAACATACTTTGGATGAAATACAGGGAGATACCGAATCATTAAAGAATGAGATTCTTACAAGAATACAGGCTGATTACGGTTCAACATTTATTTACAAGGTTGCATTCAGCAATATCATTCTTCAGTAGTATTTCTTTTTGATTTAAAATATTGAGACAGGGAGGTGAACTTCGTGGGCGAGGTATTGTCTCAAAATGAGATAGACAGTTTGCTGGCTGCTCTTGTTACCGGTGAGCTGGATGTAAATGACATGCAGGATAAAGACGAAAAGCAAGTCAAGAACTACGACTTTAAGCGTCCTGCGAAGTTTTCCAAAGAGCATTTACGTACACTTGAAATTATATATGAACATTATGGACGTTTGTTGGCCACAAATCTTCCCGTTTATTTACGTAAAAATATTCAGGTAAGTGTGGCAAGTTCTGAAACGGTTACTTTTTCGGAATTTACCAATGCCCTTTCCAATCCGGTTATTTTGGGAATTATTAATTTCCAGCCGTTGGGCGGAAGTATTATTCTTGATCTGGCTGCCAATCTTGGCTTTGCTATGATTGACCGAATGCTCGGTGGTAAGGGAATTCCGTTGGAGAAGAACAGGGATTTTTCCGAAATTGAAATGTCCATTCTGGAAAAACTTGTGGTTGTATCGATGCAGCTGATGCGAGAACCCTGGAAAAATGTTATTGATATTAATCCGGTGTTGGAACGAATCGAGACAAATTCACAGTTTGCACAGGTTATTGCACCTAACGAAATGATAGCCATTGTTACTCTTAACATGAAGATTGGTGATGTTGAAGGATTTATGAATGTATGTCTTCCATACTTCACCTTGGAAAACGTCATGGATCGTCTGAATACCAAATACTGGTTTTCGACTATGCAGGAGAATAATGACGAGAATTATCAGGAATATATTGAATCTCTGATTAAGAGAGTTAATGTTCCGGTTAAAGTCGTTATGGGTAAAAGTAAGGTTTCGGTTAATGATTTTGTTAACCTGCAACCCGGTGACATAATCAGGTTGGATTCCCAGCTTGAAGGGGATTTAAACGTGTATGTCGGTGATATTTTGAAATTTAAGGCTGTGCCAGGTACCAACAAAGATAAATATGCGGCACAGATTACTACTATATTAAGGGAGGAGGAATAACACATGGATGGAATGTTGTCTCAAGACGAGATAAATGCATTGTTAAGTGGAATGGATGCTTCTGATACGATTGTGGATACAACTCCCGACACTTCATCTTCATCCGCTTCGTCAGCTTTTTCGGTTGGTGCAGTTGCTACTACCGATCAGACTCTTGATGATGTAGAGAAAGATGCAGTTGGAGAAGTTGCCAATATCAGTATGGGATCTTCTGCAACAACATTGTATTCACTCGTTAACCGTAAGGTTAATATTACTACTCCTGTCGTTACCATGGAGACATGGGATAGTGTTATTGCTCAATATGAAAAGCCCTGTGTATTTATTCAGATACATTATACCGCAGGACTAGACGGTACCAATATTCTGGTACTCCGTGAACACGATGTTAAAGTCATTACCGACCTGATGATGGGTGGTGATGGAACAAACACTGAAGGTGAGCTTGGAGAGCTTCATCTTAGTGCAATTTCAGAGGCAATGAACCAGATGATGGGGGCTTCTGCCACAAGCCTTTCCACAATGCTGGGTGCGATGATAGATATAAGCCCTCCTGAAGCAAGCCTTATTGATCTTGCTGATTTCAAGGATGGCAAGGATATTTCCGCATTTTTGGGCGGCACCTTTGTAAAGGTTGCATTTTCAATGCAGATAGGAGATTTGGTTGATTCATCAATTATGCAGCTGTATCCTATCGATTTTGCTAAGAAGCTAGTTCAGAACTTTATTGCAACTTCCATGGGAATGGAAGAACCTGAACCTGAACCGGCACCTGCACCTTCTACAGCGCCTGCTCCTCAACCTGCTCCCACCCCTGCTATGCAGCCTCAGATGCAGCAGGACCAGCCCCAGATGAATATGGGAATGCCTCAGATGGATATGTCCCAGATGGGCATGGGAATGCCTCAAATGAACATGGGAATGCCTCAGATGGGCATGGGAATGCCTCAAATGGGTATGGGAATGCCTCAGATGGGCATGGGAATGCCTCAGATGGGCATGGGAATGCCTCAAATGAACATGGGAATGCCTCAGATGGCTATGAATGTTCAACCTGCTCAGTTCCAGAACTTCTCAAATGATTATTCTCAGGCTCAGGGTCATGAGAATATCGGAATCATTATGGATGTCCCGTTGGAAGTTACTGTTGAACTTGGTCGTGCGACAAAATCCATTTCAGAAATACTGGATTTTGCACCCGGTACAATTATTGAACTGGACAAGATTGCAGGTGAACCTATCGACGTACTGGTAAACGGTAAGTTCGTTGCAAAAGGTGAAGTAGTAGTTCTTGAAGAAAGCTTTGCTGTTCGAGTAACAGAGATTATTAAATAAAATGACCCCAGAAAACGGAGGAGTTTGAAATGGCAAAAAACATTTTAATTTGTGATGACGCAGCATTTATGAGAATGATGATTAAAGACATTCTTACCAAAAACGGATACAATGTTGTGGGTGAAGCTGAAAACGGATTAAAGGCTGTTGAAAAATACAATGAAACTAAGCCTGATCTGGTACTTATGGATATTACCATGCCGGAGATGGATGGAATTCAGGCACACAAGAAGATTAAAGCGGGAGATCCCGGCGCTATGGTTATTATGTGTTCTGCAATGGGACAGCAGGCTATGGTTATTGAGTCAATTCAGTCAGGTGCTAAAGACTTTATTGTTAAGCCTTTCCAGGCAGATCGTGTTTTAGAGGCGGTAAAGAAGGTCGTTGGTTAAGTGAATACTATGGTTTTAACTGTATCCTCAGCAGGACAGTTTATTACTGTACTTTTGATTTTTGCTTTCGTTTTGTTTATTACTTTGTTTACCACAAAGTATATTGGAAGTTTTCAAAAAGAAAAGTCACAGGGCAGAAATGTCAAAATATTGGAAACGCAGCGTATTTCCCAGAATAAGTATATTCAGCTTGTGGAAATAGGCGGGCGTGTGTTTGCTATGGTAGTCTGTAAGGATACTGTTACCATGATTTCCGAGCTTGATAAAGAATCCTTGGATTTTTCATCGGAAAATGCTGAGAGTATATCCTTTAAAGATTTTTTTTCGAAGGCAAAAGAAAAAGAGAAAGACAACTAAATGAAAAAGTTTATTCGGATAATATGCCTGCTGCTTTTGGCGGGCATATTGTTTATAACGGGGAAAAATACCGCATATGCTTCCGATACGATAATGCAGAACACCACTGATTCACATTTTACGGGTGAAACAGAGGGAAGAACATTTATTTCTGAGGCCGGAGATTCCGATTCCCCGGATGATTTAAAAGAACTGAATATTTCGAATGATCTGACCATTACCTACAATAACGGAAATGGGGAGCTTTCAGGGTCTTTACGTATTCTTCTTACGCTTACTTTGATAGCACTTGCTCCCATACTGTTACTTATGCTGACCTGCTATACAAGAATCATTATTGTTCTTCATTTTACCAGGGCAGCACTTAACACAAACACGGCACCTCCGAATCAGGTACTGATTGGTCTTGCTTTGTTTTTGACGTTGTTTATTATGAATCCTACTCTGACAAAAGCTTATGATGAAGCAATTGTTCCGTTAGACAGAGGTGAGATAACTCAAGAGGAAGCCTTTGAAAAAGGTATGCAGCCGTTCAGGGACTTTATGTACGGATCAACACAGACAAAGGATGTTGAACTGTTTATGCAGATTTCGGATATCGAATGGGATGGAGCGCTTGAATCAATTCCCAATTATATTCTTGTTCCAAGTTTTGTTATCAGTGAACTGAGATCTGCATTTTTGATAGGATTTATTATTTATATTCCATTTATTGTAATAGATATGATAGTGGCGTCGGTACTTATGAGTATGGGTATGATGATGCTTCCACCCACTACAATCTCTATGCCGTTTAAGATTCTTCTTTTTGTTTTGGCAGATGGATGGAATTTGATTATTGGATCTTTAGTTTCTTCGTATTTTTAGCTACTAGGGAAAGGAGACCGGCGTGACACTTGATGATGTAGTTACAATAATGAGAACGGCGTTGTTTACCATCATAGAGATAGCTGCGCCCATTCTTTTGATTTCTCTTATTATAGGTTTGCTCATAAGTATTTTCCAAACGGTTACATCGATTCAGGAGCAGACACTTACCTTTGTACCGAAAGTAATATGCGTATTTTTAGGACTTATGCTTTTGGGACATTGGATGCTTTCAACAATTAAGGAATATATTGTTGTTCTTTGGGGCAACTTTGCACAATATATCAGATAGAGTGACAGTATGGTTGATTTGACGATTTCTCTTTCTGAATTGGAATTTTTTCTTCTGGTTTTTACAAGGGTTGCAACTTTTGTATACTGTGCGCCCTTTTTTAGCAATAAAGGAACACCTAACCAGGTTAAAATCGGTCTGGCTTTTCTGACTTCTTTTTCGATTTACAGTACCCTGCCGGTTGTTGAACCTATGTATGATTCGGTGTGGACTTATGCGGTGATTGTACTAAAAGAAGCGTTAACCGGGCTTATTATCGGGTATGGGGCCCAGGTGGTGTCCACTATTTTGTCACTTGCCGGTCATATCGCAGATATGGAAACCGGTTTGTCGATGGTTACTCTTTTTGATCCCGCAACAAATGAGAATATTACAATTTCGGGGGCATATTATCAGTACGGAGTTACTCTGATGCTTTTTATCAGTGGTCTGTACCAGTATATTTTAGGGGCTTTGAAAGAATCGTTTAGTCTCATTCCGGTTAACGGAGCTATTTTTTCATCAGATAAACTTTTATCCTCTATTTCAACATTTTTGATTGATTATGTTTCTATAGCTTTTAGAATTTGTCTCCCTATTTTTGCCGTAATGCTTCTTTTGAACTGCCTTCTGGGGGTATTGGCTAAAGTTTCGCCCCAGATGAATATGTTTGCCGTAGGTATGCAGCTCAAGGTACTGGTAGGGCTGGGAGTACTGTTTATAACCGTTGGAATGCTTCCGGGTGTTTCGACTATGCTTTTATCGGAAACAAAGAAAATGATAACGTTGTTTACGGAGTCGTTACTGTGATACTGGATTACAATCTTCAGTTTTTTGCCTCCGACGGACCGGGTGGTGAAAAGACCGAACCGGCAACTGAAAAGAAAAAGAAAGATGCCAGAGATGAAGGTCAGGTTGCTAAAAGTAAGGAAATTGAGAATGCCTTCAGCCTTATGGCTGCTTTTCTCGTGCTTAAATTGTATACTTCGACAATTGCAGATAAGCTTTTGGGCTTTTTCAGACTTACGTACGACGATATACCGACTTACGTAAAAAATTATCAGGGTAAGGTAAACGAAAACTTTCTTACAGGCCTTGTATCGGAAGTTATGATGGAAATACTCCTTCTTTTACTGCCTGTGTTTTTAATATTTTTTGTGGTTTCCTTTGTCTGTGATGTAGCACAGGTAAAGTGGAACCCGACAACAAAACCGCTAAAACCGAAAGGGAGTAAGCTAAATCCCATTAATGGCTTTAAGCGTATATTTTCCAAACAGTCATTAATTGAACTGTTAAAGGCTATTTTAAAAATAGTGGTTATTGCCTGGGTAGCATATTCATTTCTTAAAAAGAATACCAACGGGTTATTTCTTTTGTATGATAAATCACTTAATGAAGGCATTGGTGAAATTTGTACCCTGTTGGTAAATATGGGAATTAGGATATCCATAGCTTATCTGGTTATAGCATTTGCAGACTATGCTTATCAGCGTTGGAAATATAACGATGATCTGAAAATGACAAAACAGGAAGTTAAGGATGAATATAAGCAACAGGAAGGTAATCCTGAAGTTAAAGGAAAGATTCGTCAGAGAATGCAGCAGGCATCGCGTCGAAGAATGATGCAGGATATTCCAAAAGCAGACGTGGTTATTACAAACCCTACCCATTTGGCGGTTTGTATAAAATATGATCCGGATAATTATGATGCGCCTGTTGTTTTGGCAAAAGGTGCCGATTATCTGGCACAGAAGATAAAAGAAATCGCACGTGAAAATGACGTGGAACTTGTTGAGAATGTACCATTGGCAAGAGCGTTGTACGCCAATGTTGAAGTCGGGGAAATGATACCGCCGGAACTTTATCAGGGAGTTGCCGAGGTTTTGGCTTTTGTATTCCATTTAAAAGGAAAGGCCTGAAATAATAGATTGGGGGAGGAAACAGCATGAATAATGGTAAGTTTAAAGTAGCTGATGCAGGTGTTGCGGCTTATATTCTTGCGGCGTTTATTATGCTGATTGTGCCTATTCCCAATACTTTGCTTGATGTTTTTCTTGCTTTGAACATGTCAATAGCATTTCTGATTCTCTTTGTATGTATATTCAGCAAAGAAGTTTTGGAATTGTCTTATTTTCCTACAATCCTTCTTTTTACCACAATCTTCAGAATTGCATTGAATGTTTCTTCAACGAAACTGATTCTGACTACAGGAAATCCGGGTAACGTTGTAGCAACATTTGGTTCATTTGTAGGCGGTGGTAACCTCGTAGTCGGTGTTATTGTATTTTTGATTCTTCTGATTATCCAGTTTTTGGTAATTAATAAAGGTTCCGAACGTGTAGCTGAAGTTACTGCCAGATTCACATTGGACGCTATGCCCGGTAAGCAGATGGCAATTGATGCCGATTTGAATACGGGAGCCATTACGGATGAACAGGCAAAAGAAAGACGAGAAAAGATTCAGTTGGAAGCCTCGTTTTTCGGTTCTATGGATGGTGCTGTTAAGTATGTAAAAGGAGATGCTGTTGCGGGCCTTATTATTACGGTAATCAATATTGCCGGCGGAATCATCATGGGTATGATGAGAGGTGAAGAGATTTCGGCGGCTCTTTCGAAGTACACCATTCTTACCATCGGTGATGGTCTCGTTTCGCAGATTCCATCTTTGTTGATTTCTCTTTCAACAGGTATTCTGGTTACAAAAGGTTCCGGTTCTGCAGATTTCGGAAATGTTCTTGTCAAACAGCTTTTTGGTATTCCGAAGGCCTTGTATATTGTTGGTGCCGTTGTTGCCGGTCTGGGTGTTGTAACGCCGCTTAATACGTTTCTTTTCCTGGTTGTAGGATTTATGTTTATTCTCGCCGGACGTACCATACAGGGTACCATAGAAACAGCTGGAATAGAAACAGAGACTGAAGTAGAAGAACAGGAAGCGCAGGAAATACGACAACCGGAAAATGTTACATCGCTTCTTTCAGTTGACCCTATTGAACTGGAATTTGGTTACGGAATTATCCCTCTTGCCAACGTCAGTCAGGGTGGAGACTTGCTGGATCGTGTTGTTATGATTCGTAGACAGATTGCTATCGAACTCGGTACTGTAGTTCCCATTATCCGTTTGCGAGACAATATCCAGCTGAACCCAAACCAGTATATTATTAAGATTAAAGGTATTCAGGTCAGTGAGGGCGAGATTCTCTTCGATCACTACATGGCCATGAATCCGGGATATGTTGAAGAAGAGATTACCGGTATTCCGACTTTTGAACCTTCCTTCCATCTTCCTGCGGTATGGATTACAGAAGGACAGAGAGAAAGAGCCGAGAGTATGGGATATACGGTTGTTGATCCCCCTTCAATTATTGCGACACACCTTACGGAGATTATCAGGTCACATCTTGCCGAACTGCTTACAAGACAGGATGTACAGAGCCTTATTACAAACCTGAAGGAATCAAATCCTTCGGTTGTTGAGGAGCTTTACCCCAAACTTCTTAGTCTGGGCGAAATTCAGAAGATTCTGCAGAATCTTTTGAAAGAAGGTATTTCCATAAGAGACCTTCTTACGGTATTTGAAACACTGGCGGATTACGCAACTTCCACCAGAGATACGGATATCCTTACAGAGTACGTAAGACAGGCACTGAAGCGGTCTATTTCCGGAAAATATTTTCCTTCCAATGAAACCACAAGTGTTGTTACTCTGGATCCGAAGCTTGAACAGCAGATTATGGCCAGCGTAAAGCAGACGGAGCAGGGGGCGTATCTTACACTTGATCCGGATGTTACAAAGCAAATTATTAATTCTACCGGTAAAGAACTGAAGAAACTTGATGATCTGGGCAAGAGTGAGATAATTATTACCTCACCGATTGTCAGAACATATTTTAAACGACTTACCGAAGATTACTATAAAGATTTGGTAGTTGTGAGTTATAATGAAATTGAATCCAATGTCGAATTACAATCTGTGGGAATGGTGACAGTATAAATGATTATCAAAAAATTTCAGGCAAAAACAGAAAGTGAAGCAACTGAGAACGCAAGAAAAGAACTTGGGAACAATGTTGTTGTGATGAATGTCAGAAATGTTAAAAAGAAGGGCTTGTTTTCTTTCTTTTCACCTCAGATGGTTGAGGTTACGGTTGCACTTGAGGATGATACCGACAGGGCAATTCAGCAGAAAGCCAGTGCTAGAAATATAACCGAAGCTCTGGGAAAAGTGGGCTCTATTGTTGAAAAGGCTGAAAAAGCTGACAAGCCTGAAAAGGCAGAACCGGAAGTTGTGAAGCCGGTTACTTATGAAAAGCCCAGAACAGGAAATATTCTGGAGGAAAAGATTGACAGTCTTCAGAATCTTTTGGAGGAAAAACTTCAACCGGAACCCGAAAAGGATAAAAACAAGGATAAGTCTGGAAAAACTAAAGTTACAAAGGAAGAAAACAGTGAACTGGATTCTTTTTTTGAACTTTTAAAGCGTACGCTTGAGGATAATGAAGTAGACCGCTCATACTGCGAATCTATTGTTGACGAGATAGCCAATACAACAAAAGAAGGAACACATATTGACGTGGCATTGGCCGGTGTTTACCAGAAAATGATTTTGAAGTTTGGTAAAAGATGTGTTATTTCTCCTGCGGAGAGAGGCCCGAAGTTAATCTTTTTCGTGGGACCCACGGGTGTAGGAAAAACAACTACCATAGCTAAACTGGCTTCAAAGTTTTCTGTAATCCAGAAAAAGAAAATAGCTCTTTTGACGGCTGATACATACAGAATTGCTGCGGCCGATCAGCTTAGGACTTATGCTAATATTCTGGAGGTTCCTTTCAGGATTATTTATACAATCGAAGAAATGGAAAGCGCCCTTAAGGACTTTATGGATTTCGATTATGTGCTGGTTGATACAGCCGGACATTCGCACCAGAACAATGAGCAGCGAAATATTATGGGTGATTTCATTCATTCTGTTGACGGTATTGTTGAAAAAGAAATTTATCTGGTTGTAAGTGCAACAACCAAATACAGGGATTTAAAGAGTATTGCAGATGCTTATTCGGAAATCACCGAATACAAACTGATATTTACAAAACTTGATGAAACCACGGCACTTGGTAATCTTCTTAATGTTAAATTGTACACGGGAGCACCTCTTTCATATATTACCTGCGGTCAGAACGTGCCGGATGATATAGAAGAGTTTAATGCCCAGAAAACCGTTAAAAACCTCTTAGGAGGTAAAAGATAATTATGGACCAGGCAGAACAATTAAGAAATATTATCAAAGCAAATAATGTACAAAGGCCCGTTGCAAGAGTTATTACCGTTACCAGCGGAAAGGGTGGAGTAGGTAAGTCCAACACCTCAATTAATTTGGCTATCCAGTTCAGAAGAATGGGTAAGCGCGTAATTATTCTTGATGCCGATTTTGGTTTGGCAAATATTGAGGTCATGTTTGGGGCTGTTCCCAAATACAATCTTGCAGACCTTATTTATCAGGGAAAGAGTATTCAGGAAATAATTACCTGGGGACCGAATGAAGTGGGATTTATTTCAGGCGGTTCGGGCATTGCAGGAATGAGCAATTTGAATAAAGAGCATCTTACTTATATTGTGCAGAATCTTGCTCAATTGGATGCCATAACGGATATCATTATTGTTGATACCGGCGCAGGTATTTCCGATGCAGTACTGGAGTTTCTGGTTGCAAGCGGCGAAATCCTTCTGGTCACCACTCCGGAACCAACATCTATTACCGATTCCTATTCACTTTTAAAGGCTTTATCACGTCATGGCAGATTTTCACCGGATAACTCACTGGTGAAGGTTATTGCGAATAAGGTGCAGAATGCGGCCGAAGGACAGGCACTTTTCAACAAGCTGAATGCGGTTGTTACAAGATATCTGAAACTTCCGCTTTCATTCCTTGGAAGCGTTCCCGACGATTCGATGTTAAATAAGGCTGTAATGCAGCAGACACCTGTTTCGATACAGACTCCTAATGCCAAGTCTTCTCTGGCATATGAAAATATAGCAAAGATATTAATGAATAATGAGATAAATAATACCGTAAAGAAAAGAGGTATGGCTGCTTTCTTTTCACATATTGTTACGGGAAAAAAGAACAATAATCAGTAAGGAGATCTACTTATGTTATCAAAATATGTATTTGCAGGAGACAAAGTTGAACTTCAGGCAGTGGACAGAATTAACAGTTCGGAAGGTGAAGCAAAGAAAACATATGCCACAAAGGTATATGATGTTCTTTCCGATGACCGGTTGGAAGTTCTGATGCCAATGGAAAAAACAAAGCTGATTCTTTTACCTGTTGACGGTGAATATGATATGTGTTTCTACACTTCGCAGGGCCTGTATCAGTGCTTTGCCAGAATCGTTGACAGATACAAAAGCAACAATGTTTACGTTCTTGTTTTGGACCTTACCAGCAATTTAAGAAAGCACCAAAGAAGAGATTATTATCGTTACAGTTGTGTTCTTGATATGAAGACCAGAGAACTTAAGCAGGAAGAGGTTCAGGCTGTTGAGGCAAACCAGGTTCTTCTTGTACCGGGACTTCCGTTGAGAAGAAGCCTTATTATCGACCTTAGCGGTGGTGGAATACGATTTATTTCCGATCATGCTTATGAAGAAGGAAGCATGGTTTACTGTACATATCAGCTGGTAAATGCCGGAAATGCCAGAGACTATGAAGTTGTCGGCAAGGTTTTGAGCGTTAAACCCGTAAATAACAGACCGGGTGAATACGAACATCGTGTACAGTATGTAAATCTTTCAAGAGACACCCGAGAAGAAATAATTAAGTTTATTTTTGAAGAAGAAAGAAGAATCAGAAGAAATAAACAGAAATAATATGATACCTGTTAAGGAATCATATTATGACAATTTGTATAAAATTGTCTGAAATTAACTGAAAATTAACCTAAAAAGAGGCGAATTTAATGAAAAATATACTCGTAGTCGATGACTCTGCACTTATGAGAAGAGTTATCTGTGATATAATCAACCTTGATGAGAGATTCCATGTAATGGATCGGGCAGCTGACGGTGTGGAGGCGCTGGAACTGTTATCTAAGAAAAATTATGATGCAGTTGTTCTTGATGTTAACATGCCAAAGATGAACGG
>JAZUJT010000016.1:0-39010 GCA_045642905.1 Lachnospiraceae bacterium | reverse complement strand
ATTTGGTCGAACGCCTTGCTCAATTCTTCAGACCGCGCGCGGGGGCACGTGCAATTTGGTCGAACGCCCTGCCTAATCCTTCAGACCGTGCGCGGGGGCACATGCAATTTGGTCGAACGCCATACCCAATCCTTCAGACCGCGCGCAAGAAACCCACCCTTTTCAAAGGGTGGGTTTCTTGCTAACCAACTATAATTTAAACACTATTCCCATCACTGCTCCGCAGAGAATCCAGAATGCAGGATGAAGCTTCTTGAGCTGTTTGATATTCATGAGTCCGAAGAACGCGATGCACACGATAAACAGCACAACCGGGAAGTGAAAATTGCCGAGCGCGTCGGTGAAAAGCGCTGTTTTGAAAATACCCCAGACTGCTGTTGCGATAAGGCCGGTTACCGCGGGTCTTATCATGTAAAAGCTGGACTTAACGTACATATTCTTGCTGAACTTATCAAGAATTTTTGCAATTATAACGATTACAATAATACTTGGAAGAACAAGCGAAAGCGTCGCTACAATACCGCCGGCAAAACCTGCCGCGTTAAAGCCCGCGTAAGTTGCCATGTTAATACCGATGGGACCGGGAGTACTCTCGCTTACCGCAAGCATGTTGGCAACATCGGATACTTCGTACCAGTCATGACGGGTAGGAATGTCCATCAAAAACGGAATGGTTGCGGGGCCGCCTCCGATTGCGAACAAGCCTATCTGAAAGAATTCATAAAATAGTTCCCAAAATACTCTCATTGCTTAAACCTCCCCAACTTATTCCAGATAACTCCGAAGATTCCGGCAATAACAACAATGATAACTGTCGGAATGGGGGTAAACATCGAAAGCAAAAATGCAATTACGCATATCACTGCGGTGAGGACTCCTTTAACGGTCTTCTTGGCCATTGTGATAACGGTATTAAGCATCAACGCACATACGATAATCTTAATGCCCGCTACAGCGTGAGCCACATACTCATTGCTCATAAACTGTTGTAAGAACAACGCTAAGATGGAAACGATAATTAACGACGGGCTGACCATTCCGAGCGTGGCAAAAATACCGCCTATGATTCCTCTTTTCTTGTAGCCTACAAATGTTGCAACATTTACGGCAATAATTCCGGGCGTACACTGTCCGACTGCGTAATAGTCAAGCATTTCGTCTTCCGTAACCCAGCCCTTCTTCTCAACGAGCTCATACTTAAGCATGGGAAGCATTGTAAGTCCGCCGCCGAAAGTAAGTCCGCCTATACGAAAGAAAGTTGCATAAAGATCTAATAGTTCTTTCATAAATCACTCTTCTTTCTGTAATTTATTCACCCTTTACGCCGATTTCGGCCAATCGGGCAAAATATAAATCATGTGCCTGTCTGTAGCTTCTGTTAAATGAGTCATCGCTGCCCTGATGAAGAGAAGTGATGTACGAATGAGCATCCTTACCAATGCCGGGAATTGCACGGGCAATTGTGGCAACGCCGACATTCGAGCAGGTGTCGGAAATCTTTCCGATATTAGCCATCAGGTTGAGGAAAATAATACCGCCATGAACGGTACACTTGCCTTCACGAAGTCTCTCAAGATGGTTATCGTGTAATGAAGAAAGCAAGTCGTCCATAACTTCCTCGAGCGGTTCTATTTCTTTGGCCGCATTAACATCACGCTTGTCAAAAGCCTGTTTGGTGAAATCAAGCGTCTTATTCAAAATTTCTCTGACAATTTCAAGTTCAGCCAAAGCTTCAGGTGAAAAAGTAAGTTTTTCTTTCTGCAAAGCCGTAGCGTTCTCAGCTATATACACAGCCTGATCGCCGAGTCGTTCAAACTCGGAAACAACCTTGTGATACTGGTCAAGAATACTGATATGCAAATCGGAACTTACATACGATGAAAGTTGAACCAGATACGTGTCAATCTTGTCCGTGAGTGTGTCCAGGTTTTCTTCTTCCTCGTTGATTTCCCTGACTACAGCCTCATCATAAGAAGCAAATAAATCCAATGCCTTATTGATGTTTACAGCGGCAATGTCGATCATTGTCTTAAGGCCGTCATAGCAGCCTCTGAATGCAAATGCGGGTGTGGCAAAGAAGCTGGGGTTTAAAGCGGCAACCTTGTCGGCATACTTGAAAGGCGGTGCCGGCTTGTCCTTGACAATCTTTTTGGCAAGTTTCTCATATATGCCAATCATCGGCATAAGCACAATTGCACAGCACAAATTAAATGTTGTATTGGTGTTGGCAATATCACCGGAGTCCATGGGCTTGTTCCAGATTGCATCCAAAACTCCGAATTTGTGAAGAACGGCAACAACAATAAGTACAACGATTGTCTCGCTTAAGTTGAAAAGGATGTTGACGATTCCGACTCTTTTCGATTCTTCCTTGGCGCCTATTGAGCACACAATTGCGGTCGTTACGCAGTCACCGAGATAAATACCCGTAATAACAACGTAGATAGCATTGAAGGTTAATCCGCCCGAACTTGAAAATGCCTGCAGAATTGCAACTGTTGCGGATGAGCTTTGCAAAATAAAAGCTACCGTCGCACCGATAACGTATCCGAGGATTTTATTCTCTCCAAGATTCGTAAACAGCGCCTCTACATTGAAGGAAGATACTGCTGCCGTCATACTCATAAGTCCGGAGAAAAGAATACCGAAGCCTACCGCAATGTTTCCGGCAGTATCGTGATTTTTGAATGAGAAAAACATGATAAACGCAACACCGAGAATAAGTGCAAGCGGTGCAAGCGTAGAAGGTTTGAAAAATTCAAGAGCTATGGAGCCGTTACCTTTAACGTCCAAGAGTCGGACTATCTGACCGGTAACGGTAGTACCGATGTTGGCTCCGACAATGATACCCAAAGACTGGTGAAGTGAAATAACGCCGGCGGCAACAAGACCGGAAGTAATAACAATTGTAGCTGTGGATGATTGAATAATTGCAGTTACCGCAGCTCCAAGTAACAAAGCTTTTATAGGATTGTTGGTTACCTTTTCCATGGCAACCTTCAGCGTACCGGAATAGCCTTCCTTAAGGTTATTTCCCATCAGCCTCATTCCGTAAAGGAACATGGCCAATCCGCCCATTAACGAAATAAAATTCAAAATAATCATATCTTTATACCTCTTCGGGGACGACACCCCCGTATTCATAAACTCTTACCGCGTACATTTTTCAATATAACATATTAGTGTGTAAACGGGTAGCATTTTTTACTGCTTAAAAATTGCATATTTCTCGTATCATTTATCCTTCGTAAACGCTCAGAAGATTATCCAATTATTAGCATCTGTCTTTCTTTCAATGTGTTATGCTATTTGTACCGAATTGTGATTTGTATATGTAAACCGGGATTAATGTAAAGAGTGAGTAAATGAACGTAAAAGAATTTTATTCAATTACGGGTGGAAACTATGAGGAAGTTTTGGCCCGTCTCGGAAAAGAAGAACGTATAGTAAAATATCTTAAACGATTTGCGGATGACACGAACTATTTTGAAGAATTCCTTTCCGCTTTTAACAGTGCCGATTACGAAACCGCATTTCGTACTGTACACAATATAAAAGGATTAGCGCTTAATCTGGGCATCCCTTCTCTTTTTAAAGCAGTTGATCCTTTATGCGAGGCTATCCGCCATGGAAAACCCGAGTTTGATGTTTCAGAACTTATAAACGGGTTAAAAGATATTTACGAAAATACGGTTTCTTGTGCCAAACAGATTGACTAACGGAATAGTATAAATCTGTTTGTGTGTTAAGTTGAGGATTTACGATGAAAAAAAGGATTTTGGTAGTTGATGATTTATTTGTCAACAGAGATATGCTGACAGATATCCTTTGTGAAGACTACGACATCGAAACAGCCGAAGATGGTTCAAAGGCCATCGATCAGCTCATAAAGTGCGGCGAAGACTTCTCCGCGATTCTTCTTGATCTTATGATGCCCAACGTGGATGGATTGGGTGTTTTGGATTTCATGGAAACAAACGGTCTTTTGAGACGTATTCCCGTTATCATCATCACCGGTGACAATTCTTACGAAAGTGAGGAAAAATGCTTTACCTACGGTGTTGTTGATTTCGTAAGAAAGCCTTTCGATGACTCATTGGTCAAATTGCGCGTCAGAAACGCAATTAACCTTTATGAATACAAGAACAATCTCGAAGATAAAGTCTCAGAGCAGACAAAAACCTTGCGCGAGCAATACCTTATTTTGCAGGGGCAGGCCGATATTCTTGCAAAGAGTAATCAAAAAATCATTGATATTCTCGGTACTGTCGTAGAATCACGTAACCTTGAAAGCGGTCAGCATATTCAGCGAGTTAAAAGCTACACCAATATTCTGGCACGCCACGTTATGGACAAATACCCCGAATACAATCTAACCGAGCATATAATAAGCGTCATGGTTCCCGCCAGCGCTCTTCACGACGTCGGCAAAATCGCCATTCCGGACAGCATCCTATTAAAGCCCGGAAGGCTTACCCCCGAGGAATTCGAAATCATGAAAGATCACACCACCAGAGGCTGTGATATTCTAAACGACATTCAGGGTGCCTGGAACGATGAATACGCCAAGATGACTTACGAAATCTGCCGTCATCATCATGAACGTTTCGATGGTAAGGGTTATCCCGACGGCTTAAAGGGTGATGAAATTCCCATCGCTTCACAGATTGTTTCAATAGCCGATGTTTATGATGCTTTGATAAACAAACGCGTATATAAAGATGCATACGCCAAGAACACGGCTTTCGAGATGATTCTCAACGGCGAATGCGGCACATTCTCACCGAAGATTCTTGATTGCTTCAAGGACGCCAAAGAAGAATTTGAAAAAGTTTCTGAATAAACGAAAGTGCATTGAGTCGGTCTCAATGCACTTTTTTATATCTTCCAAAGATTAATTACTGTTTTTCGCTGCCGCAACCATGGCGTCTGCCTGTGCGGCTACCAACGTAGCGCCTGCCATTGCAGGGTCCGTAAGTGCCTTGGCATGCTGAAGTGAATTAATCAACGCCTTGTCTTCAGATTCGGTGCTAAATGAAGTAAAGCTTAATGTAACAATTTCTATACCGCGAAGCTCGGTCCACTTATCGCTGACCGCCTTCGAAATATCCCGGGTAAGTTCATCCGTAAGCATCGCAAGTTCATAGCTTCTTACGCCGTCCTGCGAAAGCATCGCTACCGCCGACTGCATAATCGAGGCAAACTCGGCGTTCATGGTATGAATAACCTTGTCGGTCCTGTATTCGCCGATAATATTTCCCGCAATCATTCTGTAGAACTTGTACGGATCGGAAATCGAAAATGTATAAGTGCCTGCGCATACAACATTGCAGTCGATGTCCGCGCCGGTGTTTCTGTCCTTAAATCGATACGGAACGCGAATCGGTCCGAAAGAACCGCCGCTCATAATCTTGGTATTCAAATAGTAAATTCTTTCAACTACCGCCGGCGCATCACCGCCGTAAGCAAAGCGTCTTCCCGCCTCTTTAAAGAATTTTGAAATTCCTCCTTTTTGCAGGGCAAAAGAAGAATACTCGCTGTGGAAAACATGTTCTCCGGGTTCTGTGGTAGTTTCGACAACCTTACCCTGTGAAGTTACTATCGCCGCCTGGCCGTCTGCCACGGTGTATATGGAGCCGTCCGTAATAACATTGTCATCACCCTTGTTGTTTCCGCCGGTAACCTTCTTGCCGCGGACCATCATGATGTCATCCGAAAGCGAATCGCAACTGAAAAATTCTTTCCATGTATCTTTGGCCGTTCCCGAAACCGAGGATGCAGCCGCTCTGAAAATTCCCATACCTGTATATTCCCTTCATGTTTATTCTACAAGAATACCACAAAGCAAAAAGAAAATCGAGTAGGCAGAACCTGCTCGATTTTCCCGTAAAATATATTATAGCCTTCCCTTATCAAACAACTTCAAAAATACAATTGTAAGCTGCGGGTCAAACTGCTTGCCGCTGCATTTTACAAATTCCTCCCTGATAATATGCCTGTCGAGTTTTTTACGATAGCATCTGTCGGAGCTCATCGCATCGTATGAGTCGGCAATGCATAAAACTCTTGCAATCCAAGGGATTTCTTCTCCCTTTAAGCCGTCGGGATAACCCTTGCCGTCGTATCGCTCATGATGATGTCTTACACCGTCCTGAAGTCCCTTAACGGCTGTGAAGTCCTGAACCATTTCCGCACCCTTAACGGTGTGAGATTTGATTATTTCAAATTCTTCATCCGTAAGTTTACCTTCTTTTTTCAAAATGCCGTCGGGAATATAACATTTACCGCAATCGTGCATGAATGCAATGTGATAAACACTGTCGACGTCGCGTTCGTTTAAGCCGCACTCAATGGCAATTCGTTTCGAATACTCGGCAACACGCTTGGAATGACCTCTCGTGTAAGAATCCTTCGCCTCGAAAAATCCCGTAAATACGCTCATTGCGCTGTTTATCAAAAGTGTATTCTGTTTCATGCGGCGATTGAGAATGTCGCGGTATATTAAAATTGTAATGTAAATTACAAGAGCGAATAACCACGCTAACAACAATCCGACGTACATAACCGAATCGTTTCCGTCAAACAGATTCTTCTTGAAATGATATAAAACGGTCGCGTCTTTAAAATACGGGCGAAGTTCCTTGAAATAAAGCACAAATCCGATTGTAGGTCCCTTTGCATCGGGATTGTTACCGGTTATCGCGATAGGCGTTTCCTGCACTTCGGTACTGGGATTGTAGAAGAAATAATCGCCCTCTTTCAAAGGAATCATCAAATCCTGGTCAATTTTGAAATAATCAAGCGTAATATCTTTTTCGGAAACGTTTCTCAAATCAAGAGTCTGAACGTTCTCGGTTCCGTCGATAAACTGGTGAATTTCAAACGTTCCGCACCAACCGTTGTTTAAGAAAACGTCCTTGGGAATGTTTACGCGAAGCTTCCAGTCCGTAACCTCGTAGCCTGAATTATTGTTTACGGTTGCATCGAAAATAACCGCATGAGTAATGTATATCTTGTTGAAACCGTTAAAATTCTTGTCCCATGTTTCGTTGGATCTGGGAACTATTTCAAAAGAAACATCCTGCTCTTCCTCGCTTTTGACGTAAGAAACACGCTCCGACTCGTTAAATTTTCTTATCGAAACGGCATGAATTTCGAAAAGGCCCAGAATAAATAAAAGAGCCACCAAAAGAAGCATTCCGAAAGTTATAAATTTTTGTTTTTCACTTACAAAAAATTTCTTTGTAAAAAGAGTATCCTTATCGTTCATATATTAGTCCTGCATCCTTGCAATTAATTTACTGAAATATTCGCCCCAAATCATTTCAACATCATGTTGAAGATTCCCCTGATTGAAGCTGCGAAATCGTCTTTAAAAGAACCGGAATATCGATGGGCTTGGAAAGATGTCCGTTCATTCCCGCATCAAGCGCGTTTTTCTTATCCTCTTCGAAAGCGTTTGCCGTCATGGCAATAATCGGAATGTTCGCAAGGAAAGGATTCTCAAGCGCTCTTATTGCGCGGGTTGCGTCATAGCCGTTCATCCTGGGCATCTGCACGTCCATAAGCACCAAATCGTACTGTCCGGGAGCTGAATTTTTTATTTTGTCCACAGCAATATCGCCGTCACCTGCGGCGTCCACAAAAATGCCTCTGTCCGTAAGTATTTCCGTGGCGATTTCTCTGTTCATTTCGTTGTCTTCCACAAGAAGAACGTGCATGCCCTTAAGGATATCTTCGGGTTCTTCCATGCCCTCTTCGTCCTTTTTGGCTTCTTCGGCGATTTCTTCTTCGGTCGCAATCCGGTATTCCATCGTAACGGTAACCGTCGTACCCTGACCGACTTCGGATTCGATGTTTATCCTGCCGCCCATGATGTCGACGAGATGCTTGACAATCGACATTCCCAGGCCGGTTCCCTGAATACCGCTGACGGTAGAAGTTTTTTCACGTTCAAATTCGTTGTAAATCTTTTCCAAAAATTCGGAGCTCATTCCGATACCGTTATCGGTAATGATGGTCTCGTAAATGGCGTATCCCGGGTTTTCGGAAGGTCTTTCTCTGACAACATGCCAAATCTCGCCGCCCGCCTTGGTATACTTGATGGCGTTGGACAAAAGATTCGACATTATCTGGCTCACATGCTGCTTGTCCATCCACACCCTGGAATGGGTGACCTGATTATACTCGCTGCAAACCGCTATGTCCTTGGACGCAGCGTTGGCCATAATCATTTCCGAAAGTGACGATGTCACCTCGCATATATCGACAATACTTTCCTCAATCTTAACCTTACCCGACTCGATACGGGCCATATCCAGAACTTCATTTATGATGGACAAAAGAAAATCACTGGAAGTTTTTATTTTTTTAAGCGAATCTTCAAGCTTGTCCATATCCTCCGAATATCTTAACGCACGCTCCGTGTATCCGATGATTGCGTTCATGGGGGTTCTGATGTCATGCGACATGTTAAACAAAAACGAAGTCTTGGCGATGTTGGCCGATTCCGCCATTTGAAGAGCGTCACACAACGAATCCTGCTGTGCCTTAAGCTCTATATTCTTCTCCTCGATAATACTCAAAAACTCTTCGCGTGCCTTGTACTCGGCAACCTCTCTTCGAAGTTCTTCTTCAAGGAAGGTAAAAATTACAATACATCCGAGCGAAAAGCCGATTGAACTTGCGGGAGCATCCGGATAAAGCATCTGGAAAACGCCGAAGAACACAGGCGAAGCGTTAACACTTAATACAACCGCGAGATTGTTCTTCTCTCGTCCCTTTTGCGCTTTTAAAATTGCGAGGAACGAAAGCACACTGATTAAAGCATATACCGCAAACTGCATGTAAAACAGAATCGTTCTGTATTTTGTGGTGGTATACCACCCGTTCTCGTCGAGGAAAAACAGTGACTTCGTAAAAAAATTCATAACCAAAAGGGCGAGTTGAATTAAGACAAGTACACCCGTAGCATGCTTAATAAGCTTAGGTCTTTTAACCTGTTCCTTTAAAACCGAAAGCATATACGAAACCCAGATATAGGTTGTAAGTGCCGAGGATAAATGGAAAACGGTTGAAGCCACGAAAAGGCATACATCGTTTACAAAAATGTGTGCCGCAAATAAGCCCCAGATTCCATCCTGCAGGCAAAAGAAAAGAGTCCAGCAGTAAACCGGAAAATGCAAATCAGATTTTTGATTGTACTTCCCCCGGGTACCTGTTCGAATTATTAAAATAAGCGCTATCAACGCTCCGACAAAAGCCATTACGGAATACAGCGGATGTACGGGCCGATCAAACAAATCCTCTACAGCGGTCATCTTAAATTCCCTCCATATCACAAAAACGATATGATAAATAAATCCCCTTTAGTAAAAAAAAGACATTTTCACCTAATTAGCATAAAAATGGTAGCATAAAACGATTTACAAAATGTTAAAAACAAATGCAAATCACGCAAACAAACAAAAAGCGGCGGAATAATCCGTCGCTTTATAAATCTATTTTACACTGTTGGGGTTAAGATTAATCAAAAGATGATAAATCTTTTTGCTCTTTTTGTTTTGGGCTTCAACGATAACCGAAGTATGTCCTATCGACTTGAAAGAGCTTCCGTTTTTAATCTTCTTTATGATGGTTTCATCCGAACTGATATGGTGCGCAGTATACATCCTCTTAATAATCCAGCCTGATTTGGGTGTAACCTTAACCTTAACCTTTTTGTTGTTCATGGAAAACAAATCGATACGGTCATACTCATTGTTAACGTATTCCTTCTTGTTAACCTTTACAGACTTAAAAGGAGCGCCCTCATATACGGTAATCTTCTTGGAAAGCTTGTAAGTCTTGCCGTTCTGCTTAACCTTGCAGCTTATGGTCGTAGAACCGGCTTTAACCGGGAAGAACAAAATGCATATTTTTTTGTCGAAGCCTTTAAAGTAGCGAAGTCCGTCGATAATGCCGTCCTTGCTTGACTTAAGATCCTTAATCGTTGACAATCTGCTTGCATTCTTGATAACAATTTCCGATTCGTAGCTTCCGTAAGTTCTTGTGTAACTGTCAAGGCCCGTAACGAAAAAATCGTAGGACGGGTCTTTATAAAGCGAAGGCTTCTTGGCTTCCGAAGAAGTTGCGGTAAAGCCCAAAACCGCACACATAATTGTAAGGCCGAATACAAGCCCTTTTAAAAATTTCACACTCTTCATTTAATTATCCTCTTATTTCTTTATTTTCTGTCCTTTTTTGTTGATGCCCCTGCTCTTCAAAAGCTTTTTGTAGTCGCTTAACTTGGAAGCGGGAACCTTAATTACGGCCTTGGCGTTAATGTTCTTAAACGCATTATTGCCAAGCTTCGAGCTTGTAAGCTTCGTAGTCTTGATGGTAACACTCTTCAAAGCGCTGCATCCCGAAAATGCCGAGTTTCCAATCTTGGTCACACTCGCGGGAATCGTAAACTTGGAAAGCTTGATATCACCCGAAAACGCCTTCTCGCCGATGGTTTTAAGCTTGCCCATTGTTGCGAAGGAATTCAACGCCTTACAATTGTAGAAAGACGTCGTACCAAGAGAAGAAACCTTGGCGCCGCCCTTTACGGTCTTGAGCTTACTGCATTTGGCAAAAGAAGATTTACCGACAGTCTCAACATATTTACCGATGGTAAGGTTTACAAGATACCGGTTGTTCTTAACCGCGCCGTCGCCTATGGCGGTAATCTTTACGGTCTTTCCGTCTACTACGGCGGTACTGATTGTAAGATTGGAAGCTTTTCCGTTGTACTTTATAAGCTTAAGGCACTTAACATTTCCCTTGTCATCCAAGGTTGCCTCGTACTCGCTGTCCCCGACTGTTATATTCTTTTTTGACTCAATTGAAAAGCTTAATTTATAAAGGGTACTGTTTCTGCTGTAATCGGATGTTACCCAGTAAATACTTCCGTCAATGTAAGCCGGGTCCGAATTACCGGTAAGTCTTGCCGTATCGGAAAGCTTGGTCTTTGAAATAACGGTCTTTCCGTTCTCATCCAAAACCATGCAGTAGGTGCTTCCCGCGCGGGTATTGTAATCAAGCTCCTCCCAAAGAACAGCAAAGTTTGAACCCGAAAGGGCAACAATTTTAGGATTGTTTACGTACATGTTTGATGAAAGCTTGGTAAGCCAGATAACACCGTAATCAACTTCGTTTCCGGATAAGTAAAGGTCCGTAAGTGCTCCGACAGGTCTCTTTCCGGTTACCTTTCTCGTGACACCCGGCGCATAATACATACCGGCTCCCGAAAATTTTTCATAATCCTTCTTCAGAATCTGAACAAAAAGGTCTCTTGCCTCACTGTGGCCAAGATATACGCCGCCGGTAGGTGCACAGGCACGTGAAAGTGTTCTTTCGGAGCTTCCGCATAAAACATATGCATTGGAGGTAGCCGCAAGCCCGCCTAACTGGGCATAAGTTTCGTTGTAACCATGGTCTCTGTTTGCACCTTCCCTGAAGTGGAACGTCGCAACCTTGGAATAAATATTATCAGTACTGCTTCCGGCCTTTTCAAGCACGAAGCCTCTCGCATAGGCATCTCCGTGATTGGCAAACAAAAATCCGCCGTTATCGGTCGGAATAACATCCTGGTCAAAAGAATGACTGCAATAAGGTGAATTCTTATCAGCGTAAAGGCGTTTCATGGTTTGGGTATTTACAAAAAATGCGAAATTGGACTGATGACCCGAATACATCTCTCTTGCATAGTTAACGGCAATAACATTTCCGCTTACCGCCATTCTGCAGGAACCGGAATGGAAAGGAATACGAGTTCCCCAATAATCACCCTCAAGACCGTTCTCGGATTTGGGGTTACTGTCAAAGCCCTTTATGTCGCACTTTCCCAAAAGCTTACCGGAATAATTGTATTTGCAAAGTCGCGTAACAGCAACATTTTGGGAATTCATGTCGTCCTGACCCCACAAAACATAGTAATTTGAATCATCATCGCTTGTGATATATCCGAAATAAGTCATGGGATTATTGATGGTAATCTTGGAACTGAGTTTACCGAAAGTATCACTGTATCTGTAAATACTCAATGTTCCGAAGCTGTAAGAGGCAATGTTCAATTGTCCCTTACCGTCCTTAAAGCATACAACCTTCGGTGTCTCCGCCGAATAATCGTTGGCTGAAAAGAACAAGGTTGATTCAATGGTTTCGCTTAACGGAACACTTGTAAATTCTTTTCCTGCCGCATCGGATGTTACCTTGTTACCGCATGTCACAAAAGCGGCAATAATAAGAATTCCCAAAAATAATCTTTTTAACGACTGTCCAAAACGCATATTTCTATCCTCTCTTTCCATAAAGCAGAGCGTTTCCACTAAAAAAACAACCGGTTCCCGTCAGGAAACCGGTTGCCTTATATTAAAATATTACGAAAGCTTAAAGAAGTCAATCGATGTGCTCATGCTGTCATTGATGGTACGCATCTGCTCTGTTGAGTTCTGTGTATCTTCACATGCACCGGTAACGGTCTGACATGAAGCAGCAACTTCCTCAGCGGAAGCACCGAGCTCTTCGGAAATGGCACCAAGATCGGAGGTTGCGTTGGTAAGATCTGTCTTGATGGCATCAAGCTTACCTGTCATTTCTTTAATGGTATTGATTTCTGCTATAGAAGCTTCAACCGAATCCGAAAGGACATTGAACTTGCCCTGAGTATTCTCGATGTCAGCCTGCTCCTTGCTGATAACATCGTAAACTCTGTTGGAAATTTCAACAGTACCGTTTGAAAGAGCGATAACGTTTTCAATAATCTGCTTGATTTCCTTGGCCGATTCTGCGGAAGAATCTGCAAGAGTTCTGATTTCATCGGCAACAACAGCGAATCCTCTTCCTGCCTCGCCGGCACGAGCTGCCTCGATGGAAGCGTTGAGCGAAAGAAGGTTGGTCTGTGCAGCGATGGACTCGATAGCCTGTACTGCACTTTCGATATCTGTAATGGCATTATTGGTCTCTGTAATCTTGTCAGCGATAGTCTGCATAGCCTTAACCGATTCGTTAGCGCCTGCATATACCGACTTCATGCAGCTTGTAGCTTCGTCGTTGGCACTCTTGATGGTAAGTGAATCTTCGAAAAGTCTTGAAACATTATCTGTCAAGGTTTCGATATTCATGCCAAGGTCAACAGCCTTCTCAGCCATTGTCTGAGCACTTTCGGCAACTGCCTGTGAAGTTGTAGCAACTTCATCGATGGCGTTGTTAATCTGTGATACGGATTCAACGTTATTGGCTGTCATGCCGTCAACGCTGATGATTGCATCGTTAAGAGCCGTAGCGGAATTCTTAACGTTCGTCATTGAAGTTTCAAGAGCCTTCTTGAGGTTCTTAAATGCAGCGATAATGCTGACTGTTTCTTTAATGTTGGACTTAGCTTCGCATTCAACCGTAACATCGCCTGTACTCAACTTTTCGGTAGCCTTTGCGATTTCCGTTAAAGGCTTCATAACAAGCTGAGCGATAAGAATTGAAATAACCGCAAAAACAACAATTGCTGCTGCAGCAAGACCTACAACTGCGATAATAAGTGACTTTGTATGTGATAAAACGTCGTCCTTGTCTGCCGTTAAAACTGCGATATAGTTATTGCCTGCATCTACGTAGTAAGCTGCATACTTCATAGCGCCCTTGTATTCATATTCGATACATTCGGGAGTAGGATGCTCGCCCTTGGAAAGTCTTTCAACAAGACCCTTGACTGCTGCGTTTTCAACAGGATTACCGATCTTCTCGGGTGTAGGGTGATAAAGCATTGTACCGCCCGCATCTACGAAATAGATGTATGCTGTTTCAAGTCCGAGTGACTTAACGTCCGAGAACTTGCCTGCGTTGTTGCTTACGATTGTGCCTGCACCTGCGTAACCGATGGGTGTATCACCATCGAAAATCGGCAAGTATAAAGACATTATTAACTGTCCCGAAGCGGGAGAAGTAATAATACCTACGTTATATACGCCGTCTGCTGCAAGCATTGCATCCTGAAGACTTGTAAGTGCATCTCCTTCACGCATTACCATACCTACAACTGCGTCCGAAGGATGAGTCAAAACCTTAGAGCTCCAATCTGCTATATAAAGACCTTCCCAGCCGTCAAGCTTACCATAGAAATCAACTGTGTACTGCTGAGCCTTAGCCTTTAAATCGGCATCATCGGGATTCTTTAAGTAATCCTTAACTACGGGAGCCTGTACAAAAGCCTGCATGGTTCTCATGCTGTTATCCGTGGTGTTGTCAAATGCGGCACCGGTTTCCTTGATAATCGAAACCATGGCCCTGCTCATTGAGTCCGAAAGTTCATCACTGGTAGTCTGCAAAAGCTTAACGCTTATGATTGCTGCCGAAATGATCATCGGGATGATTGCGAACAATATGAGGGTTGTTCGCATGCTTAGTGCGCCTTTCTTGGCCTTTTTTGCTTTTTTCATAAAAAATTCTCCTTTGTATGTATTTCACACTCGTTAATCAAAAGGATAATGTTTATTAATTAACCTTTCATTATCTTGAAAATTACACACTCTCCACTCCGTCACATTTAGCAATAGTATCTATCGAACCGTCCTCGTTGTAGGTAAACTGCGCAACGCAAACCGAACGATGGAAAAGGCTTCCGCCCGGAAGCTCACCGGTATGATAGAACAGGTAAGAATTGCCCTTGAAATCGGCAATTCCGGGATGGTTTGTAAACACGCCGCCCTCTTCGGTCATCAAAACGCCGCCGTAAACCCAGGGACCTGTAGGATTTTTTGAAGTCGAGTAAGCAAGGTGCTCATCAACGTGCTCGCCTTCCCCGGCCTCTTTAAAGCCTGCATAAACCATGTAATAAAGACCGTTTCTCTTGTAAAACCACGGACCCTCACCGTAAGTAGTGCCTGTCATGTGGCTTCCCTTTCCGAACGACTCCACGGTCATGGGAATCTTCTGAATGCCGACCTTCTCATCGTACGAAATCATATCCTCATTTAAAAGCACGTAACGAAGCTCGGGATTTCCGAAATAAAGATATGCCTGTCCGTCATCATCAATAAAAACGGTAGGGTCGATATCGTTCCAGTCGCCTTCATCCACCAAAGGATAACCCAAATCCTTAAAAGGACCGGTCGGGCAATCGGAAATGCCTACGGAAATAGCCATTCCTCCGTCCTTCTTGTGTACGGGACAGTAAAGATAAAACTTACCGTTCCTCTCTATACACTGAGGTGCCCACGCTCTGTCATCGGCCCACTCAATATCATCAAGTGAGAAAATCGGGCCGTGCTTTTCCCAGTTCACCATATCCTTCGTGGAGAAGCAATACCAGTCATACATCGTATAAAAATCATTAACGAGTTCGTCCTCGTCATGTGTGGTATAAAGATACAGCGTATCACCGTATACCATCGGCGCCGGATCGGCGGTGTACATCGAGCTTTCGATAGGATTCTTTCCCTTCATAAATTAACCCTTTCTTTCATTCATATAATATTGAATATAATTATGCCCAAAGAAAAACTCCCCCCATATATTGTCTTTCTTTTCAAAAATTATACCACATTTTCTGTTTTTGGTATTAATTTTTCCGACTTTTCATACGATATATATACGTAAACATTGGTCGTGTAAATATTTCGGGGGAAATATGATTTCTGTTCAACACAACATGGTGGCTATGTACGCCTCCAACAATCTGAATATCGTTACCGGTTCCAAGCAGAAATCCACCGAAAAGCTTTCTTCCGGATATCGTATAAATCGCGCCGCAGACGACGCGGCAGGTCTTGCTATCTCCACAAAAATGCGTAACTTAATACGAGGTATTGATCAGGGTACCATTAACGCACAGGATGGTGTTTCATGGTGCCAGATAGGCGACGGTGCCTTGGAAGAAGTCGATGAAATGATTCATCGTATGAAAGACTTGTCAATCAAGTCTTTAAACGCAACCAACAACAATTCCGACCGTGCTTACATGCAGGCCGAATTTGACCATCTTCAGTCGGAAATCGACCGTGTCAGCAGGACTACCACCTTCAACACTTTGAATATATTTGAAGATCATGAGCCTACCTACTACCAGATGGAAGGCTGTAAAGTATGGCCGCAGGACCAGCTTCATAACATATACGTCCCCGATAACACTTTGGAATTTTCATACACAGATGCAGACGGAAATACGCACGATAATGTTTCTTTTGCCGTCCCCGAAGGCAGTTACACGACTCAGGAGCTTATCGACGAAATCGAAGATGCAATGATCGCCTCGGGGCTTACCGACAACGGACTTGTGTTTGAGTACACGGACCGCGGAACCTGCAGCTTTACCGCCGAAAACGGTACGATGCTTGATAAGGTTTCGGGCGGACTTTCATATCTTCTCTACGACATGCACAAGGGCGGCTCAATGGGTGCCTTGATCGGTACGACCGTGTTCCCTTCCGATACCGCCAAGCTTGAAATCACTTCCCAGAACAACAACATGTCCTTCATTATCGAGGACGCAAGCGGTCACCAGACCAACAAGAACATCACAATTCCCAACGGAAGATATACAAGAGATCAGCTTATCGACATTCTTAACAATAACCTTACCGGAACAACCGTTACGGCTACCAAGTTCGGAACGGGCATTAAGCTTGGAAGCGACGACAGTATCGTTACCGGATTTAAAGGCAACATGTTCAAGATTGATACCGTTGACCCCAAATATACTTCCGTCTTCTACGACAACGTTAAATACGGAAACATCAGCGTTTCACCCGCCTACTTCTACGGCGGTTATGTTCGCACCACTGATTCAAGAGACCCCGAGCATCAGGTTTACCACATAGATTCAACCAACAATACGCTTGTCTTCAGGCCCAACGGCGCTACCACACCCTCGACCCTTACAATCCCCGATGGTCAGTACACGACCGGTCAGATGGTTAATGTCTTAAACGACTTTTTCACCGCAAACGGCCTCGAGCTTAAGGCAACATCCGATTCAACCACTTCGGGTTCGCGTATCAAGATTGACTCTCTGGTTAAAGGTATTACAAGCGCGGTAGGCGTGGATAATACTTCAAGTGCCTACAATACGCTCTTTGTTACGAAGGATTACTATTCCTTCACATCCCCTTCTACAAGAAACGATACAGGCACAAGTTTCCCGAAGTTTTACGGTGCAAAGTCCTTTAGCGGAAGCAACATTCCCCTTACGATAACCGCAGGCAGCAACGACACCTTTAACGTAACAATTAACAGTGCCTCAACGGCCGCAGTCAAGGTTGCCGCAGGAACCTATTCATCCGCAGCAGACCTTGCAAACGCAATCAATAACGCGATTAACGATGCCTCAACCGATGCATCCGTAAGAGGCAAAATAAAAGCCACCGTAAGCAGTAATACTATCGTCCTTACGGCAGTTGAAAACTCGGGTGTGAGAAGCATCCGTGCAGCCCAGGACGGAAGCAACCTGGGTTATGACAATATATTTGTAAAGCATGTTATTTCAAATAACTCTGTATCCGGCACGAACGTTACATGTAACACGCCCGTTTCCGAGCCCGTAACATTTACGACTCCCGAAACGTTCAAATTTACTTTCGGCGGCGCAACACAGACAATAACCTTCGATCCCGGAACATATACAAGAGACGAACTTGCCGAAATCATTTCAAGAGACTTCGGCCCTACTACCACCGACAGAAAATTCAATAACATATCGGCAGCCGGCACTACTTCCTCGAGTGCATCATCCAATGTTAACGGTAACTCGAGCTACACCTCATCAACATCTTCGCAGGCAGGTGTAACCGAATATAATCAGGGTATCGCAGGAACATTCAGTAAGAATACTCCGCCTTCCATAAAGACTACGGTTGCCATGAAATCCGGTTATGAGGTTACGGATTCCAATAATTACATGAACCTTAAAATCAACGGAATCGAGCGAAAGATTACCGTTGATAACGGAACTTATACACCCGCCGAGTTAAGAGCCGCACTTCAGTCGAAAATCGATGAAGCCTTCGGTTCCTATTATGGTGGAGCTACAGTATCCGAAAGCGGCGGAATTTTCACCTTTACATCACGCCTTAACAGAGCCGACGGTTCAACCGAAGCAGGTGCGGATTCAACCATTTCGTTTACGACCTCAACCAGTCCTCTCATAAAGGAAATCCAGGTTACAAAGACAGCCGGCACTGCTACCAGTGCACTTACGGTAAATGATGTAATTACATTAAACGACACCTCAAATCAGTTTCCCATTACATTTACCAAAAATGGTGTTTCGGGCAATTACACATTAACCCTTCCTTCCGGTTCATATACGTCATCATCGTTAATCAATGCAATAAATACCCAGCTTCAGGCTCAGGGCATTGATGCTGTCGCTTCGTTAAGTTCCGGAAAGTTAAGACTTACGACCACAACCACGGGTTCGGGAAATTCAATTTCCTTTAAGCCCGCAGACAGTCCCGCGTTTTCAAATGCCGTATACAATAACTATTCGACACCTGCAAGTGCCACTACAAGCATCGGCATGCAGAGCCCTATTACGATTACCGATTCAACCAACGGATTTAACATAAATGTAAACGGAACCGATTATAACCTTACCATTCCTTCGGGTTCATATACTCCCGCCACACTGGTAAGCGCATTACAGAATCAGTTTACAGCCAATGGCGTTCCCGCAACCGTATCTCTTTCCGGTTCTTCGCTTAACTTCAAGACCACCGGTGCCGGAAGCAACCAAAGCATCAATTTAACGTATGCTACAGGCGGTTCATCGATGCCCGCACTTTTCGGAAGCACGACATCATCGCCCAAGCTTACAGCAAGCTTTACGACGGACGGAAGGCTTAAACTGTATTCTCCCACCGGTTCAAACATTTCGGTTAATTCCGCAACGGGAAGTATTTTCGAGACGGGAAACACCGATAACAAGACCAATCCTACTTATGCGGACGGCACGAGCACCACATCATACATTCATGGTGTTGCATTAACAGAGCCCGTAACAATCGACAGCAGCAATAATGATTTTTCATTCAGGTATTACCACAACGGCAGCACCTACACCGTAAACATTACCGTTCCCGACAATACATATTCTTTCAGTGAGCTTGAAAACTACTTAAAGACAGAAATAGACTCTCAGGTCGGAGGTTCGGGAAAGCTTAACACTACCGTTACATCAAGCGGTGTAAGAATCGACTGTACACAGCCCGGTTCTTCATTCTATTTTGGTAGTTACGCCGGCGATTTCTACGACCGTGTAATCGGTAAGGCTACCGAAATGCGCGCTAACCAGGGAGTTACCGACAGAACAGGTAATCAGGTCGATGACATTCCTTATACCGTAGGTCGTAAGGACATTACAAAAGGTGTTGAAATCAAGCCCGGCGTTAACGATACGCTTTCTCTTGACCTCAAGATTAACGGCACAACCAATTCATTTACGTTTACACTTCCCGGCGGTTCATACAGCGGTCCGGATATAGTAAATACCATTCAGGAGAAGTTAAACGAAAAGCTTGCTGCCGCAGGTTTTTCCGAAAATCTCATAAAGGCACAGATCGGCGGAGTTTCTTCGGGCGTAGTCGGTGCCAACGATGATCGTGCTTTGGTATTTAAGTTAAATCCTTCGGTTCGTCTTCCTCACGATGAAGAAGGAACATACATTATCGAAGGTGTTCGCGGTAACGCAGCCTTCTCGGTTTTCTATGAAACAGACGGCGAACTTACGGTAGCCTACACCGCGGGAAGCAAGGACATTTCCGAAGGTGTAACCATCGAAGACGGTGAAAATGATTTTTCATTTATGTACGACGGTCATACCATAAATGTCACCATTCCTTCCGGCGAATACACTGCCGAAGAAATCAAAGATATAGTAAGCGGACAGGTAAAAGCATCCGGTTATCCCGTTGACGCAACCTTGGTAGACGGTCACTTAAGAATTTCCGCCACCAAGTACGGAACGCACTCAATCGACGGTTTCTCAGGTACCGCTCTTCCGGAAGTATTTAATGCAATTAATCATGAGGAACGTGAAGAAAAAGATCTGAACCTTCAGTTCAGCAGTATTATAGAAGACTGTATGGGATTAAAGCGTATGAAGATGAACACGGTTTACCTCGGAATCAACTCCGTGGGTATTTCCAAGCTTAAGTACGCAGCCAAGGCAACCGAGCGATTGGATGATGCTCTTTCGAAGGTTTCCGTTGTACGAAGCTACTTCGGTGCAACCCAGAATCGTCTTGAGCACACTATCGCCAACAACCGTAATAAGTCCGAAAATCTCAACGCTTCCGAGTCCAGACTTCGTGATACAAACATGGCCACCGAATCCGTAGCATTCTCGAATGCACAGATTCTCGAACAGGCCGGCAGCGCAGTTCTTGCGCAGTCCAACCACGCATCGGAAATGGTATTGGGACTTTTACAATAAAAAAAGGACAGCTGCTCCGGGGACAGTCCCCCAGAGCAAGCTGTCCTATTTATCTGCAGACAAGCTCTTTATTGTCGTAAGCATGACTTCCGCCTTTCGGTCCACGGACTCGGTGACTTCGCTTACGGGATAAACCGAGGCACCCGAAATCGATTTGTTGACATTGATTATGTCATTGACGGAATTGGTTATATCTACCGTAAGGTTGGTAACAGCCATTTTCTTGACGCGGATAGATACATCCGATTCCTTTCGGGCTTCTTCCAATTCTTTCATAATCTTTTCAAGCTTCTGGTAATCCGGAGTTTCCAATGAAATCAGCATGACAACAGCGGCTACGGAAGCTCCGAAGCAAACAAGCATCTTCTCTGTGCCAATGAAAACCTCCATTGCGATATTGATAATCGAAATAGCACTGTATAAAGTCAGTGAAACTCTCTGTCTTAAGGAGAATTTCTTTCTGTTAAGGCACAGAAGAACATACACTCTTGCGTAATAGTACACAGGCACTATAAATTCAAGACAGTATAGCGGAGTTACCGAATACGCACCGTATTCGTCCATACTAAACAGTATCGGAACAAACATGTTTATCAGTAGTAAAAGCGTACAGAACGCCACCGGAACCATCGTCTGAAGAATGTAGCCTTTGGTAATTTTTCTTTCGGGAAAAAGAATGCATTCCATATAGTTCGTAAAGTACGGAAGCACCGCAAATGCCACTAAAAAATAAGCGGTACTTGTGCCGAACACAACCCAATGCGGAAGCAATGTCGCATAGAAACGCGCCACTTCGCTGATTATGTCGAGACTCGTGTGTAAAAGAAGCATTCGTAAGAATTTCTTAAACGCCACGTTCTTATATATATCATCCGAATATTGCAACAAAATGTATATGTAGATTACCGACAAAAGAAAAATAGCCGCAATATCCAAATCTACTATTTCAAATAATGTCATATGATTTATCCTTTATAATTTTTTGAAGGTTAACGGGCTGCCCTGCGGTCGTTTCTCTTATCGCGATAATACTCTTCTTTGTCTTTGTACATAAGCTCATCCGCAAACTCGATAAGTTCGCTTACCTTGCTTCCGGGATAATCTTCGCCACGCACACCGCCTGCCGCAACGGCAAGTGAATCGTTAAGTTTACCGTGCCATGAAGCAACTTCCTTCTTAAATCTTTTGGTAAGTTCCACAATATCGTCAACCGGTTCAAGCATCAAAATGGCGATTTCATCACCACCGATTCTGTATGCATAGCCATGAGGTCCGAACACGCTCATTACACAGTCTGCAGCGCCTTTAATAAGCTCGTCACCCGCAAGATGGCCGCGTTCGTCGTTGGCCTTTTTAAGTCCGTTAACGTCTACGATATATACGGAAAGTTCTTCTTCACGCTTCTCTCTCGTAATTCTGTCAATCTGTTCCTCGTAAGCTCTTCGATTCAAAAGTCCCGTCATCTTATCGGTTTCGGAATCCGTCTTGATTTCCGAAGCCTTTATATCGTCTACCTTAATTACGGTACTGATAACGGCTATGATAATAACCAATGCGATTATGAAAGCAACAAGGTTTCTTTGTAAAACCTTTGAATACTCGTCGCTGGAACTCGGGAATCCGATAATCAGATACCAATCGCATTCCGGTACGTACTGAGCTATCCAATAACCGTTTGAATCGGTCCTGTCTACCGTCGTCTTAAAGGAATTGGCAAGTCCCTCTACAAGCAAAATATCGCTTTCCGCAGCGGGCTTAAAAAGTTCTTCTTCCTCACTGGATACCTGAACCACTCCGCTTTCCGAAATAAGCTTTGCGGTTATTCCGTAATCGTTTTCCAGCTTATTGATAAGAAGGTTCAAACCGTCAAGAGTAACGCCGACGCCGCAGGCCCCGATAAAGTTTCCCATCTCGTCCTGCATACGGAAGTTCGTGTAAACCGTAATACGGTTATCGTTGGCCTGATCGTTATCGATGTTAAGTTCTACCTGTTTTCCGGAAGAACGGAAATTTTCGTACCAGTCATCATCGGGATTGTCGATATCAATCTGTTTGATTCGTCCCCACTCCGTGTAATAATTCATGGACTTTTCCACAACCATAAATGCGGTCGCGTAATCAAATTTTTCCTTGATATCCAGAAGATACTTTCCGAATACGCCTGAAAGCTCACCTTCGGAATAATTTTCAAGATTATCAATTCTGTCCCGTACAAGAGAGTTATTTATCGTCCTCGAAACCGCCTCGGCTTCCGAGAAAAGATTCGCAATCTCATTCTGGATTTCTTCGGCCATAATGGCGGATTTTTCTCTGTTATTTTCCTCCCCCAGCTTGCTGACGGATTCTATTGACAAAAATGTGGACACACTAAAGCATACGAAAATCATAAGTGCTACAGTTAAGATTAATATGTTTCTTTTCAAATCGGTACCCTCCGATAAAGAGATTTTTCTATGGCCTAAAGCTCCTGATTGATTTCTGCGGCAATTAAGCTCTCGCAGCCTTCGGCTATATTCGCCCAGACATTGCCTTCCAAAACTTTCACTATTTCCTTGCAAACCTTAAGTTCAATCTTCGAAGAAGCCGTCTTTTCGGTTCGGTAAGAATAGGACTTGTCATATGCGTCAAATATATTGTTTCCGGCAGCAATGCACTGCTCGCCGGGCATGAATCTTGCAAATATTCCCAACTGAATCGACTTATGATCCTCCGTGGAGAAATCTATATTCATGTCGGCAGTTCCGCCCGCGGTATAAGAAAGTGCGCCAATCGCGTAGTTTAAAATCACCTGTCTTATCAGTCTCCTGTCCCCTCTGAGCTTCTCGGGAAGTCGGGGATTGTGCGTAATAGTAAACCGGATGCCGCGTTCTATGGCCTTGGGCTTTACGATGTTGTAAACTTCCGTAATAATTTCGTTTATGTCATATTCGGAATTGTCGGTTTTTAAAGTATTCTCCGTTATCTGTAAATGTACTTTGTAGTTGTCCAAAGTGTTTATCATTAATGTTGCGTTACTCTTTAACAGGAGAACACTTTCCATATCGCTTCTGTCCTTGGCAAGCTTTTCGAAGGAGCTGCAATCTGTAAGGATATCCCGCGCCTGCTTTTCGAGCTTTTTGAAGTTACGTTCCAGATTTCTTTCTTTTTTATTGTTGGCATCAAATGAATGCTCTCTGGCAGCCTCAAGTTTTTTCTGAGCATTTAAAATGCTTTCATAGTCCGGGCTTTCCAGGGAAATCTGCAATATCAATACGCCGATTGCAACCGAAAACGGGAATATTGCAATTTCCTGAATAAAAAGAACCTGTGTCATGGCGCATACAAAAGAAAAACTCAGGAAAGTAATAATCGGAAGCGTAACCTTGATACTTGCGGTCTTTCTTAGGTTCACGAGAAGAACGACTACATAGGCAGCATAATAAAGCGGGACTATCGTGATAATCCACGAAAAATATCCGTAGCTGCAATATCCTTCGGAATTGAACTTAAAAAGAACAGGATTATAGAAATTGTATCCGATAAACTCTGCATAGAACAAAAGAGGGAAATGCCTTAACGCAAAAGAAGCTACTGTCGCCTTCTTCTCGGCCTTTAAAACATACTCCACGTATGTGCCAAAAAAGAAAAACGCCAAGCCTTCGGTCAGGCAGTAAAGTGAAAACGACACTTGTCTGAGCATTGATGAATATTTCGGGATGAATAATTCATCCTGAAACGACATGATATCGAACAATGAAAGAAATAGCATAGTGATTACTATGCGTCTTAAAATACGGGTACTCCTTTGAGCGCCCGAATACTGAAATTTCAAATATATATAAAGAATGATTAATAACGCCACTGCGGCGAAGTTGAAATCGCTGTTGTAGTTATAATACATAAAAAATACCCTCAGTTAACAGAAGCTGAGGGTATTGTACTAAAAACGTATTAATGGGAAATAAAAACAAAAGAACCAATCAATCGTCCTTAACTATCTCCAGAAGGTCTTCGGCCTTCTTTACCTCCTCGGGAGTGGGGATTCTTACGCCTTCAAGAGGGTAAGGGATTTTCAGTTCTTCCCACTTAACTTCGCCCAAAGTGTGATAAGGAAGTATCTCGACAAGCTCAACCGTCTTAAGTGTCTTTATGAAGGCATTAAGCTCCTTAAGTCCTTCCTCGTCATCCGTAAGTCCGGGAACAAGCACGTGTCTTATCCACATTGACTTACCGTGGTCCGAAAGATATTTTGCCATCTCAAGAATGTTTGTGTTGGTCCACTTGGTGAGTTCTTTATGCTTGGCATCGTTGATTTCCTTGATGTCGAGCATGAAAAGATCGGTTACTTCCATAAGCTTGTTGAACTTACTGATGAAGGGTTCTTCAAGCGTAAAGGGGTTTCCTGATGTATCTACAGTCGTATGAACGTCTTTTTCTTTGGCTAATTTGAAAAATTCGGTTAAAAAATCAATCTGGAGCAAAGGTTCGCCGCCGCTTACGGTTATTCCGCCGTTGGGCTTACCCGAACGCATCCAGTAAGGTTTATATCTGTAAGCTTTTTCGAATAAAGCTTCGGGTGTGTACATTGTACCACCGCTCTGTTCCCATGTTTCAGGGTTATGACAATACATGCAGCGCATTCTGCAGCCCTGCAAAAATACTACGTATCTGACTCCGGGTCCGTCTACGAGACCGAATGTTTCGAGAGAATGTACTCTTCCTTCCATAAATATACCTTTCTACTTAAAGCGAGTGTTTTTATAAAAAAGGGATTTTGAACATAAAGCTCAAAATCCCTTCCCTATATACCCGTTTATGCGGTATGCCTGCTAATTAAAGAGTAGCGTGGCATGTTCTTGCAATAACGTCATCCTGCTGCTTCTTGGTAAGGTTAATAAACTTAACAGCGTAACCTGATACACGAACTGTGAAGTTAGCGTACTCGGGTTTCTCAGGATGTGCCTGAGCATCGAGAAGCTTATCAACTGTGAATACGTTAACGTTAAGGTGATGAGCACCCTGATCAAAGTATCCGTCAAGAACCTGAGCGAGGTTACCAACGCGTTCTGCCTTGCTGTGTCCAAGTGCATCGGGGTTGATGGTCTGTGTATTTGAAATACCATCAAGTGACCAGTGGTAAGGAATCTTAGCTACTGAGTTAAGTGATGCAACAAGTCCGTTCTGTTCTGCACCGTATGAAGGTGAAGCACCGGGTGAGAAAGGAGCAAATGCGGGACGTCCGTTAGGCATAGCACCTGTAGCTTCTCCGTAAACAACGTTTGAAGTAATTGTAAGAAGAGAAGTTGTAGGTTCAGCATCACGATATGTGTGACGACGTCTTACAGCTGTAACGAAGGTCTTAAGAAGCCATACACCAAGTTCATCGGCACGGTCATCATCATTACCATACTTAGGGAAGTCGCCTTCTGCCTTGAAGTCTTTGGTAATACCCTCTTCATCACGGATAACGGTAACCTTACCGTATCTGATAGCTGAAAGTGAGTCGATTACGTGTGAGAAACCTGCGATACCTGTAGCGAATGTACGACGTAAGTTGGTATCGATAAGAGCCATCTCAGCTGCTTCGTAATAATACTTATCATGCATATAGTGGATGAGGTTCAATACGTTAACATAGATGTCAGCGCACCAGTCAATCCAGAATTCGAATTTTTCTTTAACCATCTGGAAGTCTTCTTCACCGGAAAGAACTTCCTTAGTGATCTTGTCCATCTTAGGACCGCACTGTAAACGATGCTTCTCATCGAAACCACCGTTGAATGCGTAAAGCAATGTCTTACCAAGGTTAGCTCTTGCACCGAAGAACTGAATTTCCTTACCTGTCTGTGTAGCAGATACACAGCAGCAGATTGAGTAATCATCGCCCCATACAGGCTTCATTACATCATCGTTCTCGTACTGGATAGAGCTTGTCTCGATTGAAATATGAGCTGCATACTTCTTGAAGATTTCAGGAAGATCGCTTGAGTAAAGAACTGTAAGGTTCGGTTCAGGTGAAGGTCCCATGTTTTCAAGTGTATGAAGGAAACGGTAGTCAGTCTTGGTAACCATGTGACGTCCGTCCATTCCGATACCACCAACTTCAAGAGTTGCCCATGTAGGATCTCCTGAGAATAACTGGTTGTAAGAAGGAATTCTTGCGAACTTAACCATACGGAACTTCATTGTCATATGGTCGATGATTTCCTGTGCTTCAGACTCTGTAATAATGCCGGCCTTAAGGTCACGCTCGAAGTAGATATCAAGGAATGTAGAAACACGTCCTACTGACATAGCAGCACCGTTCTGTGTCTTGATAGCTGCAAGGTAACCGAAGTATAACCACTGGCATGCTTCCTTGGCTGTCTTAGCAGGCTTTGAAATATCATATCCGTAGATCTTAGCCATTTCCTTAATTCCCTTAAGGGCTTTGATCTGCATTGAGATTTCTTCACGAAGACGGATAACATCATCATACATGTTACCGCATCCGCAGTTCTTCTTGTCAGCTTCCTTAGCTTTTACAAGGTAATCGATACCGTAAAGAGCGATACGACGGTAGTCGCCTACGATACGTCCACGACCATATGTATCAGGAAGACCTGTTACGATATGTGTCTTACGAGCGAGCTTCATTTCGTCTGTGTAAGCAGCGAAAACAGCATCGTTATGAGTTGTCATGTAGTTTTCAAATACATACTTAAGATCGGGGTTGATTTCATAGCCGTAGCTTTCAGCAGCTTCTTCAGCCATTCTGATACCACCGTAAGGCATAAATGCTCTCTTAAGGGGCTTATCTGTCTGGAGACCAACAACCTGTTCAAGGTCCTTCATGCTCTCGTCGATATAGCCGGGGCCGTAAGATGTAAGAGATGAAACAACTTCTGTTTCACAGTCAAGAACGCCGCCCTTGTCACGTTCTGCCTTCTGTAACTCCTGAAGTCTTCCCCAGAGCTTGTTAGTAGCATCTGTAGGAGCTGCAAGGAAACTCTCATCACCATCGTAAGGATGGTAGTTCTTCTGGATGAAATCGCGAACGTTAACTTCGTCTTTCCAGATACGTCCTTCGAATCCATTCCATTCTTCGAAATTAGTCATATGCACCCACCTTTTCTACTTTCGCGTGATGTTGTCACACGAATAATATTGATTAAAAGATTTGTTTGAAACGAAAAAAATACGCATCTTTTTCGTTTTACCTAAGGATAATAATAAAGGCTTATAAAATCAACGTCAATACTCACAAATGTACTTTTTTAAGAACAAAAAACGACGACTTGTAAACCAACAATAAATAGGTAATGACGATTTTTATTTTTCTGTAATATTTATATGCTAAACTTCTGCATATGCTGTGATAGTCCAAGGAGTCAATGCATGAAAAGATTTGTAGCAACCAAGGGTTTTTCAAAAGAAAAATTAATAAGATGCTTTTTCTTTGCCGCAACCGCCTTCACCATTCTGTTTATGGTGCTCGTGGAGATTAATGCGCCCGAGGAGAAGGATGCAAATGACTATTTCGAAATTCTTTCCGGCGACTGGACGCGCGTTACGGACGACGGTCGGCGCCAAAATCTCGGATACATCGGAAAAACAATCTATTTAGAAAATGAAGATATGGTTCCGCTCACAACGGAATATACCATAAACGAGCCCATCAAAGCGGGTTCTTACGTCTGCACAAGAAGTTCCTCGACAAAGCTTGAAATATTCGTGGGAGACGAGCTTCGCTCCGTCCACGACAACACCTTGACCCGTATGTGGAGCAGAGCATACGTAAGCGGATGGGTTTTCGCACCGCTTAAGGAAAGCGATACAGGGAAAACTCTTCGAATCGTTACCGTCGGCGACGGTATGTACGCCAAGCGGGTTAACGAAGTTTATCTCGGTACGCAGTACGGTATCTGGATGTATCTTCTCGATATTTACGGTCTTGAATTCATACTGGAAATCGGCTCAATCATTACCGCGATTGTTCTGATAGTTGTATGTGCTGTGCTTCGCATCAGTAAGAAGATTCACATTTCGACGATTTACATGGCTCTTTTCATACTGATTTCATCAATGTATCTTCTGACGGATTCGATGATAAAGCAGCTTATTTTCCCGAACGTTTCGCAAAGCACGGACTTTACTATTTATTACGGGCTGTTAACATGGATTCCGTACCTGATGTACTTAAACGACCTTCAAAAAGGAAGACGTCAGAAGCTTTATAACCGGATTACGACGTTACTTTTAAGTCTTTTCGTAATAATGGTAATTCTCATAACCACGGGACTGATTAACCCTTACAAAATCATAATTTACGCGCTTATTTTGTTTTTGGCGGTTCCCGTAATCATCATCGGTTCACTGATTTCCGACATGAAAACGGGATATTTCAAGCAGTACCGCGCCGTCGGAACTCTTTACCTTATACTTATTCCGATGCAGATTTTAAAGGCGGTTTATACGTTCGTTCATTTCTGGTTTAACCCGTCGATTATTTACAGTGTCATTGTCATGACTCTTCTTGCCGTCGACCTTACCTACGAACTCGGACAGATAGTCGAGGAACGAGCCAAAGCAAGAAAGGCCGAGCTCGAAAGCGAAGCCAAGTCGGCGTTTTTGGCTAACATGTCCCACGAAATCCGCACACCCATCAACAGCATCCTCGGTATGGATGAAATGATTCTTCGTGAGTGTAAGGATACGGAAATTCTCGATTACGCGTACACAATCGACGATTCCGGCAAGTTCCTTCTCGGAATTATTAACGATATTCTTGATTTTTCAAAGATTGAAGCGGGCAAAATGAAAATTGTCGAAGACAATTACAAAACCGTCGAAACCTTCAACAATCTTGTGCTCGTCCTCAAGGAACGCGCCGAGAAGAAAAATCTCGAAACAATACTTAACATTTCAAATGATATTCCTTCCGTTCTTTACGGCGACAGCGTAAGAATCAGGCAGATTATCCTAAACCTTATTTCCAACGCCACCAAGTATACGGAAAAAGGTTCGGTAACATTAACCGCTTCCTGGGCGGAAAAAGATGAAAATTCCGGTCTTGAAATTGAAGTAAAAGACACCGGTATCGGTATGCGTAAAGAAGAGCTTTCCAAGCTCTTTGAAAAGTTTTCGAGACTCGATGAAAAGAAAAATGCCACCATCGAAGGCACAGGCCTCGGCATGAGCATCGTAAGTTATCTTGTGGGCGCCATGAACGGCAAAATCACCGTCGACAGCGTATTCGGTCAGGGTACCACAATGACGGTATTTATCCCGCAAACCGTTATCGATAAAACACCCATCGGTGATTTCGATGCAAGCCTCAAGCACGCTCGCGGCAAAAGAAAAGCTTACGTTCCGTTATTCACCGCTCCCGATGCGAAGATTTTAGTAGTTGATGATGTTATCACCAACCGTATGGTTATTAAGGGACTTTTAAAACAGACTCTCGTGAATATAGACATGGCCCAGACGGGATTTGAATGTCTTAATAAATGTAAAGAAACCAAATACGATTTAATTCTCATGGATCACCTTATGCCCGAAATGGACGGTGTTGAGACGTTAAAGAAGCTTTCTTCCGAGGAAGGCTTAAATTCCTCCACTCCGGTTATCATCCTTACGGCCAATGCAATGGAAGGTGCCCGTGAAAACTTTATTAATGAAGGCTTTGCGGGCTTCATATCAAAGCCTGTTGACAGTGCCCTTCTCGAGCAGACTCTCAAAGAGAATCTGCCCGCTTATAAACTTAAATAAATATTTCGATTTCTCTATGTGCACCGGCGAAGTTATTTTCAAGCATCTTAATGTGGCCCGAAAGTTCTTCGTCGGTAAATTTTTTGGCCTTTTGCGGGCAATCGGCAACACAAGCCATACACTTAATGCATACTCCCGAAGGCTCTTCAAGGCTTTCTTTAAAGCAGTCCATGGGACATACTTTCCTGCAGATACCGCAACCATCACATAAGCCTTTATCGGTTACAGGCTTTGCCTTTAAAAATACCGCGGGTGTTCCGTCTTCTTTTAAAGGCTTATAATACTGCATTTCTTCGCAGGCTCTTCCGGGAAGCTTATCGATATCGATTTCTTCACATCCCGCTTTATCGGAAAGCTTGGCTATTATTTCTTTTCCGAAATTATAAGCTTTCATAAGGTCTTCTTCGGTGGGCCTGTTATTGGCAACCTTGTCCGTGAAGGAATGCTGTGCCACAAAAGCTGCTGCCGCAACTACCTTAAAGCCGTTACTTTTCATAAGATAAGCAATTTCCTTAAGCGAATCATCATACGCTCTGTTTCCGTAGGTTACAAATACTGCCGCTTTCGCGCCGTTTCCTTTAACGTTGTCCTTAAAGATGGGAGCGATTTTATTGGGTACACGTCCCGCATAAGTATTGGAACCGACAATCACAAGATCATCTTCCCCAAACTCATAAATCTCATCCTGCGCCTCCCGGGAAGCAACATTTATTACATTTCCCTCATCGCCGTTAATTGAAAGGCTTTCATCGATTCCCTTTTTAATATTCAAAGCAACCTTTTCCGTCTTGTGTGTTGCACTGAAAAACAAAGCTGTTGTCTTCATAAAGTATCCTTTCCCAGTAAGGAGTTTCCGTTATCCTTAAGCCATTTTCTCCTGATTTTATAATCCGGCAAAACCTTTTCGACCTCTCTCCAGAAGGCGTCGGAATGATTCATCTGCTTTCTGTGGCACAGTTCGTGCACCACTACGTAGTCGAGAACCTCCCTCGGTGCAAGCATCAGGTAACAGTTAAAATTTAAATTTCCCTTACTGCTGCAGCTTCCCCATCTCGTCTTCTGATTTCTGACGGTAATCCGCCCGTACGTCACTCCGACGATTTTGGAAAAATACTCTACCCTTCCCGGGATGTACGCTGCCGCTTCTTTTGAAAGCCTCTTAATCTCTTCGCAGGATAAAGCGTTTGAGTTCTCCGAAGACGCCTCGCTTCTATTTGAAAGCTTGGCAAGTTTTTCTTCT
This sequence comes from Lachnospiraceae bacterium, assembly GCA_045642905.1. Lineage (GTDB taxonomy): Bacteria > Bacillota > Clostridia > Lachnospirales > Lachnospiraceae > UBA1258. The sequence goes on along the minus strand of JAZUJT010000016.1, from coordinate 7,595 downwards.
ATCCAGGGTCGCTTCTCTTCCACAAACCGGTCAATCGTTCTTGCGGGAACCATCCACGGTGCCCGTACAATCACCGACAAATCCGGCTTTATCTCTATTGAAATTGTTTTTCTTTGGGACCTTACAAGTGTGTACTGCATTTTTCTCCCCACAAAGTTTATATCGAAAATATCCCTTACATAATACCACAAGTACTGCCCCAAAAGAATAAAAATAAGATATAGTAAGGATATACAAAGGACACATCTTCTTAATACAATCATATTACGGAGGATACCAAAATGAGCTACAAGGTACTGTTGGTGGAGGACGACCCTTCCATTCGCGAAATAATTGAAGACAGTTTCGGCTGCAAAGAACCATTTATTGCCATAACTTCCCGGGATAACGGCACAGATGGGCTTTCAACCGCGCTTTCGGCGGATTTTGATGCAATCATTTTGGATATTATGCTCCCCGGGCTCGACGGCTTTTCCGTTATGCGAAGCATTCGCGCCGCGAAAGACGTCCCCGTCATCTTCCTCACCGCCAGAGGTCGCGAGGAAGACGTAATGTACGGATACGAACTCGGATGTGACGATTACATTGTAAAGCCCTTTAACGTAAGCACTCTTTATATGAAGGTTCTGGCCTTGATAAAGCGTGACCGCGGCGAGGTTATTTCCTACGAAAAAACCATCGGAAAGATTACCCTGAACGAGCACACGTTAAGCGTCAGGGTATGCGATGAAGAAATAAAGCTTCCGAACATTGAATATAAGATGCTGTGTTTCTTCGTACGTCATCCGAATACGGTTTTTACGCGAGATGAGCTTTTGGACCGCATTTGGGGCGCTGATTACTTCGGTTCCGACAGAGTCGTCGACAACCACATCAAAAAGCTTCGCGCATTTTTGAAGGACGGCGGCAGTCAGATAAAAACCGTCATTTCCAAGGGATACAGATTAACAGAAAGATGAGGTCCTTATGAGTCAAAAGAAAAAAATCTTTAAAAAGGAGCGGTTTTCGGTTATCCTCGCGAAACGCATTTTACCGACGCTTCTGATGGCAATTGTTGCATTTGCGTGCACCTTCTTTGGCCTTGATAAAAAAACGGAAAACGCATTTAACGCAGACTGCGAGGCTGCGGTGCAATCGTGTCTACGTGCCTTGGAAACTTCCATTCGCTACGCGGATACGACAATCAAAGTGATGCCGCATTCCAAGACAACGCTTTGCGGTGCGGCCAAAGCCATGGAAAAAAAGGGATATAACTGTTACGTAAGTCTTGACTCCCCTTCCGGCAAAAGGGCTGTCAGCGATTCTTCTCTGGCCGTTGAGGTTTATTGCAGCTTCGACAACGAAGCAACCGATTACTTCTATAACAGCGACCCGGCGCTTATTGAGTTTATCAAGTCGGTGCGACTGAAATATCTTGGAAACGAATGGATTGACGCCGGTGAAGAAGACATTAATTTCAACATAAATTACGGTGCGAACCTGGCCAATTTAAGGCTTTATTCCGGAAATAATTACGGCATGAAGGATGTCGGTGAAAATGAAATCAGACGAATTTTCTTTGTGCCCAAGAAGCTTTATTTCGTAAATCAGAGCGAATTTGAAGTGCCGGAGGTTACCGCGATAATCCAGGTAATCGACTGTGTCACCGGAAAGATGATTGATGAATACAGGGAAGTTCAGACCTTTGAAACAAGCAAAGCTGAGGAGGATTATTTCCATGTTGCCGGATATTTTTACAAACAGGCTTTGGAAACAACAACCGATCCTTTTATCGAGGCACCTTTTTTAGGCATCAATTCACTTCATCTGTGCGGTGGCAGCACACCAAGAGAATTTTTTAGAGACCCCGAGACCGACGAGCTCAAGGTTAAAGGCGGCATCTTCGATTCAAACTATTACTACAGGGGTACTACGATTGACTTACGAAGCTACAATGTTTCTTTGGCCGCATCCGTCAACCGGCTTGAGCTTAACAAAAGAATGTACCTTGCAATCGGCGCCGTTTACCTTGTGATTTCCGTTATTATCGGCCTTTTGTGGGCGATAGGAGTTTATCGGAAGAACAAATATTATTTTGCGATGGAGGATTACCGTAAAAACCTTCTAAACTGCGTGGCTCACGACTTGAAGACGCCGCTTACGATTATGAACGGTTACGCGCAAAATCTTATGGACAACGTGCGGGACGAGAAGAAAGACCATTACGCCGCTTCCATCGTCAAAAATGCCGAGTACATGAATTCGCTTATCGAAAACATTCTGACCCTTTCGAGGACAGAGTCGGGCGTTGCAATAAAGCGTGTAAAGACGGATTTGATCGAACTTACCGAAAAGCTTTACGGCAAATATGAAGAATCCGCCCGGGAAAAGGATTTAACCGTTTCCATAGGCGGAACACTTTTTAAAGATGTTGATGAAACTTTGATGTCGTGCTGCATAGACAATCTTCTTTCCAATGCCTTGAAATACTCAAAGCCCGGTTCGGAAATAACCGTATTTGAGCAGGCCGGAAAGTTCGTAATCGAAAATGTTTTTGAAGGAAAGCTTATGAAGCCTATGGAAAAGCTCTGGGAGCCCTTCTCCAAGGAAGATTCATCCCGCAGCGGAAATACCGGAAGCGGTCTAGGGCTTTCAATCGTAAAAAACATTCTTGACATGCACGGCTATGAAGCAAAAATCATCGTAAAAGACGATGTATTCAGGATTGAATTCATGTAGCTGATTTTTTAGCTTCACGTACAAACAGTACACAATATGTTATATACACCAAAAGGTTCATTATTCCCAGGCTCTGCAACGTTATCGGCGTTACGAACAGGTAAATCGAGTACGTAGCGAAGGTAGTTGTAAGAAGCAAAATGCAGGGGATAATGGACTTTTTGTTTTTGAACATGTAAAGGATTGCAAGTATTTCGTAAACGTATCCGTATCTTTCGTGCATTGCGGGCAGGAAGAAAACCGCAGAGTACGTCAAAATGAGTGCAAAGCCTATGAAGTTTGAAGCGTTCAACTCAAGCTTCGACCTGATGGCGAAAATCATCCAGCCTGCCAGAACCGCGATGGTGATGCCCATTGCAAGCGGGCGGATGTATTCGTAGTACGTCTGCTGGTAGTTGTACGCGGTGCACAGCCAGAAGCTGGGATAGTCCATCATGAGGCACTTGTATTCCTCGGTCTGCTCGAAGAAAAGTTCAAATCCCGTGAAAAATCCGCGTCCGGAGATGATGGCGGGAAGTGTCGTGATCCACATAACCACCGGGATTTCCAAAAAGTGGAGGATAGAAAATCTTTTCTTGTAAAAGTACACGAACAGTAAGAAGGGCAAAACAAAAATTGCCTGCAGCTTGAATGCCATCGCAAGTCCGAAAATCGCAAACGATGTCTTGTATTTTTCTTTGTACAGAAGGTACAGAGAAAGAATTGTGAAGAACGCGTAAATCGAATCGCACTGAGCCCACATCGAGGAATTGAAAACAACTACCGGTGAAAGCCAGACAATCGAAAATGCCAATACTGCGGGAAGGTTTCTTTCGCCGTCCGAATTCTTGTAAACAATAATTGCAAGAAGAACCGAAAGGGCAAGGTCAAAGAAAATGCTTAAAGCCTTGTACGCATACAAGGGAATAATCGGAAAATATGAAAACGCCGCAACGATGGTCTGGAACAGAACGTTGTAGTCTCCGACCTGTGTGCTTAAAGCCTTAAAGCCGCCGAGGCTTTTGATGTTGTCGTACCAGACAAGATAGTCGTAATAAGCATCCTCGCTTACGAAGTAGCGCATTGAAAAGCGAAGGTAGGCGCCTGTCAAAAGTGCTGCTGCCGCAACCCACATCCACAGGTTTTTCTCTATGTGCTCAAGTATCTTTTTTTCAAATGAAAACATGTCTTTCCCTTTCAGTGAATGAAAATAAATTAATCAATCGTAAGGTCCATCGTGTGGGCCTTTTCTTTGTCCACAAAGCAGAAATGAACCGGCGGCTCATACTCGGCAAGCGTGCTGTAAATGACGACGTCGTCGATGAAAACGCCGTAATCGTCCTCGGTAAAGTACATGCTGCCTTCCCTGCGTTCGAGAGTAATCGTACCGATAACCGAATCGAATACATACTTCGTGCCGTCAAAAGAAAAGCCGTCTCCGCTCTCCTCTGTTTTAAAAGCCTCTGTTTCGCCAAACGACTTCGGAAGCTTCTGTATGGTCTGAGTTTTCTTTTTCTTGGCGTTAAAAATCAAGGCGGCGGGATAATCCGTCATAACGCCGTTTTCGTCAAAGGTGCACTTTGACATCACAAGGTCCATATCTACGCCCATGTACTTGTAAAGAGCCACAAACGCGGGATCGGTAAGATACATGGGATCGTTTATCTTAATGAAGAACTTGGCGCTGTCGAAATTTCTGAACTGAGTGCTGCGCCTTGCAAGTACGGACTCTGCGAAGTTTATATCAAGTCTTTCGATGTACTCGTCAAGTCTTGAAAAACGCTTCTTTGCGTACTTGATAAACCTGGTAAGCTTCTCCTCGGGATCGTTGTAGGTACCCTCCGGCCACCTTGCCATATCACGTCTAAATGCTCCGGAGCCGTAAATCTGCGCCTCGTACTTTAAAAGCAATGCTTCAATGCTTTCGTCCGACCAGACACTGCTTCGAAGCTTTTTATATTTATCGACATAAAGTTTGCCGATTTCGGTATCATTGTTGACTATTATCCGGTTTAAATACCCCTGTTCAAACAGGAAGAAATCATTGGCGGAATTTCCGTAAGGAATGGTGAAATTAATGTTTATATCGCCAATCCAGTAATTGCCCCAGGAAATATCCATATCCCACGGAGCATAAAGACCTTGAAGCTGACCGTTCTTATCTTTAATGCTTATGTAGAAGTTCTTGGCCTTGGGGCCGTTTGTCGTATCCATGCCCTGGATAAGTGCCATGAAAAGCGAAAAATCAATGGCGTTATCAAGGTCGATACCTTTCATAAGTGCCTGTGAATCCGACTTGTTCTTAACAAGATAGTCGCAGTACTTTAAATACAAATCCCACGCCGACATATCGGTTCCCGACTTAACCTCGAAACCGTCAACACCCGCTTCGGTCATAATGACATTCTCGGGGCTGGACCAGCTTATACTCTTGTACAAAGCCTCTTCATCGGCCTTCCCGGAAAGTTCAAACTGCTTTTCGTCCAGAGGACTTCCGAGGGCGTAAAGTCCTTCGTACCTGCCGTTTACGAACAACTCAAGATACTTGTATTCCATGCCGGCGTCAATGTTTTCCGCGTTGTCCCGGGCGCAGGAATATTCCCAAAGATTATGTGAAAATACGTTTCTTATCTTCTCCTGGTCATTGTATGCTGCGTACAAAATCCAGTCGTCGTCCTGCCTAAGTCCCAGAAGCGAAATATCGTTGGGACGGCGGTTCTCGCCTACCGACTTCATCGTAAGCGAAAGTCTCATGCCCTTCTTGGGGTAATAAAGTGTCGTAGCACCTCTGTAACGCACAAACCCGTCGGAAGCAACCACTCTGGAAGCCGTATTCTTCCGATTGTCGAAAAGCGTCATGTGCATCTTACTGTCTTCCTCACTCATGTCGTGCTTGCACTCGATGTTCATGATAGGAAGCGTCGTTACCGTAAGCTTGTATATATGAAAATATTTGTCGTTGTAAATAACTACTTCGAGTGGCTCGTTCTTCTCGATATCTTCCCATGACAAAGTCTTTGTAACAGCCGCCTTTAATCCGCGTTCGTCTCCGACAACCTTAACCGTAGGATTCAAAGGCTCCTTCGCTCCGTCAATCACGGAGTAGTAGAAGAAATCGCTCTCCTCTTCCTTAAAGCATGCATTTCCCTCGAGCTTTACGGATAGTTCCGAGAACACCTTGTCCTCTCTCGATTCGAGAATGCTTATAAGTTCATCCTCCGTCACGGTTATGTCCGCAAGACGCTTGTTTCCGTACGACAGACTTGTCAAAAGAAAAAGTACCAGAACGGAGCACACAAGAAGAATGGTTATCTTGATTCGCTTTTTGTCCATCGTTTTTCTTTTGCCTATATTTCTTAAATTACATCACTGCTGTCATATTCAATAATGGAAAACTTCTCGGCGCAGCTTTTGCTGAGCTTCTCGCTAAGTTCTGCGGCGTTTTTGATGCTTGCCTCCACAACAAGATCCATGCCCTTCGAGGTGAAGTTGCGGCTCTTGATGCGGTATGACTTGGTCGAAGACTTGATAACCTCGACGATTTCATCCTCCTGTCCCGCGCCAAAGTGGATAACGATTACGTAGGGCTTGCGGCCGAATTTGACGTTTTCGAGGATAAGTAACACGATTGTAACCACGATTGATGTCATAATGGAAACTTCGTAAAGCTGGCAGCCGCAGGTGATTCCGGTGTGAACTGCCCAGAGAAGATAGAGCATGTCAACGGGGTCCTTGATGGCGGTTCTGAATCGGATAATTGCAAGTGCTCCGATTGTACCAAGCGTGATAACGATGTTGGACTGCAGGCACATGATTATTGTCGCGATAAACAGCGGGAGCACGGTAACGCAGATGTTGAAGGATTTATTGTACATCGTGCGGTGCGAAACAAGTCTGTAAACCACGAACTCGTAGGCGCTTACAATCACTGCCATCAAAAGCACCGTGATGACAACGGAACCGCTGATTAACGGGCTTGAAAAGTTAGTCTTGATATTTTCAAAAACATTCATAAGTACACTCATTTTCTTAGTACCTCTCCATATTCTTTAACTGTTTTCTTCCCAAATAGTATTTTGAGAAGGAAGTCTGTACCAGATTACATTCATCAATCATGCCTCGGATGTAGCTTGGCAATATATCATCAAACTTCACTTCCAGTACATGCCTAAGCTTTTCCTGTACGGGATATCGAAGATAATCGCCCGTCAGAAACTCGTCGTAAGCGGCGGATGCACTGATGTTACGGTCAATGGTAATTCTTACATTACTTATGGGCTCCACGAATGCCACTCGCTCATAATCGACGATGGCCTTGGGCGTGTATCCCTTGCTAAGTATATCCTTGGAAAAGGTTTGCAGAAGCTTTCTCTCGGAATCATATACAAATTCCGAAACGTCGCCGTTTACAAGCGCTTCGTACTCAGCTTTTGTAAGCTTGCAGGCGTCTTTGTGGCACATGCCGTTTCGTTTTTCTTTTCGCTCCAGTTTAATATAGTCCGTGTCGTCGCCGTAGTACCTGATGCGGTACTTGAATCGCTCCGAGATTCCCGCGTCGTTCTCCCTTACCGAGGAGTCAAACAAATCGTCGAAATACAGGCTGTGTATCTCGTAAAATCCCGATGTGTTGCTGTTCTCGTCGGTGGCAAGAACCTCCTTGAGGCGCGCCTCAATCGCCGAAAGCTCTGCGGCCCTTAGCACGTACTTCCATTCGTTACGATAGATTTTCATGCTGTCTCCGATGGGATGGAATTGTTTATTTGTTCCCCCTGAAATGGGGTGAAATCTTCTTCCATCATTTCAGTATATCAAACAACGCGTGTAAATGCTATGAGGAGATGAGAAAGTTAGGGAAATTGAAGTGTGAAGGGGGATTGCTTAGTGGCGGAGGGTGCAAC
>JAZUJT010000015.1:0-40081 GCA_045642905.1 Lachnospiraceae bacterium | reverse complement strand
GTATTCAAACAGTACGGAAGCATAATACTTCCCATCACTGTCCTGTGAAACAGTCGCTGATTTAACACGCCATCCTTCATCCGGTATACGGTGTATCTTCGCATGAACATTACCAACTTTGGGCAGTCTTATATATTTGCCATCAATAATGGAAACTGTGCCGTTCTGATTATTGGTGGTATATGCTTTCCTGCTATGCTTGGCTGATTTGAACCTGGGAAATCCGTTCAGGGATTTTCTGGTCTTGTCAAAGCAGTTTCGTATGGCAGACTGAAGGTTTAGCTGAACATTCGCAAGAGCAAGGCTGTCTACTTCCTTAAAATAAGGATATTCGCTCTTATACATGGCAGGTGTCTGTTTCCCAAAACTTTGGGTTGCTTCATATGAAGCAATCTTATCGGCCAGCATAAGGTTATATATTTTCCGGCAGCACCCGAAGGTTTTCGTAAACATTTCCGCCTGTTTAGTTGTAGGATATATGCGGTATCTAATAGCTTTATTCATACTATTATTATACCGAACGCATGTTCTTGTTGCAAGTAAAAATCCTTTATTTTAGGCACTTTTTAGGCAACTTTTTGCAATTTATATTTAGGGACAATCACAAATAGGACGCTTTCATCTCGGCACTTGAAGAACCGAGAATTCCCGCTTGTTTTCTTAAGGAGTTTTTTCAAAGATTTGCAAAAAAAAGCAGGTCGCCTAAAAAAGCGACCTGCAACCGCATTAGCATGAAACGTCGATGTTGGAACCGATATTCGGATTGACGGATAACTCCATAGAAGAGCGGTCAATCATGTTTATAACTCCTGCTGCCATTGATTCACTTGTATCCATCGACTTTGCCAATACAGCCGTCCCAACATCCGTTAAGATGTTTGCCTGAGACATGGCTACTGATAAGCCCTGTATATCCAAATGATCGCCTCCTTTCAGTCTACGTGAAATTTCTCTTTATGAGATTTACTGATTATATGATTAAATCATTAACCAAACATTATTCTACCAAATCTTTTTTCTTTTGCCAAGAAAAGCGATTATAAGCGCGCCCAAAAGGGAGAGGTAGGAAACCGCTTCGCCGAAGCGCCATATAAATGGTTCGGCAAAAGAAACATCTACGCTTGAGTCAAATCCCTCGGGAAGGGACACGCAAATCTCGTTGTTATACCCGGGATGAATCGATAAGGCGTTACCGGAAGCATCGACCGCACGGTAGTGCTTGTAATAATTAAGCGGGAGGCAGATGCTGCCGCCGCCGGGCGTGGAGGCCGTAAACGAGATATTTGTTCCCGACTTGGAGTAAGCGGTTAAGGAGCAGTTGCTGCACACGATGTCGTCAGGTCTGAAGGCGTGGATGTCGGTGCCTTCGAGAAGGTACTCTTCGGAATAGAAGGCGCCCGAGTACAAATCATATGAGTCGTAAACGCGGTAAGGCTCGGCGGTGAAGACGAAGTCGGAAAGGTAGTGGCCGGTTCCGATAAACAAAATCACCGCAAGGAATAAAGCGCAACCGAAAGCCTTTGTCGCATCCCATACGCGGGAAAGGTTTTCAAAAACAAAGCAGCCGGTTACCGTTAAGAATAAAGTGCCGAAGCTTAAAAATCTCCACGGGAACTGGATGGTCGCGATCGGCTTGGAAAGAAAGTCAATCGAGAAGAGAGCGTTCCACGGGAAGTACTGAGTGCTCATGAATAAAGAAACGGCGCCCAAAACAGTGGAGAATACCGTAAGCTTGAAAAGCGGTGCGTTATAAATCTTTTCTTTATCAAACAAAACAAAATAAACGAACAGAGCAACAAGGGCGAGGAACACAAAGCCGATGCAGTAGCCGACCTCGTTGGCGATGCCCGGGGTGGTTACGAAGGAACCGCCGGTGGAACGGGTAAAGAGGGCAAAAAGCTGAAGCGGCGAAATGCCCTGTTCCTGAATGCCGGTAGGCGAACCGCCCGCCCAGTTTTCGGAGCGGATGTTTAAAGGCTGGAAGAAGAAATCAATAAAGGCAATGATGAAACCGAGATTGAAAATAATTGTAAGCCCCAAAGCCTTTAAAAGATTCATAAATACCGAAGCTTTAAATACGCGCTTAATGAATACCAAAAGGGCGATCAGGATAAAGAAAGCAATCATCTCGCAGCTTAAAATGTGGCATCCGATAAGTCCGGTAAGACCGATGGCGGTAATTAACGGAGCCTTCAAAGAGGCGATAAATCCGGGCTTTTTGTCACCCGAAGCTTCACGGGAATCCGACAAAATCATGTAAAATCCCAAGAGCACAACCGGTAAGAACATCATGGCCGTGAACTCGCCGATGGCGGCGCGGGTGTAAGTGTTCATCAGACGGTAAATCGAAAGGCTGTATAACGCGCATCCGACAAGACCGGTCTTTTCGCTTTTAAATAAAGACTTGAAACAAAAATATGAAATGATAACGGTGAAAAGCTGGATGGCTGCGGTGTAAATCTTGTAGGCGCTCATAACGGAGAAGCCGAAGATACGCAAAACCGCGGGGAAGTACAGCAAAGCCTCGCCGTAGAAGACGCCGACCGCGTATCCGTAATCGTTGCCCCAGAAAGGCTGCACCTTAACCGGGAACGTGCCGGAAACAAGCCCCTTGTAGATGCCCTCGATGCGGGCAAGGTGGAACAAAATATCATGGGAACCGCCGATGTAATCACACATCAGAGGATAGCAGCATACCAAAAATACACCGCCCAGGAAGAAAGTGATTTTCTTTACGGAAGCTTCCTGTCTTATGAACCATAAGATGAATTCAAGAATCAGGCAAAAGAAAACGGCTATCACAAACCCGCGCTTTTCGGTGGCGGTAGTTCTTATGATGTCAAGGGCGATAAGATCGAAAGCCGAACCGTCCTCGCAATCGATAAAAGCCGTCAAATCGTCGGCGGAGCCCTTAAGCTCGACCGTCATTTCGTGGGCAGCGGTAGTAGTGCCAAGTACCGTATCGGTAAAGCAAAAGCGTGTACCGGCAAGACTGTCGCAATGAAAACCGAAAGTGTCTTTGCCGCTTGTGGAAACAGCGCTTAAGGTAACGTTATAAAGACCTCGCTTGAGAGAAATGTCGGAAAGAACGAAATCGGCGGAATCATCCGTGCCGGCGGTAAAGTCGGCGCCTTCATAATGAAGAGCAACGGGATTGGCCTTGGCATAAAGGAAAAAGAAAATCGAAAGTAATATGAAAACAATCTCCAAAATACGGAAAATGCGAGCAACGGGATTTTTAAACAAAGCGGATAAACTAAGCTTCATAAGGATTTTCCTCCAAAGATAATGTGCATGCAATAAGGAGCGTGCGCGATATTCGCATATCTACATAATTATAACACATTTATCGCGGACAAAAACGCAAACATTCTTTTGTTCAAGTTGACATTAGCAATTCTGCACAAAAAAAACAGGACAAATAAAAAAATGCACTAAAAAAACACAATTTAGGGTTGGCTTTTTGAGTAATATATAATAAAATATAAACTGAATTGCGTTTTGCCCTATTTTGAGCGGCAAAAAGTATTTGTGAAAGTTGTCTATACTATATTGGCGCAATGAGTTTGCGACATTTATGTTTTGGAGGGAAACATGATATCAAATCAGATTCTGCAAGGTACTATTGACGGGCTTAAGGCCATATCGAGAGTTGAACTGTGTGTGCTCGATACCGACGGAAAGGAAGTCGTATCCACAACACTGCACATGAACAACGTTTCAAAACCTGCCCGTGAGTTTGTACTTTCACCGGCCGACTCACAGGAGATTCAAGGCTATCAGTATTTCAAAATTTACGATGAGCAGCAAATCGAATACATCCTTGTAGCGGGCGGAACCGGCGAAGATGTTTACATGATCGGAAAGATGGTAGCTTTCCAGATACAGAACCTTATCGTTGCTTACAAGGAAAGATTTGACAAGGACAATTTCATTAAGAACCTTCTTCTTGATAACCTTCTTCTTGTAGACATTTACAGTCGTGCCAAGAAGCTTCATATCGCAACCGACGTAAGACGTGTTGCTTTGATTGTCGAGTCCACAGACCGTAAAGAGTCCAACATCCTTGAAGTGGTTCGTACACATTTTTCATCCAACAGCAAAGACTTCATTACCGCTGTTGACGAGAATAACGTAATCGTAGTACGAGAGCTTGAAAGCAACGATCCTTCCAAGGAAATCGAGAAGACAGCTTCCAACATCATAAGAATTCTGGAAGACGAGGGCATAAAGGGCGTTCACGTTTCATACGGAACCATCGTAGGAGAAATCAAGGAAGTCAGCCGTTCCTACAAGGAAGCCAAGATGGCAATGGATGTAGGAAAGATTTTCTTTGCCGAAAGAAACATAGTCGCATATTCCGAGCTTGGTATCGGACGTTTGATTTATCAGCTCCCCATTCCCTTGTGCAAAATGTTCATTAAGGAAATCTTCGGCGGAAAGAGCCCCGATGATTTTGACGAGGAGACACTTACAACAATCATGAAGTTCTTTGAAAACAGCCTCAATGTTTCCGAGACTTCAAGACAGTTGTTCATCCACAGAAACACCTTGGTATATCGTCTCGATAAGCTTCAGAAATCCACGGGACTTGACCTTCGTGTATTCGAAGATGCGATTACCTTCAAGATTGCCCTTATGGTAGTCAAGTACATGAAGTACATGGAAACAATCGAATATTAATCGATTGTGCAATAAGTCAGCGAATATTTTTATTTTTACATAAAGAGGTACACTTTATATGGCTATGAAGCGCAGGAAGAATTACATGGAGCCTGACGAGGTAATCGTTTTGGACCATGTCAGCAAGAATTATTCACAGAACTCGCCTGCATTAAGTGATGTAAGCCTTCGCATTAAGCGCGGAGAATTCGTGTTTATCGTAGGCGATTCGGGTTCGGGTAAATCTACATTAATAAAGCTTTTGTTAAGAGAGCTTGCTCCCACGGAGGGAAATGTTTATATTCTTAACACCAATTTGAGTAAGCTTCCTCATTCACGCATTCCGAAGTTTAGAAGAAATCTCGGAGTCGTGTTCCAGGATTTCCGTCTTTTGAAGGACAGAAACGTATACGAGAATGTTGCTTTTGCCCAGAGAATCATTCAGGTTCCCGGTCGTGAAATTCGCAGAAACGTGCCCGGAATACTCAGCATGGTAGGCCTCGGCGGCAAGTACAAGGCTTATCCTTCACAGCTTTCCGGCGGCGAGCAGCAAAGAGTTGCAATCGCAAGAGCGCTTGTCAACAATCCCTCGATTCTATTGGCGGACGAGCCTACGGGAAATCTTGACCCCACCAACACGGCAGAAATTATGAGCCTTCTCGAAGAGATTAACGAGAACGGAACAACCGTAATCATGGTTACTCACAATAAAGAAATCGTTAACAGCATGCATAAGCGTGTTATTACGTTGCGCCGCGGCGAGGTAATCAGCGACAGAGAGAACGGAGGGTACATCGATGAGGATTAGTTCATTGTTTTATACCCTTTGGCAGGGAATTAAAAACATTTTCAGAAATAAATGGTTTTCGCTTGCATCAATCGCAACGATAAGTGCCTGCCTGTTTTTGTTCGGCATATTCTATGCGATTCTTGCCAACTTCCAGAACATCGTAAAGACTGCCGAGGAGGGCGTTTGTGTCGTAGTATTCTTCGATGAAGACATCACGGATAAACGTATTGAAGACATCGGCGAGATGATCAGGAAAAGACCCGAGGTTTCCCAAATCGATTATGTTTCGGCCGATCAGGCATGGGAAACCTTCAAAGCCGATTACCTTGGAGAGTACAGCGAAGGCTTTACCGAGAACCCGCTTGCAGGTTCTTCCAACTATGAAATTTACTTAAACGACGTAACCATGCAGAATGCTTTGGTAACTTACATCGAGTCGATTGACGGAGTACGTGAGGTCAAAAGAAGCGAGATCACGGCACTTACATTGGGCGGCGTCAACAAGCTTATAGGATACGTTTCGGGAGGAATCATTCTTATCCTTCTTGCAGTTTCCGTTTTCCTTATAAGCAACACGGTTACTATCGGTATTTCGGTACGTAAAGAAGAAATTTCCATTATGAAATACATCGGAGCCACCGACTTCTTCGTAAGAGGCCCGTTCGTTATCGAAGGCTTAATCATCGGAGTTATCGGAGCAGCGGTTCCTCTTGGAATAATTTACATAGTTTATAATAAAGCTATCGAATTTGTTACTTTGAAATTTGAAGTTTTGTCATCACTTTTAAATTTCCTGAGTGTAAACCAGGTATTTAACACACTCGTTCCGGTTTCATTCATTATCGGTGCCGGAATCGGTTTCTTCGGAAGCTTCATTACAGTAAGAAAACATCTCAGAGTGTAAGAGAGGAAAAGGGTATTATGTCTTATTTCAAAAAGGGTTTATGTATTGTACTTGCCTTGGCAATGTGCATTATGGCATATCCGACACAGACGTCATATGCTAAAACCGATGAGGAAATCAAGCGTGAAATCGAGCAGAAGCGCAAGAAGATTCAGGAGTCTCAGGAGAACAAGAAGAGTATCCAGAACAGCTTAAAGAATGCGCAGCAGCTCAAGAAAGAGCTTGTCGGCCTTAAAGCTGACGTTGCCGCATACATCACCAAGATTGACGAACAGCTTGCAGATGTGGCAGCACAGATAGAGGAATACGAAGGACTCATTTCCACCAAGGAAACAGAGATAGAAGACATCACGGTCGAGCTTGAAGATGCAATTGTTCGCGAAGAGGAGCAGTACGAGTCCATGAAGACCCGTATCAAGTTCATGTACGAGCAGGGAGATACGTTCTACCTCGAGCTTATGTTCAACTCAAAAAGCTTCGGCGATTTTCTGACGAAGGCCCGCTATGTCGAGCAGCTTTCCGAGTACGAAAAGAGCAAGCTTGACGAGTACACACAGTCCCGTGAATGGACCGAGACCGTCAAGGCTTCCCTGGAGGCCGAGAAAGAAACACTCTTTGAAGCCAAGAGTGCCAAGGAAAGCGATGAGGCAACCTTGGAAGAGCTTCTTTCCGAGAAGGAAAACGAGCTTAACAACTACAATTCCAAAATCTATAACATGAACAAAAAGATTGAGGATTACGAAAGCGAACTTGAGGCGGAGGTTGCCGTTATCGAGCAGCTCGAAGCCCAGATAAAGCAGGCCCAGAGCCAGATGGGCAAGCGTTCATATGACGGCGGAGTGTTTACATTCCCCTGCCCGAACTATATTCGCGTAACCGATGAGTTCGGATGGAGAACCGACCCCATAACGGGACAGTCTTCATACCACAGCGGTATCGACCTCGGAGCTCCCGCAGGTTCACCCATTCTTGCCGCATACGACGGAACGGTTGTTGCAGCAACTTATAACTGGTCAATGGGAAATTACGTCATGATAGACCATGGCGACGATTTATTCACAATTTACATGCATGCAAGTGCATTATATGTAAGTCAGGGTCAGCAGGTAGTAGCCGGCGAGCAGATTGCTGCTGTCGGAACTACGGGACGTTCAACCGGTAATCACCTTCACTTCGGTGTAAGACTTAACGGTTCATACGTAAGCCCTTGGAACTATTTGAAGTAAGTTACGGAGATCTTTACACGGTATGGAAACAGAGAACCAGGATAAAAAACGTTCCTTTTGGAAGGGCATACTGATTGGCGCAATTGTAACCGGATGCGTACTGGTTATTACGTTTGCGATTTTTGCTTTTACCATAAGCAAGAACTACGTTGATTCGGTAAAGAACATAAAAGAGCAATACGATAAAGCGATTGAAGGCCAAAACGCCGACGGAAAGCTTATAACGAGAGATTTCGAGGATAAGGTTGAATCCATTTATAACCTTATCAAGACGGATTTTCTTTTTACTGAAAATATAGACGAAGAAAAGATGCGCGACATGATGATAAAGGGAGTGGTAAAATCACTTGACGACATCTATTCCGAGTACTATACCGAGGAAGAGTTTGAAGAGCTAATGAGCGATTCGGCCGGAGAGTACTGCGGCGTAGGCTCGTACGTGACCCTTGACAGCGATAAGGGAATGGCGTATTTTTCGAATGTTTTCAAAGATTCACCGGCCATGAATGCGGGTATTCGTGACGGCGATTACATTTATTCGGTAGACGATACCGTCGTTGTCGGATATGAACTTAACGACATTGTCGCTCTTGTTAAGGGCGAGGCGGGTACGGATGTGGTCATTAAGATTTTGCGTGACAACGAGTACATTGATTATACGGTTACCAGAAATCTGGTTACGTTGCCTACCGTTACTTATGAGATGGAAGACGATTCCATAGGTTACATTTTCATACAGGAGTTTGATACCGTAACCGTTAAGCAGTATGTGGACGCATACAACGATTTGAAGAGTCAGGGAATGAAAGCCATGATTCTCGACCTTCGTGCCAACCCCGGCGGAAACCTTGATACGGTTCTTGCCATTGCGGACTATTTCCTTCCCGAGGGTATGGTTACTTACATGGAGAGCATTGACGGAACCCGGGAAGAATACAACTGCAAGGGTGAACATCCCATCGACATTCCGCTTGCGGTATTGGTTAACGGATATACGGCGAGTGCGGCCGAGCTTCTTTCGGGAGCCATCAAGGATTACAAGATGGGCACGATTATCGGAACACAGACTTTCGGTAAGGGAATTGCTCAGCAGATGTTAGGCTTTAAAGACGGAACAGGCCTGAAATATACGGACGCCAAATACTATATTCCTTCGGGAGTATGCATCAATAAGGTCGGCGTAACCCCCGACATTGTTCTTGAGTTTGAAGGCGAGAGATATTACTCCGAAGAACGGTACGACAATCAGTTGGAATATGCCAAGGATTTTTTAAAGGATAAGCTTACCCATGAATAATATTCCCGGATACAGAAACACTTACATAGAAATCGACAATTCCATTATTGAAAATAATGCGAGGGTACTCATAAAAGAGTATCCTCATAAAGTTTATATTGCGGTTGTAAAGGGAAACGCTTACGGCCACGGTTACGGCATTATTCCGGCACTTGTAAGGGGCGGAATCAATGCTTTTGCGGTTTCCAATTTAAATGAGGCACTGAAGGTAAGAGAGTACGAACCGACACTTCCCGTTATCATGCTCGAACCGGTGCACAAGGAATATCTCGATATTCTTGAGGAAAAGAACATTTCCGCTTGCGTAAACGACATGGAAACCTTCAAAGACATAGTCGCTTCCGGGAAAAACCTTAAGCTTCAGATTAAGGTTGACTGTGGCATGAACCGCTTGGGCTTTAAGGACAAGGACGAGCTTAATGCGGTCTACAGGGAAGCTTCGAATAATCCCAATCTTTCCGTGGAAGGTTTGTTTTCACACTTCCATACAACCGGACTTGCGGACATTGAATACGAAAGAGACCTTAAGAAATTTGAAGAATTAACCTCGGAATTACCGCTTTGCGACATTCCCATGGTTCACATAGACAAGAGCCAGACAGTCATGGCTCACGAAAAGCCTTCCTACACAACGGCGGTACGTTTCGGTGTCGTTTTGTACGGCTTTAACCTTATGAACCGTTACGACAGCTCCTTAAAGGGACGCTTAAGAAAGTTCAAACACGAGTTTATCAATAAGAAGAACGGTGTAAAGCCTTCAAAGCCTTACCCCGACCTTCCCATCAAAACCGCATTAACTCTTTATACGGAAGTTTTGCAGGTTAAGAAGGTAAATCCCGGCGAGTATGTCGGTTACGGAATGCGCCATCTTGCGGCCTGCCCCGAGTATGCGGCCACAATAGACGTAGGATATGCGGACGGCATCAACAGAAAGCGTATCGGAAGTCTGGTCAGCATAAATTCCGTGAAATACCCCATTATCGGTGAGGTCGGAATGGGAATGTGTGAAGTTCTTGTTGACGAAACCGTTAAAAAGTATGATAAAGTATGTGTCTTCGGAGGCGAGATTCCCATCCGTACCATTACAAGACACGTAATGACGACGATGTACGAGCTTATGACGAATCTCGATTCGTCGATTCCCCGAATTTACAAAGAGTAGTGACTTACAGCGATTGAAGTCTTTTCACGATTAATGATTTTCACGATTTAAGAAAGGCAGTATATGGTACCTTCAATATGTTTAATCGGTTCTGATATGAACACCTATTACATGGCTCGTTGCTATCATGAACTTTACAACGCACCTGTGGACGTAATAGCCACAGAGCCCATCAGGTTCACCCAGTTTTCCTCGATAGTAAACATTTCCTATCACAGCGATCTTAAAGATCCAGCTTCTTTTGTCCGCATCCTGACCGAGTACGGAAGAGGCAAGAGTGTTCAGGGAAAGATTTTACTTATCGGCTGCCATGACATTTACGTAAGGCTTCTTGTTGAGAACAGGGAGGCACTTTCACCGTGGTTTGTGTTCAACTCGCCGAGCCTTGAAATTGTCGACAACTTCCTTGTAAAGGAAAAATTTTATAAGACTTACAAGAACGCAGGTCTTTCTTTTGCCAAAACCGTTTACTACGACTGCAGCATGGACGAGACCGAGCCCATTCCCGAGGATATGTACTATCCTTTGATTATCAAGCCCAGCAACGGCATCGAGTACAACAAGCATCCGTTCCCGGGCCAGCCGAAGGTATTTAAGGCGACGACTCCGGACAACGCCGTAAACTTCATAGACAAGGTCAAGGAATCCGGATACGAGGATACGCTTATCGTTCAGGAATTCATTCCCGGCGACGATTCGTACCTTTTCGACAGCATTTTCTATGTGAACACAAAGGGCCACGCCGAGCTTGCGACCTTCGCACAGATAGGCCTTCAGGAGCACAGCCCTTCCGCCATCGGAAACTGCACGGTTTTGATTAACGGCTACAACCAGTTCGGAAACACCGAGAAAGTGGTCGAAAGACTCAAAAACTTTCTGGAGCTTATCGGCTACAGAGGCTTCGCCGAGTTCGACTTAAAATATGACAGGCGTGACAACACCTTCAAGGTAATGGAGATTAACCCCCGCCAGGCGCGCTCGAGCTACTATTTGTGCGCTTTGGGTCACAACCTTATAAAGTATCTTGTTGATGATGTATTTGAGGAAAAAGAAAAACCCTTCAAGCTCGAAACCGAAGAGTATCTTCTTTCAATGGTTCCCAAATCCGTCATAAAGAAGTATATTGTCAACGAAGAGTACAAAAAGGAAGCACTCAGACTTTGGAAAAAGCACAGAAAGTGCGATCCTTTGAAATATAAGAAGGAAACTTCCTTTAAGCACAAGTTCTACTTAATGCTTAGAGCCATTAACTACAGGAAGAAATACAAGAACAATACTCATACGATTTAAAGGACTTAAGATATGTGCGGATTTGCAGGATTTATCGATAACATGCCCGTCGAGCGCAAGAAAGCGGTCATCAAGGAAATGGCGGACACAATTATTCACAGAGGACCCGACGGAGAGGGATATTTTACCGACGATAAAGTAGCCATGGGCTTTCGTCGTTTAAGTATCATCGACCTTTCGCTGGGAAATCAGCCCCTTTTTAACGAGGACAATTCACTTGTCATCAACTTTAACGGGGAAATTTACAACTACAAAGAAATCAGAGAAGAGCTTGTTAAAAAAGGCCATGTATTCACAACAAACTCCGATACGGAAACAATTATCCACGGCTACGAAGAATACGGCACGGATATTGTGGATAAGCTTCGCGGAATGTTTGCTTTTGTCATATACAACAGAAACACCGGTGAGCTTTTCGGAGCACGTGATCCCTTCGGAATCAAGCCGTTTTACTATTATGACACACCGGACCTTTTCATCTACGGTTCGGAAATCAAGTCGTTTTTGAAGCATCCCGATTTTAAGAAAGAATTAAACAAAGATGCCTTGAAAACATACCTGATGTTTCAGTATTCTGTACCTTGTGAAAGCTTTTTCGAGAATGTATTTAAGTTAAATCCCGGACATTGCTTTACTTACAAGGACGGCAAAATAAACATCAGACGTTACTTTGACATCAACTACCGCAACAACGATGACACACTCGAGGAAGCGGTAGACAAGATAAACAACATCATGAAGGAAAGTATCGAGTACCACAAAATTGCGGACGTAGAAGTAGGTTCTTTCCTTTCAAGCGGTGTGGATTCAAGCTACATCGTAGCCAATGCCAACGTCGATAAGGCTTACACGGTAGGCTTCGCGGGAGACATCAGTGCGCCCGGTTTCAATGAAATTGCCGACGCAAAGGGCCTTTGCGATATTCTCGGCATGAAGCATCAGAAGAAAGATATTACGCCGGAGATGTTTTTTGACATACTCCCTACGGTTCAATATCATTCCGATGAACCGCACGCAAACCTTTCCGCCGTACCGTTATTCTATCTTGCCAACATGGCATCCAAGGATGTTAAGGTAGTGCTTTCGGGAGAAGGCGCCGACGAGCTTTTCGGAGGATATTACGAGTACGAAACTCCGAGAGAGTACGCAAGATACAAAAAGCTTCCTTTCTGGTTTAGAAAGGGTATGAAGAGCATAGCCGAGAAAATGCCCAACATGAAGGGAAGACATTTCCTTATAAAGGCAGGCTCCAAGCTTGAAGATTCATATATCGGACAGGCATTTATCATGAACAACGAAGAGGCCGATGCGCTTCTTTCCGAAGGTTACAAAAACACCAAAAAGTATCAGGATGTTACACGCCCGATATTCGAAGAAATCAGCGACAAGCCCGAGCTTTTGCAGAAGATGTATATGGATATGCACATGTGGCTTCCTTATGATATCTTACTTAAGGCTGACAAGATGACCATGGCCAACTCGCTTGAGCTTCGCGTACCTTTCCTTGACCGCGAAGTATTCAAGGTAAGCGAGCAGATCCCGCTTAAGTACATCATTCACGATTACGTTACCAAGTATGCCTTCAGAAAGGCAGCCGACAAGACTATTCCCGAGGAATGGTCCAAGCGTAAGAAGCTGGGATTTTTGGTTCCGTTCAAGGACTGGATCAAGGAAGACCGCTGGTACAATGAGGTAAAGGCGATGTTCGACAAGGACTTTACCGCAGAATTTTTCAACAAAGACGAGCTCAACAGACTTTTGGAAGAGCACAAGTCCGGACGTTGGAATAACGGACGCAAGATTTATACCGTTTATGCATTTTTGATCTGGTATGAAATATATTTTATCAACAACGAAGCACCCAAGAGACCTTCGTATGTCTAGGAGGACACTAAAGTGAGCACAAGAAGAGCAATAATAGAAGAACATGAATCATGTGTACGTTCTTATTGCAGAAAATACCCCGTGGTTTTCGAGAAAGCCAAGGGCTCATATCTATATGACGAAGACGGACAGGCATATCTTGATTTCCTGGCCGGCTGCGGCGCTTTAAACTACGGCCACAACAACGACCGCATCAAGAAGGCCGTTGTCGATTATCTTATGAACGATAACGTATCGCATGCCATGGACATGTTCACGGTAGCGAAATCAGAATTTGTCGACACATTTTCCGAGAAGATTTTAAAGCCCAGAAACATGGACAACTACAGAATCATGTTCTGCGGTTCAACCGGAACCAACGCCGTAGAAGCGGCACTCAAGCTTGCAAGGAAAAACAAAAATCGTTCGAACATTATCGCTTTCATGGGAGCATTCCACGGAATGACGTTGGGAAGCCTGGCGCTTACAACCGACCGCACAAGCCGTAACGGAGCAGGCGTTTCACTTGATAACGTAACATTTATCCCTTACGAATCGGGATTTCACACCAAGGTAGATTCACTCGACTTTTTGGAGACAATTCTTCTTGACGATCATGCGGGCGTAGAGAAGCCGGCAGCAGTATTTTTGGAGACGGTTCAGGCTGAAGGCGGAATTTACGTAGCAAGCGTTGAATGGCTTAAGAGACTTGAAAAGATCTGCCACGACAATGACATTCTTCTTGTAGTGGATGATATTCAGGTAGGATGCTCACGTACGGGAACTTTCTTCTCGTTCGAGCGTGCAGGAATTCATCCCGATATGGTTACATTAAGTAAGTCTATCGGCGGATACGGATTCCCGATGTCACTTTTGCTCATAAGAGACGAGCTCGATATTTGGAAACCTGCCGAGCACAACGGAACCTTCAGAGGAAATCAGGTTGCTTTCGTAGCGGCAAGGGAAGCAATTAATATTTGTGTAGATGAAAAGCTTGAAAGCGAAACCGCAAGAAAGGGTGCTCTTGTTGAAGACTTCATTACCAAGAACATTCTTCCTCTTGATTCAAAGATTTCATTACGAGGAATAGGACTTATCTGGGGTATCGACTTCGGTAAGTTTGACGATAAGGAGTTTGCTCATAAGGTAGCGGATAAGTGTTTTGAAAAGAACATGATTATCGAGCGTGCCGGACGAGGAGACTGCGTCTTGAAGATTATGCCTCCCTTAACTATTCCGGATGAAGATTTGATTAAAGGACTTAACATTATTCTCGAAGCAATAAAAGAGACTATGTAAATAATACAGAAGGTGCTTGAAATGTATTTGGATGAACTTATAACTTGTGACTATCATCTTGAAATTGACACCGTAACAGACGATTCCCGCCAAAAAGGCGGGAATATTCTGTTTGTAGCGGTAAAGGGACTTACCGTTGACGGCCACAAATATGTTAAAAACGCCGTTGAAAACGGAGCCGTTGCAGTTATCTGCGAGCATGAAACCGAAGGAATCGATGTTCCCCAGATAGTGGTAAAGGACACAAATCTTGCCTACAACGTAATACTTAACAGATTTTACGGATATCCTTTAGACCGCATGAAAATCATCGGTGTAACGGGAACGGACGGCAAAACAACAACCTCCGAGATTATGTATCAGCTTATAAATGCTTTGGGAAGAAAAGCCGGATATATCGGCACAAACGGCATCCGAAGCGAGCACTACACACAGGAAAATGACTATTCGACACCTCTCCCCGCAGAGCTTTTTAGAGCTTTCGACGGCCTTCGTAAGGATGGCTGTGAGTACGTTTCCATGGAAGCTACAGGGGAACGACTCGGTACGGACAAGATGAAGGGTGTTTCTTTTGACGCATCCATATTTACGAACCTTACAAGAGACGCGCTTGACGTATTCCACACCATGGACAATTACGCGAACGCCAAGGCCAAGCTCATGGAATACACCAATCCCGACGGAATATGCGTCATAAATGCCGACGACGAGTACTGCGAGGTTTTCAAGGACGCGGCCAACTCCCTTGTTACAACCTACGGCATCAAAAAGAAAGCAGACGTTTACGCAACGGACATTGAAATTGCTTACGAGCATCTTTCTTTCAACATGCATGGAGCACTCGGCGAGCATCATGTTGTTTCGCCGCTTTCCGGAGAGTACAACGTTTATAACCTGATGGCGGCACTTATCTGCCTTCACCATTTCGGACTT
Organism: Lachnospiraceae bacterium; assembly: GCA_045642905.1. GTDB lineage: Bacteria > Bacillota > Clostridia > Lachnospirales > Lachnospiraceae > UBA1258. Next base: position 24,655 of record JAZUJT010000015.1, on the reverse strand, counting down.
TCCGTAAACAGGCTTATCGAGGCGATAGAAGAGCTTAAGCCCGTTGAGGCAAGACAGACACTTCTCGATTTCGGACAGCCCTTTAAGGTAATCGTTGATTACGCACACACCGCGAACGCGGTCAAAAATCTTGTAGAATACATTCGTCAGACGATGACGTTCGGACGCCTTGTCATTGTTGTCGGCGCCGGCGGCTCGAGAGACGTTCACAGGCGAACCGACATGGCCGAGTACTGTACGGCAAATGCGGATTACAACTACTTTACAATCGAGGACGCGCGTTTCGAAGACCCGCGCATGCTGGTGGATACGATGGTTTCGACCGTTCCCGAGGCCGAAAACTACGAGCTTATCGTAGACAGAGACGAAGCAATTACCAAGGCAATAAAGGACGCCAAGCCCGGCGACAACATTCTTATCCTCGGCAAGGGCGCCGAGAGATACATGATGACCATGGGCAAGAATGTGGAGCGTTTAAATGACATTGAGCGCGCCACTTTGGTACTTAATGAACTTGGATATACCGGTAAGGAATAGGTGAATAAATGAAACAGCTTAAAAGCCAACAACTTTATATAAAGATATTCTCCGTGATGGCGACAGTTTTGGCAGCTGTTTTATTTGTGAGCGCTATAGTATATACCGGCTACAACTATGAAATATACGACGAATTTGTAACACTTAAAATTAATAATCCCCTTTTGATTATTGCTTTCCTGCTTGCGGGAATCGGCTTTTTATCGGGGATGAGTTTTCTATACGACAAGCTCATAAAGAAGGCTCCGAGGGCGGTTGTTCTTGGAGTATTTATGATTGTGGGGTTTGCCGTGGCCGTTTTATACGCAAGAACAACAGCGACCCGCGCACAGGCAGATGCCCTGTGTCTTGCAACCGTTGCAAGTGAGATAAATTCCGGCACAGCCGGAGTGTACGCCTATGATTCCTACATAGGAGTTTACAGCCACCAGCTCGGATTTGTTACAATATTACGAATTCTTTTTCGCATTTTCGGTGACATGAATTATAAAGCCGTTCAGACGGTAATGGCATTTTTGGTGCCGATAATTATGATCTCGGGAAGCGGCTTTATCCGAATTCTTATGAAGGACAACAGGGAACTTTCCGGAAAGTGTGAGTTCATTTATCTTGTTCTTTCGCTTATTAATATTCCTGTCTATATGTATGTTATCTATGTTTACGGCGACATCGCATATACGGCACTTTCTGTGCTGGGTGCATGGATATTGCTTTCGGCGCTGGATAGCTTCAACGTATTTAAGGCCGTATTGTTCGGACTTGTCTGTGCACTGGATTATCTTTGCAAGTCCAACTCGTTGATTGTTTTCGTGGCCTTCTTCGTAGTTCTTGTGATTTCATTATTGGAAAGAGGTAAGAGAAAAGCATCAATAATATTACTTGTTTCGATGATTTTCTTTCTACTTATTATCCCTAAACTTAACGACCGCGCTTACAAAGCTTATATGCCGGGAACCGATTCCATGCCCTCGATTGCATGGGTGGGAATGGGAATGAATGACGATTACGGTCGTGCCGGCTGGAACAATTTTTACAATCAGATAGCGTTTGCTGAGGCGGGATACGACGCGGAAGCGACCGGGGAGAGAGTAAAAGCCGACATTCGTGCCACGGTTGGAGTCTGGGCACACAATCCCGGATACATGCTTGACTTTCTAAACCGCAAGATGAACCTCCAGTGGAATACACCCCTTTATCAGGGCCTTGTCATGAACAACAGCTTTGATGCCGATAAGCAGACTTCGCTCGGTGCCTTTGTTTACGGCTCGTCCGGGGTTCAACTCTTTTTGCAGTACTTTATGAAAGTGTTTCAGATAACCATGTATGCCGTAATGTTTTTCGGGCTTTTGTTTTTCGGAACTCACAGAAAATCAATAGCCGATTATGTTTTGCTGATTGCGGTATTCGGAGGTTTCCTCTTCAGTATGATATGGGAAGCCAAGACAAGATACATTTTCCCGTATCTGGTGATGCTTGTTCCTTATTTTGCGGTTTTTGCGGTGCTTTTAATTGACCGCTTCAGAAATAAATTTTTCAAGAAAAAAGATTTAGGAGATTAGTTTTATGAGAAAGAAATTAGCACTTTTACTTATTGCGATTACACTTATTTCCATTACCGGATGCGGCGCCGATAAAAAAGCTTCGGTTTCTTCAACGGAAGCAACCGTTTCGGAAGCTTCGGTATCGGAAGAAGCCTTGGAAACAGGCGATGTATCGGCATCGGAGGAAGCTTCGGCCTCCTTGGAACAGGAACCCGAAGAAGCGGTAGAGGAAGAAACATATTCCATCAAAGATTTATTCGCCGAGCACGGCATAAAGGCAGGAACATGCCTTACAACCAACATGACCGGCGGAATGAAGTCGCAGGAAATACTTAAGCAGAACTTCAACAGTGCCACAATGGAGAACGCCATGAAGCCCGAAAACATCCTTAACAAGGAAAAGAGTATCGAGGCCGGCGACTTGGTAGTAGAGTTCAAGGGCGAAGTAAAGAACATGTTAAGATGGGCTCGTGAAAACAATTTCGCCATGCGAGGACACACTATCGTATGGTACAGCCAGACTCCTTCATGGATTTTCTACGAAGGCTTTGACAAGAGCAACGGACTTGTTTCCAGAGAAGTCATGCTCGAAAGACTTGAAAGCTACATCAAGCAGATTTTCGAACAGCTCGAAGAACTCGGATATCTCGATCTTTTCTACGCATATGATGTTGCCAACGAATGCTGGATGGAAGACGGCACAATGCGTGAGAACACATGGAAGAAAGTTATCGGTGACGATTATCTTTGGTACGCATTCTACTATGCCGACAAGTACGCTCCCGAATACATCGACCTTTACTACAACGATTACAACGAACAGTTTAAGACAGCCACACTTACCAAATTTGTGGAAACCTTAAAAGACGACGAAGGCAATTACCTCATTGACGGTATCGGACTTCAGGCACACCTTTACACATCCGACAGTCAGGATTCTTACTTCAGATGCATAGATACACTTGCACAGACCGGACTTAAACTTCAGATTACCGAGTTGGACGTATGCCTCGGCGCATGGCAGAAGACTTTAAAGGCTTCCGAGGAAACCTTTGCCACACAGGGACGTTATTACTACAACCTCATAAACGGACTTTTGAAGAGAATCGACGAAGGCACCCTGAACATGGATTCAATTACCTTCTGGGGATACTCGGACGGAATGTCCTGGAGACGTGAAGCCAGTCCTTTACTTTTTACAGGCACGAACGAACCCAAGCCCGCATATTACGGCGCAGTTCAGGTTAAGGAAAAAGCCGGCTTCAACAATTAAGCAACGAAACGAGCGTAGCATGGATGCGACGCTCGTTTTTTTATGGCAGAAGGGGAAATGGGCATAGGAGCGGCAAGGTGTAGAGTTTATGCCCAAACCGGAGCCGAAACGTAAGCCCTTTTGGGCATAAAGCTTCATTGAAGCTAAGCTATACCCAACCGGAGCCGTATTCTAATGGGAAATTGGGCATAACTCCGCCCGCCGGCACCTTTATGCCCAACCCGAAAGCAGCGCCGAAAATGATAGAACATACGTTTGACTAAATCGATATACACTGCTATACTATGAAGGTACGGTTACGAGATATTTAGCAATGAAACGAGCGAGGTTTCTATGGAGTTTAAGTTACATTCGGAATTTATGCCGACCGGAGATCAGCCGCAGGCGATAGAGGCTTTGGTGGAAGGATTTAAGGCCGGAAATCAGTGCGAGACGCTGTTGGGAGTTACCGGTTCGGGAAAGACTTTTACGATGGCCAATGTAATTGCGGCGCTTAATAAGCCGACAATTATTCTTTCGCACAATAAGACACTGGCAGCGCAGCTGTTTGCGGAGATGAAGGAATTCTTCCCGGAAAATGCGGTAGAGTATTTTGTAAGTTATTATGATTACTATCAGCCCGAAGCGTATATAGCTTCCACGGATACATACATTGAAAAGGATTCATCAATAAATAACGAAATCGACAGATTGCGACTTTCGGCAACGGCGGCACTTATGGAGCGAAAGGACGTTATTATCATCGCGTCGGTTTCGTGCATATACGGACTGGGAAGCCCGGAAGAATTCAAGGCAATGGCTGTTTCTTTGAGAAGAGGGCAGCAGATATCCCGAGACGAGGTTATTAAGGCGCTTATCGGAATACAATATATAAGAAATGACATGAATCTTGAGAGAAACTGCTTCAGAGTGCGCGGAGATGTTGTGGAAATAGCTCCCTCGCACGAAGACGGATTTCTTATAAGAGTTGAGTTTTTCGGAGATGAGATTGACCGAATTTCCGAAACGGATCCTTTGACGGGACGCGTGAACTGCGTGCTGGAGCATGCCATGATATTCCCGGCATCGCATTACGTTGTCAATAACGAGAGTCTTCTTAAGGCGTGTGACGCCATCGAAGAAGAGATGCATGAAAGAGTTAAATTCTTCAAGTCCGAGGATAAGCTTATAGAGGCGCAGCGAATATCGGAGAGAGTAAATTTCGATGTCGAGATGCTTCGCGAAACGGGATTTTGCTCGGGAATAGAGAACTATTCAAGACACCTTGCGGGATTGAAGCCCGGTGAACCGCCGCACTGCCTTTTGGACTATTTCGACGGCGAGTTTTTGATGATAGTGGACGAGTCGCACATCACGCTTCCGCAGGTTCGCGGAATGTACGCAGGCGACCATTCGAGAAAGCAGAATCTTGTTGATTTCGGGTTCAGACTTCCGTCAGCGATGGATAACAGACCGCTTTGCTTTGACGAGTTCGAGTCGCGAATCGACCAGATACTGTTTGTTTCCGCGACCCCCGGCGATTACGAAGCCGACCATGAGCTTCTGCGCACCGAGCAGGTAATAAGGCCTACCGGTCTTCTGGATCCGCCCATCGAGGTTCGCCCCGTTGAGGGACAAATCGACGATTTGATCGGCAGTATCCGTAAGGAAAAAGAAAAAGGTTTCAAAGTCCTGGTTACTACCCTTACCAAGAAGATGGCAGAGGATTTGACCGACTACTTGAAGGAAGCCGGCATAAGGGTAAGATACCTGCATTCGGATATTGACACTTTGGAGAGAAGTGAGATAATCAGGGACATGCGAATGGACCTTTTCGATGTTCTGGTGGGAATAAACCTTTTACGAGAAGGACTGGATATACCGGAAATATCGCTGGTTGCGGTGCTTGATGCCGACAAGGAAGGCTTTTTGCGTTCGGCTACTTCGCTTATTCAGACGGTAGGACGTGCGGCACGAAACAGCGAGGGCCATGTAATTATGTACGCTGACACCATTACGGATTCCATGCGAATCTGTATAGAGGAAACCAACCGAAGACGTCAGATACAGAACGAATACAATGTAAAGAACAACATTACACCTACTACCATAAAGAAAGCGGTCAGAGATGTAATAAGAATATCATCTGCCGAGACGAAGGACCTTATGAAGGACAGAAAGGATGTTGAGTCCATGAGTAAGGGTGAGCTTATGAAGGAGATTGATGAGGTTACCGCCAAGATGAAGAAGGCGGCAGCAGAACTCAATTTCGAGGCAGCGGTTGAACTTCGTGACAGAATGATGGAATTAAAGAAAGAATTATATGATATGGAGCACTGAAAAGTGCCCGTTCGGAGTTAGTATGGCAGCACAGAAGATGAAACCGAAGGGCGAGGTAATTCGCGTTTTCGGAGCAAACGAACATAATCTTAAAAACTTAAGCGTGGATATTCCCCGTAATGAACTGGTGGTTCTTACGGGTCTTTCGGGTTCGGGAAAATCTTCCCTTGCTTTTGACACGATATATGCGGAAGGACAGAGAAGATACATGGAGTCTCTTTCCTCATATGCAAGACAGTTTTTGGGAATGATGGAGAAACCGAATGTAGAAAGAATCGAAGGTCTTTCACCTGCGATATCCATCGACCAGAAGTCAACCAACAGAAATCCCCGTTCAACGGTAGGAACCGTTACGGAAATCTATGATTATTTCAGACTTTTGTATGCACGTATCGGAATAGTGCACTGTCCCGAATGCGGCCGAGTTATTTCAAGACAGACCGTAGATCAGATGGCGGACCGTATACTTTCACTTCCCGAAGGAACCAGGATTCAGCTTCTTGCGCCTGTTGTAAGAGGCAAGAAGGGTATGCATGAAAAGGTAATCGATAAGGCACGTCGTACAGGATATGTACGTGCGATTATCGACGGAAACATGTATGAACTTTCCGAGGAGATTACTCTCGATAAGAATATTAAGCACTCCATAGACATTGTCGTTGACAGACTTGTTGTAAGGGAAGATATCAGGAAGCGACTTACCGATTCCATTGAAACCGTATTGGAGCTTACGGGCGGAAATCTTACGGTTGATGTGGTTGACGGCAATCAGCTTACGTTCTCTTCGAACTTTGCGTGTCCGGACTGTGAGATAAGTGTGCCGGAAATCGAACCGCGTTCTTTTTCCTTCAACAATCCTTTCGGCGCGTGCCCGGCATGCGCGGGACTTGGATACAAGATGGAGTTTTCCAAGGACTTAATTATTCCCGACGATTCGCTTTCACTTCGGGAAGGCGCCATTGTCATGAACGGCTGGAAGTCGTTAAACGATTCAAAAAGTTGGATTTTCGCCATTTTTGACGCGATGTCCAAGAAATATAAGTTCAGCCTCGAAACACCGTTTAAGGATTATCCCGATTCCATAAAGAACCTTCTTTGGTACGGAAACGGTGGCGAGCGATTCACCATAAACTACACAAGCATGCGCGGAAGAGGCCAGTACGAGGTTACTTTCGAAGGCATTATGGCGATAAGCGAGCAGCGCTACAAGGAGACATTTTCGGAATCTTCGAAGGCCGACTACGAGACATATATGAGTGTCAATCCATGTACCGTCTGCGGCGGAAAGAGACTTAGAAAAGAATCACTTGCCGTAACGGTAAGCGATAAGAATATATATGACATTACCAACATGAGCATAAGCTCTTTGTTGGAGTTTTTGGATAACTGCGATTTGTCCGAACAGCAAAGATTCATCGGAGCGCAGATTTTGAAGCAGATAACGGCAAGAGTTACGTTCCTTAAGGATGTAGGCTTGTCTTACCTTACACTTTCGCGTGCGACGGCATCTCTTTCGGGCGGCGAGGCTCAGAGAATCCGTCTTGCCACGCAGATAGGCTCGGGACTTGTAGGCGTAACCTACATTCTTGACGAGCCCAGTATCGGACTTCACCAGAGAGACAACGGTAAACTTCTGGATACCTTAAAGCACCTTCGTGACCTCGGAAATACGGTCATTGTTGTGGAACATGACGAGGAGACGATGCTTGCTGCCGATAACATCGTGGACATCGGCCCCGGTGCCGGCGTAAACGGCGGTCGACTTGTGGCACAGGGAACCGCGGCGGAAATCATGAAGGTTAAGGAGTCGATAACCGGCCAGTACTTAAGCGGCAAGAAGTTCATCCCGGTTCCTTCGGTAAGACGTGCACCCACAGGCTGGCTTACGGTTAAAGGGGCGAGGGAGAACAACCTCAAAAACATCGACGTAAAGATTCCTCTCGGCGTCATGACTTGCGTAACCGGCGTTTCAGGTTCGGGAAAGTCATCGCTTACCAATGAGATTTTGAACAAGTATCTTGCCATGAAGCTTAACCGTGCACATACCATACCCGGTAAGTTCGATAAGATTGAAGGAATAGAGCAGCTTGACAAGATTATCGATATCGATCAGTCACCGATCGGCCGTTCACCCCGTTCCAATCCGGCAACATATACGGGTGTATTCGATATGATACGTGATTTGTTTGCTACTACCAAGGAGGCCAAAGAACGCGGATACAAAAAGGGACGTTTTTCTTTTAACGTGAAGGGCGGTCGCTGTGAAGCATGTCAGGGTGACGGAATCGTTAAAATCGAAATGCATTTTTTGCCCGATGTTTACGTACCGTGCGAAGTATGTAAGGGAAAGCGTTACAACAGAGAAACTTTGGAATGTCTGTTTAAGGGTAAATCAATTTATGATGTTCTCGACATGACGGTGGATGAAGCGGTTGATTACTTTGAAAATATACCGTCCATACGCAACAAGATTGTTACCTTAAAGGAAGTCGGACTCGGATATATTAAGCTCGGACAGCCCGCAACCACTCTTTCGGGAGGTGAGGCTCAAAGAGTCAAGCTCGCGACCGAACTTTCGAGAAGAAGTACGGGACGCACCATTTATATCATGGATGAGCCGACCACCGGACTTCATTTTGCGGATGTTCACAAGCTTACGGAAATACTTGAAAGACTTGCTTCGGGCGGCAATACCGTTGTCGTTATCGAGCACAATCTCGATATCATAAAGACCGCGGATTATATAATCGACATGGGTCCCGAAGGCGGAGATGCCGGCGGAACGGTTGTAGCGTGCGGAACACCCGAAGATGTCGCAAAGTGTGAAAATTCGGCAACCGGCAAGTATATAAAGATGATGCTTCAAAGAGATAAAAACAGAGGCTAAACTTTTTGAAAATCTTAACCGATATATATGACAGATAACTCGTTTTGTCTAAAAAAATTTTATTAATTTTTTCAATTCCCCTTTGAATTGTATTGCGGTTAAGGTATAATCTTTTAGATATAGTTTGTTGGTTTAGATGAAAGGATTTTGACTATGCAGTACACAGATATGGGAATTGACTTAGGTACAGCCAGCGTTCTTGTTTATCTTCGCGGTAAAGGCGTTGTTTTAAAAGAGCCCTCGGTTGTTGCTTTTGATAAAGACACTAACAAGATTAAAGCTATCGGCGAAGATGCAAGACTTATGTTGGGTAGAACACCCGAAAACATTATTGCCGTAAGACCGTTGAGCGGTGGTGTTATTTCCGATTACACCGTTACCGAAAAGATGATGAAATACTTCATCCAGAAGGCATTGGGTCACAGGACTTACAGAAAGCCCCGCATCGCCGTTTGCGTTCCTTCGGGTGTTACCGAAGTTGAGAAAAAGGCCGTTGAAGACGCTACCTATCAGGCAGGCGCACGTGAAGTTATGATTATCGAGGAGCCCATTGCGGCAGCAATCGGCGCAGGTATCGATATTTCAAAGCCTTGCGGAAACATGATTGTCGATATAGGCGGTGGTACAACAGATATCGCAGTTATTTCACTCGGCGGCAAGGTTGAGAGTATGTCAATCAAGGTTGCAGGCAATAACTTTGATGAAGCTCTTCAGCGTTATATGCGTAAGAAACATAATCTTCTTATCGGTGAAAGAACCGCAGAAGATATTAAGATTAAAGTCGGATGCGCTTACAAGCTCCAGGAAGTAGAATACATGGATGTTAAGGGTCGTAACCTTGTTACCGGTCTTCCCTCAACAGTTAAGGTTTCTTCCGATGAAACTCTTGAGGCTTTGGAAGATACAACAGCTCAGATTGTTGAAGCTATCCATGCAGTTCTTGAAAAGATTCCTCCGGAACTTGCCGCAGATATTGCGGACAGAGGAATTGTACTTACAGGTGGCGGCAGTATGTTAAGAGGTCTTGAGGATCTTATTTCCGAAAAGATGGGTATTAACACCATGACTGCCGAAGAGCCCATGACAGCGGTTGCCATCGGTACAGGTAAGTGCGTAGAGTTCCGCGCCGGCTATAAAGACGAAATCTAAAATCGGACCTTAGAGTCGCGGGAAAGGATTGGCATGTTAAAAGGATTATATACAGCTTATACCGGAATGATGAATGAGCAGCATCGTATGGATGTGCTCACCAATAACCTTGCCAATTCAACAACAATAGGATACAAGAAGGAGGGCACCACGAGTCAGTCGTTTGACTCGGTGTTCGCCTATAAACTTAAGGACGCTTCCGAAGCAGTCAACATCCCCCGTCGCATGGGAGTCAATACTCCCGGTGTAAAGATTGGGGAGAACTATACCGACTACTCGCAGGGGTCCTTTAAAATTACCGATAATACCTTCGATCTTGCACTTGCGGGAGACGGTTTCTTCACGGTAGAGTTTACCAACAAGAGCGGCACCAAGAGTACAATGTATACAAGAGACGGTGAGTTTTCGATTACCAAGGAAGGCTACCTTGTTACCAAGGACGGCGATTTCGTCATCGGTGAGAAGGGACGTATACGAATCGATCCCACCCAGGAAACATCTATTGATTCACAAGGTAATATAGTTCAGAACGACAAGCTTATCGATAGACTTCGAATTGTCGATTTCAAAGATTACAATTACCTTAAAAAGTACGGAGAAAACCTCCTTGAACCTGTGGAAGGAGCCACATTTGCCACTGCTGACGCAAAGGTTAATTCCGGTTACCTTGAAATGTCCAATGTTTCCGTAGTTACGGAAATGGTAGATTTGATTTCAATCACCAGACAATATGAGGCCAATCAGAAGATTCTTAAGGCTTACGACAGTTCGCTTGATATTGCCGCTAATCAGCTTGGCAGAGTTCAGTAACGGTTTCCACGAAAGGAGCATTAAATGGTAAGAAGCTTATGGACGGCTGCAACGGGTATGAGAGCCCAGCAGACCAATGTAGACACAATTGCACAGAACCTTGCTAATGTTAACACCACAGGATATAAGACAGAGGTTAATGAGTTCAAATCTCTTTTATATCAGACTATCCAGACCAAGACCACCAGTGCCAACGGCCAGAACAAGCCCGTCGGAGCACAGGTCGGACTCGGTGTAAGAAATTCCGCCATCACTTCGATTTTTACGGACGGAGCATTACTTGCTTCGGAAAGCGATACGGCTTTTGCTCTTTCCGGAAAAGGCCTTTTCTCGGTAAAAGGCGAGGACGGAAATACATATTATACAAGAAGCGGTAACTTTAACTGGGCCATGAACAAGGAAGGCGGCGTTATGCTTGCCACGACAGACGGTCTTCCCGTATTGGACGCAACCGGCAAGGAAATCACTTTCGGTAAAGATACTATCGCCAGCAAGATTTATGTTTCGGGAGACGGTGAATTTATGTATCCCGATGCCAATAACAACTTAAAGTCAATGGGTATTGTATTCGGTATTTACCAATTCAATAATCCCGCCGGACTTGAAAAGCTTGATTCCGGTCTTTATTCTCAATCGGCAGCAAGCGGCGCACCCATGAATGAGCAGACGGTTACTTCTCTTTCCAAGACCAAGGTTACCCAGGGCTATCTTGAGGGCTCCAACGTTCAGGTTGCGGATGAAATGGTTAACCTCATTACCGCTCAGAGAGCATACGAGCTTAACTCGAAGGCTATTACCGCATCCGATGAAATGCTTCAGCAGGCCAACGGATTAAGATAAGTTATTTTGTAATACTCTGACACGGAGACAGCTATGGATTTTGACATTAATTCAATAAACAGCATGTATAACAATTACATACGTGAAAATGCCGCTTCGGGAAAAGCTTCAAACATGGTTGATGCTGCAAAGGATTACTCGAAAGCATCCGATGATGAGCTTATGTCGGTATGCAAGGAGTTTGAAAGCTACTTCCTGGAACAGTGCTTTAAAGAAATGATGAAAACTGTCGGTAACGAAGAGTCGTCTTCGGCAGCCACATCGACTTTGGTGGATTTTTACAAGGACAGCTTCGTGCAGGAGATGGCCAAGCAATCTACCGAGCAGAACAGCTTAGGTCTTGCTCAGACTCTTTACGAGCAGATGAAAAGAAACTATGACGTTAAGTAAACAGATACGATTTAAATGCATGTCGGGGATGCATAATCCTTGCCATGCATTTTTTTGTGATTAATTTTATGGGTATACTTTATGGAAATTTTGAACGGGTACATTACTTCTATACGTTTTGAAAGTGCGGATGACGGATATAAGGTTTGTGACTTTATGACCGAGGATGGTGAAGAAACCATCGTCGGTAATCTCTTCGGCGTAGGCGAGGGAGAGGTTTTGGAGGTTACGGGCGAATGGACTGTCCATCCGGTATATGACAAACAGTTTAAGGTGTCTTCCTTTAAGGTTGTTGCGCCCAAGGGCGAGGAAGCGATTATACGCTATCTGGGCTCGGGAATTATCAAGGGAATCGGAAATTCGCTTGCCAAGAGAATTGTCGATATGTTCGGGGAAGATTCTTTTGACATAGTCGAAAATAAGCCTGAAATGCTTGCACAGGTTAAGGGTATCTCGCTTGCAAAGGCGCGTGAAATAGGCGTTATCGTGCACGAGAAGAGAGGCTACCGCGATGCAATGATGTTTCTTCAGCAATTCGGCATCGGAAACACGCTGGCGATTAAGATTTATTCTTATTACGGCGACCGTATTTATTCGCTTATCGAGGAAAATCCGTACAGGCTTGCCGAGGACATATCGGGTGTCGGCTTTAAAACCGCCGATGAAATTGCCGCCAGGGTCGGAATTGTCGGCGACAGCGAATATCGCATTAAGAGCGCTCTCCAATACACGCTTATGCAGGCAATGGGACAGGGGCATATGTTTTTGTACAGAGGCGAACTGATTGCAAGGACTGCCGAGACTTTGGAGATAAATCCCGATGCGATTACGCCGCTGATTGAGAATCTTTATGTGGAGAAAAAGCTTATTTTAAGGCAGCCTTCGGACGATTCGAAGGACGAAATCATCTATCTTGCCTCCAACTTCTATACGGAACGGTCTATTGCGGGAATGCTTCGCTCGCTTTCGGTGGATATGTCTTCCGAGAGCAGGTTTACTCCGGCAACGCTTCGAAAGCGTATCGAGGATTTATGCGATGCCGACGAAACTTTCCTTGACAGCACTCAGATGAGCGCTGTGGAGGCGGCTGTTAATAACGGCGTATCCATAATTACCGGTGGCCCCGGTACGGGAAAGACCACGACTATCAATATTATTATCAAGTACTTCATGGAAGAGAACCTTGATATTTTTCTTGCCGCTCCGACCGGAAGAGCCGCCAAGCGTATGACCGAAGCTACGGGATACGAGGCACGCACGATTCATCGTCTTTTGGAGATAAACGGTGCCGTTGACGAGGACGGTAAGGGCGCAAGATTTGAACGCAACGAGGACAACCCCATTGAGGCGGATGTCATTATTGTCGACGAGATGTCGATGGTGGATGTTTTTCTTTTTCAGGCACTTCTTAAGGCGGTTTTGGAAGGAACGAGGCTTGTTCTTGTAGGCGATGCCGACCAGCTTCCGAGTGTCGGCCCGGGTCAGGTTCTTCGAGACCTTCTGGAGAGCAACTGCTTTACGGTTACGAGACTTACCAAGATTTATCGACAGGAAGGCAGCGGAGACATTGTCACGAACGCACACCTTATTAATCGTGGCGAAAAGGTTTCCATCGACAATAAGAGCAGAGACTTTTTCTTCCTTAAGAGGAACGATACCAGGCGTATTCTTGCCAATATCGTTGAACTTATGACCAAAAATCTGCCGGGATACGTAAACGCAACTCCTTTCGACATTCAGGTCATGACTCCCACCAGAAAGGGTATCGTTGGCGTGGAGGCTTTAAACCGTTTTATTCAGGAGAGCATAAATCCGCCGTCCGAAGATAAGGGCGAGTTTATGTACGGCGAGACGCTTTTCAGGGAAGGCGACAAGGTCATGCAGGTAAAGAACAACTACAAGGCCGAGTGGACGGTTTACGGTAAGCACAACATTCCGATAGATGCGGGACTGGGTGTGTTTAACGGCGACATGGGCATTGTGAAAAAGGTTGACCGCTACAACAGCATTCTTACGGTTGAGTATGACGATCATCGCATGATTGAGTATCCTTTTTCAGACCTTGACGAACTGGAACTTGCTTATGCCATTACGGTTCACAAGTCACAGGGCAGCGAATATGCGGCCGTAATCATGCCGATAATGCCGGGCCCGAGACAGCTTCTCAACAGAAATCTTCTCTACACGGGTGTTACGAGAGCGAAAAACTGTCTTGTAATGTTAGGAGATGAAGAGACTCTCTGCAAAATGATTGAGAACAACAGTGAAAATCGCAGAAACAGTGGGTTAAGAGACCGAATCGCAGAAATTATGGAGCAATGAAAATATTTTTTTCTTTTGCCGAAAACATTTATTATTTCTTAATAATCAGTGTGTATAATACTCTTTGTAAGGGCCGGGGACAGTGATTGGAAAGGACCTTATGAATGAATTTTTGAAATCTATGCTGCATCTTGTTTTTCCGAAAAGATGTATAGCATGCGACGGAGTGATATACGGAAAGGATTCGTATATTTGCCCGGATTGCAATAAGAAGCTTAAGTATATTGAAGAACCGGTGTGCTTAAGATGCGGAAGGCCTTCACGGGGCGGGATTTTCTGCACGGAATGTAAGGTTAAGCATCATTCCTTCGAAAGAGGGAGATTCGTGCTGGGATATGAGCAGATCGGAAGCAGCGTTTATCGCTTTAAGTACCAGAACAGACCGGAGTACGCAAGCGGGTACGCGAGCATTATTTACGATCGTTTGGGACCGTGGATAGACATGATTCATCCGGATGCCTTGGTGCCTGTGCCGATTCACCGAAAGCGCTTTATAAAGCGGGGTTACAACCAGGCCGCACTTTTGGCCGAGGAACTTTCGAAACTCACGGGAATCCCCACAATGGAGGATTTGATAGAGAGGGCGAGAAATACGGCACCGCAGAAGCTTTTCGACAGAAAACACCGCCAAATTAATATGAAAAAGGCTTTTATTGTTAATCAAAATGATGTAAAATTAGGGAATGTAATTGTCGTAGATGACATATATACGACAGGCAGTACAATTGATGCCGTTTCATGCGAGCTTAAACGGCACGGGGTAAATAAGGTATATTTCATTTCAATTACGGCAGCAGGTACGTGACTGCCAAGAAGGAGTAACTTATGAACGTTAAGAATTGCAGAAAATGTGGAAAATTATTTAACTATGCACTTGGCCCCCAGATTTGTCCCGCTTGCCATGATGCTCTTGAGGAGAAGTTTAAAGAAGTAAAGGCTTATATCCAGGATCATCCCATGGTTGGTATTCATGAAGTTTCAAGAGAATGTGACGTTGAGACTACTCAGATTCAGCAATGGCTTCGTGAAGAAAGACTTGAGTTCACAAGTGATTCGGCTGTTACACTTTCATGCGAATCATGCGGCTGCGCTATCAGAAGCGGTCGTTATTGCGATAATTGCAAGAATCAGCTTACAAATTCATTAAGGAGTGTTATCCCTCAGAAGCCGGCTCCGCAGGCTCCCAAGAAAGATCCTCGCGAAGCAGCACGTATGCGTTTCTTAGGATAGGCTTTGGCAGTACTCCTTTGTTACAGAGGTTTTTATGTTAAATGAAGAAAGAATTAAATTGATGACACGTATGGCTTCTTATGAAGACAACGACGGCAAGAAGAATGCGGCCGTTGCCAAGTATTTCAGAAGCGACTACGTCACTCTCGAGGTAATCAAGGCTATCATATGTGCAACCATTGCATTTATGATAGTTTTTGGTGCGTACATTTATTATGATTTTGAAAACTTTATGACAAATATATACAAGATGGACTTGTTTGCTTTTGCCGGAAAGGTGGCAAGAATTTATGTGACTTTCCTGGTAGGGTACTGCCTTGTTGTGTATGTGGCGTTCAGCGTTAAGTACAGAAAAGCCAAGAAGAATTTGAGGCGGTACTTTAATAACCTGAAGCAGTTGTCAATGCTGTATCACAAAGAGGAGTAAGGAGTAATAGGGTAGTTATGGAAGCATTATTAACAATAAAGGCATATATCAAGAAATTCGTCGGTAAGAACGAAGTATTCATCACACCGATTTTGAAATTTCTTCTTTCGTTCCTTGCATTGTCACAGGTCAGCAACAAGCTGGGTTACTTTACCAAGCTTGCATCGGGACCGATAGTATTAATCGTGGCACTTGCAGGTTCGTTTTTGCCGAATAATCTTACAATAGTGATTATTGCGGCGATTACATTGGCTCATCTTTATAAACTTTCATTGGAAGTTACGGTTGTGGTTTTCGCACTGTTTCTTGTGCTGTTTCTGTTATATTTCAGATTTGCTTCGCAGGATTCATACGCGGTGTTACTTACACCTGTTTCTTTTGCATTCAATATCCCTTACGTAATGCCTATTTCGATGGGACTTGTCGGAAACGCTTCATCGATGGTTTCCGTGGCAAGCGGTGTTATTGTTTATCAGGTTTTACATTTTGTTTCGAACAATGCGGATTCATTGAAGGCCGGCGACAGTTTGTTTTCTCTTGATGTGTTCAAGGCTTCAATAGATGCAATTATTTCCAACAGGAACATGATTGTTCTGGCGGTTGCATTCGCAGCGACGGTTCTTGTTGTGTATTTAATCAGACGTCTTTCGATTAACTACAGCTGGTTTCTTGCAATCGGCTGCGGCGTTTTAACAATGATTATCATGGTAGCTGCCTGCAATAAGGTTTTCTCGGGCGATGTTTCCGTAGGAAAGGTTTTCGGAGGACTTATTGTTTCGGTTATCATCAACATAATTCTTCAGTTCTTCTGCTTCGACCTTGACTACAACAGAACGGAAAAGGTTCAGTTTGAAGACGATGAATACTATTACTATGTAAAGGCTGTTCCCAAGAACGATATTAAGCTTTCGGGCAAAAGAAAAGCTCAGCCCGCTCCAGAGAGAGTCAGAAGGGAAAGTGTTATTGCTCCCGAAAAGATTCAAAGAAGCGTTCCCGCAAGAACCGCCGAAAAGACCGTAAGTCAACAGCCCGTAAAGCAACAGCCCGAGGCAAGAGCTTATGATCGCAACATGTCATATATGGCAAGAACTTCGGATGCTCCCGCACGTAAAGCGGTTAAGTCTCCGATAACCGATGATGAAGAAATCTTTTTGGTGTCCGATGAGACACAGCCCATTCCTACCGACAAGGTAAACCGTTCAATGGGCAGAAAGAACATGTAAGTTAAGTTTTTCAGGTAAATTTCCGGAAAGGATGGCTTTGGAAGATGGCAAATATTATCGAGTTTATGAGTAATAATCTCGAAAAATTTAATATGCCGACTATCGGATGGACAGACATTGTCGAAATTCTGTTCATTACCTTTCTCGTCTATGAGATTATGCTCTGGATTAAGAACACCCGCGCATGGGCTCTTTTGAAGGGTATAATCGTTATCGCTATTTTCCTTGTTATTGCGGAAATATTCGAGATGAGCACTATTCTGTGGATTGCCAATAAGTTATTTACAATCGCGGCAACGGTAATAGTGGTAGTATTCCAGCCTGAACTTCGTAAAGCTCTTGAACAGATTGGTAAGAAGAGCTTCTTGTCGGGAGTTATGTTCGACCAGAACAAAGACATTGAAGGTCGTTTCTCCGACAAGACCATAAATGAGATTATTAAAGGATGTACCGAAATGGGTAAGGCCAGAACCGGTGCACTTATTGTAGTAGAACAGAGCAATTCGCTTTCGGAAATCGAAAATACCGGTATTGAAGTTGACGGTGTTGTTACCAGTCAGCTTTTGATAAATATCTTTGAGCACAACACACCTTTACATGACGGTGCGGTTGTCATTCGCGGAAACAGGGTAACTTATGCAACCTGTTATCTTCCTCTTTCCGACAATCTTACACTTAGCAAGGAACTCGGAACAAGACACAGAGCCGGTGTAGGTATTTCGGAGGTAAGCGATTCACTTACCATTATCGTATCCGAGGAAACGGGACGTATCAGCATTGCTTACGAAGGCGAGCTTAAGAGAAACGTCGATTCGGACGGACTCAGAAGAATGCTCGAAGTTGTTCAGAACAAGCCCGGTGTAGAGAAAAAGCGTATTCGCTTTAAGGGGAAGGGAGGCCACGTATGAGTAATAAGCCAACCTTTTGGGATGTGATTAAGAAGATTCGTATTACACACAACCTCGGCTTGAAGATTCTTGCGTTCGTTATTTCTTTTGGCTTATGGCTTGTAGTTGTAAATGTTACCGACCCTGTATCAACACAGACATACAGAAACGTAAGTGTTAAGCTTTTCAACACGAGAATAATTACCGAAGAGGGTAAGACGCTTGAAATTGTCGACGGAAGCGATACTATCGCAACGGTTATCGTCAAGGCGCCCAGAACGGTTATCCAGGAGTTCGGCAATAATAACGACAACATTGTCGCAACTGCCGATCTTAGAAACCTTTCATCCGATGAGACTTACGTTCCTATCGATGTCAGCGTTTCCAAGTACATGGACAAGGTTGAGAACATCAAGCTTTCCGACAATTTCTTAAGAGTTAAGATTGAAAACAGAAAGTCTATTACTCTTCCGATTACCGCGACTACTTCCGGTGAGATAGAAGAAGGATATATTATCGGCGATATCAAGACAGCTCAGAATCAGGTAAAAATATCGGGTCCCGAGTCGGTTGTTTCAAGAATTGCTTCCGCTGCTGTCGATGTTCAGGTTACGGGATTTACGAGTGATATTTCCACCACTTCCGATATCGAACTTTTGGACGAAAACGGCGAGACTATCGATAAAGAAAATCTTGAACTCAACATTAACAATGTCAGAGTTGACGTTGAAATTCTCGCGACAAAGCGCGTGCCGGTTTATTTTGCCGTATCGGGTATACCGTCGGAGGGTTGTGAACTTACCGGTGACATTACCTCGACGATAGATACCATGCTTATCGCAGGCAAGCAGTCGGTTATTGATTCAATTGCATCCATTAATGTTCCGTCTACGGTTCTTAATGTAAACGGACATGATCATGATATGACACTTACCTTAAACATGGCGGATTATCTTCCTTCACATGTTAAGGTGGGAGACAATACCTGGGACGGACTCGTTAACGTTACCGTCGGTATTGAAAAGTGCATAGAGCAGGAATTCAGTACTTATCTTAGGAACGTTGATATTCAAAGCGGGCCCGACGGATTTGAGGTAGATTGGGCCGAATCCAAGGACTACATTGAATTTACGCTGGTAGGATTGAAGAGAAATCTTCAGGCAATATCCCTGGGAGATATGGATCTTAACATCGACTTCGGTGATTATTCCATGACTCATCAGATTAATTCGTTTAAAGCGGGAACTTACGAACTTATACTTAACATGAAGCTTCCCGATAATGTTTCTTTAAAAGAATCCGTAACACTTAAGGTTAAGCTTACGGAGATTAAAAAGAGCAATAAATAATTGAAAAGAGGACTATTTTTATGAGCAGAATGTTTGGAACCGACGGTGTCAGAGGTGTTGCCAACTCGGAACTTACCCCTGAACTTGCAATGAAGTTAGGCCAGGCCGGAGCTTGCGTATTAACTAAGACCAATCAGCATAAGCCTACCATTATGGTAGGATGTGATACCAGAATTTCGGGTGACATGCTTGCCAATGCCCTTATGGCCGGCGCATGTTCTGTAGGTGCCAATGCAGTATACGTTGGCGTTTTACCTACTCCCGCAATTGCATACCTTACCAAGAAATACAAGGTTGATGCCGGTGTTGTTATTTCGGCATCACACAATCCCGTTGAATTTAACGGAATCAAGTTCTTCGACGGAAACGGATACAAGCTTCCCGATGCACTTGAGGATGAAATTGAAAGCCTTATTAAGAGCAACATGCAGGGAGTTAACTTCCCTACCGGTGCAGGTGTCGGAAAGATTAAATATCGTACCGATGCACGTGAAGAATATATTAACCATTCACTTAAGGCTGTTGATATCAACCTTGACGGAATGAAGATTGTTGTAGATACCGCAGAAGGTGCTGCATACTATACTTCCGTAGAAGCTTTGAAGGAATTGGGAGCCAACGTTATTGCCATTCACAACTCTCCCGACGGTACAAACATTAACGCAAACTGCGGTTCAACTCACCTTGAAGAATTGAAGGCAAGAGTTGTTTACGAGAAAGCTGATTTGGGTCTTGCTTTCGACGGCGATGCAGACCGTCTTCTCGCTGTTGATGAGAACGGAAAGACCGTTGACGGCGACGAAATCATGGCTATTATCGGTAATTATATGAAGTCACAGGGAAGACTTAACAAGGATACTATTGTTGCAACGGTAATGAGTAACCTCGGATTCTTCCAGATGGGCGCAAGAAACAATATCAACATTGAACAGACCAAGGTCGGTGACAGATACGTTCTTGAACGTATGAAGGAATGCGGCTACAACTTAGGCGGCGAGCAGTCCGGACATATCATTTTCCTTGATGACAACACAACCGGTGACGGTTTGTTAAGCGCTTTACATCTTCTTGAAGTAGTCGTTAAGAGCGGAAAGAAGCTTTCGGAGCTTGCTTCGATAATGACAGTTCTTCCCCAGGCTCTTGTCGGCGCACACGTTCCCAACCACAAGAAGGAATCCTATATGGAATATCCTGAAATTGCTGAGGCAATTGATGCTCTCGAGAAGAAATTCGAGGGTAACGGACGTGTTCTCATTCGTCCGAGCGGAACAGAGCCGCTTGTTCGTGTAATGATTGAAGGCAGCGATAAGGAAGTTATTACCGCTGAGGCAGAAAAGCTTGCAGAGCTTATTCAGAATGTAATGTTATAAATCGTTTTACAAGTACAAAATAGCACTTATCGGCAAGTTGTTCACCAATTATTAACTTGCTTAAGGTATTAAGAGGTGCTATATTTATTACAGTATGTGGGATATTTAGTTTTTGTTTGGTCATATCTTCATACACTGAACTATTTTTTTGGAGGAACAGATGGTAAGCCAGAAAGTTACTATTAAAAACCCTACAGGCCTACACCTTAGACCCGCAGGCGTCCTATGTAAGGAGGCTATGCAGTTTAAAGCTATGATTACATTTTCGTATCGAGAGAACACAGCGAATGCCAAGAGTGTATTAAGCGTTCTGGGCGCTTGCGTTAAATGCGGTGATGAAATTGAATTTGTATGCGAAGGCGAGGACGAGGAAGAAGCCCTCGAAAGGCTTGTGGAAGTTATCGAAAGCGGTCTTGGCGAATAAATTGATTTATTGCACCCTATCTCGAAACGGGATAGGGTGTTTTTGTACCCATATGCTTTATCGCTTTATTATGCTAAATTTTTTATTTTTATAAAAGAAAAGAATGGAGAGAGAAAAATGG
Source organism: Lachnospiraceae bacterium (assembly GCA_045642905.1). Classification (GTDB taxonomy): domain Bacteria; phylum Bacillota; class Clostridia; order Lachnospirales; family Lachnospiraceae; genus UBA1258. Next base: position 3,556 of record JAZUJT010000015.1, on the reverse strand, counting down.
TTAACTACAAACGTTACAGAAGAAACCCGGTAATTCATTATCCCGAAAGAGAATGGACCAACAAGGAAATTGAGAAAGCACCCATATGGTGCAGCGTTGATCTACGTGACGGTAACCAGGCACTAATCGATCCCATGGTTGTAAGTGAGAAAATTGAACTTTTTGAATATATGGTAAAAATGGGCTTTAAGGAAATCGAAGTCGGATTTCCCGCAGCAAGCCAGATTGAATACGATTTTTTACGTGAGCTTATCGACAGAAAGCTTATTCCCGATGATGTATGCGTTCAGGTTCTTACTCAGTGCAGAGAAGAGCTTTTGGACAGAACCTTCGAATCGATAAAGGGCTGCAAGCAGGCAATCGTTCATATCTACAATTCGACATCGGTTCTTCAGAGAAAGGTTGTATTTAAGAAGGATAAGGAAGAAATCAAGCAGATTGCAATAGACGGTACACGAATGGTCAAAGAGCGCGCAAAGAAGTTTGACGGCAAGATCATTCTTGAATATTCACCCGAAAGCTTCACGGGAACAGAGCCCGAATATGCGCTTGAAGTATGCGAAGCTGTTCTTAAAGAGTGGGGCGCATCCAAGGACAACAAGGTTATCATCAACCTTCCTTCAACGGTTGAAATGACTACACCCAATGTTTATGCAGACATCATCGAGTGGATGAATAAGCATTTTGAAAATCGCGAAGCAATCATTTTAAGCGTACATCCTCACAACGACAGAGGTACCGGCGTTGCAGCAACAGAGCTTGCTCTTCTTGCAGGTGCAGACAGAGTCGAAGGTACTTTGTTCGGTAATGGCGAAAGAACAGGAAACGTTGATATTCTGAATGTCGCTTACAACATGTTCTCACAGGGAATTAATCCCGAGCTTGAAATCGAGCATGTAAATGAGATAATAGAAATATATGAAAGACTTGTAAAGATGCCGGTTCATCCTCGTCATCCTTATGCAGGAAAGCTTGTATTTACCGCCTTCTCAGGTTCTCATCAGGATGCCATCAACAAGGGCGTTCAGGCCATGAGAGAATCACAAAGCGAGTATTGGGAGGTTCCTTATCTTCCCATCGATCCTGCCGACATTGGAAGAGAGTACGAGCCTATCGTGCGCATCAATTCCCAGTCCGGCAAGGGCGGCGTAGCATTCGTCATGGATACCTACTTCGGCTACAAGCTTCCCAAGGGAATGCACAAGGAATTCGCCAACGTCATCCAGTCAATTTCGGAGAAGCAGGGCGAGGTTTCACCCGAGGAAATCATGGATGCATTTTCAGCCACATATCTCGACCTCAAGTCTCCCTACGAGTTTAAGAAGATTCAGGTTGAAGACTTTGAAGGTGAGAGACGCGAAGAGTTTGATACAAGAGTTACCGTTGAATTTTCCGATCATGGCACTGACAAGAAATTCGAAGCTGTCGGTAACGGACCTATCGATGCCGTTAAGCGCGGACTTATCGAAAATCTCGGTGTTGACATCAAGATTCTCAACTACGAAGAGCATGCATTGCAGGCAGGCTCCAACTCCAAGGCTGCCGCTTACATCCACCTTCTCGATGTGGAATCCGGAAATGCCATTTACGGTGTCGGCGTAAGCTCCAACATCACAAGAGCTTCCGTTCGCGCTATATTCTCCGCAATGAACAGATTATTCAAGTAATTTTCATAAAAAATTGTTAAAAAAGCGGTGAGTAAAAATTTAGTTCACAGCAACTAATAGGTTTGACACTCCCACAGCTAAAGCAATGGGATTCTTGTTTCTAAGACCGTTACATTGTCACAGGGACTTTAGTTTTACATAGTCTCCACAAGCGTAGATTATTCTGTTCGGGTATGCCCTACCCTACAGTTTAGCTTTATTTAGGCTAATTCCAAGCCTTTATTTAAGATATTTATGCTTGCATTGGTGTCGCGATTATGCTTAGTATGACATTCTGGACATTCCCAATTACGAATTGCCAGATTCTTAATGAGCGGATTTCTATATCCACAGCAACTGCAAGTCTGACTGCTTGGATACATAGTAGGCACCTTGATTACTTTATTTCCATACCATGTAGCCTTATATTCAAGCATTGTAAAGAACTTTGACCATGAAGCACTTGCTATTGATTTAGCAAGCTTATGATTACGAACCATACCTCTTACATTCAAGTCCTCAATGCAGATTGTTTGGTTTTCACGCACTAGCATAGTGGACTGTTTCTGCAGGAAATCGTTACGCTGATTTGTAATCTTTTCATGTACCAAAGCTACTTTAACACGCTGCTTATTGCGATTGTTAGAACCTTTTTGTTTACGTGACAGGCTGCGCTGTTCTCTGATGAGCTTACGCATGGACTTCTCAAGGTATTTAGGATTATGTACTACATTCCCATTGGAATCAGAGTAAAAATCCTTAATACCTACATCAATGCCGATAGAACCACCTTTATTAGGTTTGGATTCTGGCTCAAAATCTACATTGAGAACTACAAAATATTTACCAGAAGGTGTACGTTCTATGGTTACATTGTTGATTTTACCTACTTCCACAGACTGTCTGATTTTGACGCATCCAAGTTTAGGAAGTTTTAAGTATTTACCTACAATACGGATATTATCTCCCTGATTAACAGTTCTATAGGATTGATGATTATTATGCTTACTCTTAAAAGCAGGATGAGATGCACGTTTCTGAAAGAAATTTACAAATCCTCTATCAAGGTCACGCAAAGATTGTTGCAACGCAATCGAGTCTACATCTTTTAGAAATGCAAAATCAGAGGTTTTCTTTAACTCAGTCAGCATGGCAGAAGTCTGTGAGTATCCTACTTTTAAGCCCTCCTCATAGGCAGTATTTCGCATAACAAGGCCTTTGTTGTATATGAGCCTGCAACAGCCAAGTGTCTGATTAATTAAGTTTTGTTGTTCCTTGTTAGGATATGCCCTAAATTTAATACCTTTTTGCATGTATACTCCTATGGTCTGGTTTTTTGTGTATCAACGTACCATTTGATTGTTTCAGAACTTACATTCCCAGCGGTACTTACAAAATAGCTTCTAGTCCAAAGACTAGGCATCGCTTTAAGCTGTGGGAATTCTTTTCTAAGTTCTACAGAAGTAGCACCTTTGATTTGTTGCATTATTGTAGGAATGCTCATTGTTGGAAGTACACTAACAAATATATGTACATGGTCCTTTACGTCTTTGCGTTTTATGCATTGCATATTATTACTCGTATCATACGTTAATGCATTGCATAAGTCAATACCTATATACTATTTTCATCTTTCTTCATATTTCTTCATATAGAATACGTAATCTGTACCCGGATATCCTATACCTTGCCAATTTTCACTATTAGGATACGAATTTTTCAGTCTCATATCCTATTTCCGCCCTTTCACCGCCTTATAGGATACGGGTTGACGATTTTCGTATCCTATTCCTATCCTTTCACTGCCTTATAGGATACAGACTTTTCCCACATCCCGCATGAGCTGTGAACCAAAGAGTATCCGAACAAAAAAGAACTCTGTTCCAACGTAAATGTCAAAACAGAGTTCT
>JAZUJT010000014.1:0-92683 GCA_045642905.1 Lachnospiraceae bacterium | reverse complement strand
GTTCAGTAACAAGTAACAAAATGTTTTTCTTTTCCAATTATACCAATTTACCCTCACAACCTCTACCCATTTTTATAAACTTTCTTCTCCAAATCAATCGTAAAAATTACATCCTCCATAGTTGCATTCTTGTGTGTTGATATTCTTCAAAAAAGGCGATCTACCCGAACGAAAATCGCCTTAAAAGCAAATCAGAATATGTAAACTTCGACTTCTATATCGGTCCACTGAACGTTTCTTAAGTACATTCCGACGGACTTTCTATAGGCGTTAGCCCTAGTAAAATCAAGGGTTTTCGATAGTTTAAGTTTAAAACCCCTATTTACTGAGTATAGCAGCCTGTGCTGCTGCAAGTCTTGCGATCGGTACACGGAAAGGTGAGCAGGATACATAATCAAGTCCGAGCTCGTTACAGAACTCAACTGATGAAGGATCACCACCGTGCTCGCCGCAAATACCAACATGAAGTGTAGGATTAACGGGCTTTCCAAGATCTATTGACATCTTCATAAGCTTGCCGACACCGTTTCTGTCGAGTTTTGAGAAAGGATCGTTTTCAAAAATCTTGGTGTCATAGTAAGCATTTAAGAACTTGCCGGCATCATCTCTTGAGAAGCCGTATGTCATCTGAGTAAGGTCGTTGGTACCGAAGCAGAAGAAATCAGCGTTAGCAGCAATTTCATCAGCTGTAAGTGCTGCTCTGGGGATTTCGATCATTGTACCTACTTCGTATTCAAGCTTGAAGTGAGCAGCCTTGATTTCTTCCTCGGCAGTCTCAACAACAACAGCCTTAACAAAGTTAAATTCCTTAACATCGCCTACAAGAGGAATCATGATTTCAGGCTTAACCGCCCAATTTGAATGCTGCTTTGAAACATTGATTGCAGCACGGATAACGGCTTTGGTCTGCATCTTTGCAATTTCAGGATAAGTAACTGCAAGACGACATCCTCTGTGACCCATCATAGGGTTGAATTCGTGAAGAGAATCGATAATGTTCTTGATTTCTTCTACGCTCTTGCCCTGAGTCTTGGCAAGCTTGGCGATATCAGCGTCATCTGTAGGAACAAATTCATGAAGCGGAGGATCGAGGAAACGAATGGTAACCGGGTATCCTTCCAAAGCTTCGTAAAGTTTTTCAAAGTCGCTCTGCTGATAAGGAAGAATCTTCTCAAGAGCCTTTTCACGCTCTTCAACAGAGTCTGAACAAATCATTTCACGGAAAGCATCAATTCTGTCGCCTTCAAAGAACATATGCTCTGTACGGCAAAGACCGATACCTTCTGCACCGAGTTCACGAGCCTTGCGGGCATCGCGGGGAGTATCGGCATTGGTACGAACCTTCATTGTACGGTACTTGTCGGCCCAAGCCATGATACGTCCGAATTCACCGGCGATAGTAGCATCAACTGTAGGAATCTTTCCGTCGTAGATGTTACCTGTTGAACCGTCGATTGAAATATAATCACCCTCTTTGAAAGTCTTTCCGCCGAGAGTAAACTTCTTATTTTCTTCATCCATTGCGATGTCACCGCAACCGGATACACAGCACTTACCCATACCTCTTGCAACTACAGCAGCGTGGCTTGTCATACCGCCTCGAACGGTTAAGATACCCTGTGCAGCCTTCATACCGGTAATATCTTCGGGAGAAGTTTCAAGTCTTACAAGAACAACCTTGTCGCCCTTCTCTGCTGCCTTTTCAGCATCTGCGGCCGAGAAAACAATCTTTCCGCAAGCAGCACCGGGAGAAGCGCCGAGACCCTTGCCCATAGGAGTTGCAGCCTTAATTGCCTTGGCATCGAACTGAGGATGTAATAAAGTATCAAGGTTACGAGGGTCGATCATTGCAACTGCTTCCTGCTCGGTCTTCATGCCCTCATCAACAAGGTCGCATGCGATCTTCAAAGCAGCCTGAGCCGTTCTCTTACCGTTACGGCACTGAAGCATGTATAACTTACCGTTCTCAACGGTAAATTCCATATCCTGCATATCGTGATAATGCTTTTCAAGAATGCCGCATACCTTAAGGAACTGGTCATATGCCTTAGGGAACTGCTTAGCCATTTCGTCGATGTGCATAGGTGTACGAATACCTGCAACAACGTCTTCACCCTGAGCATTAACCAAGAACTCGCCCATAAGCTTCTTCTCGCCTGTAGCGGGATCACGTGTAAATGCAACACCCGTACCTGAATTGTTATTTAAGTTACCGAATACCATGGGCATAACGGAAACTGCGGTACCCCAGCTGTAAGGGATATCATTGTCACGGCGGTAAACATTTGCACGGGGATTATCCCATGATCTGAATACTGCCTGAATAGCTTCCTTTAACTGTACAATCGGGTCTGAAGGGAATTCATCGCCGATTTCCTTCTTGTATTCTTCCTTGAACTGTTCAGCAAGATTCTTTAAATCTTCCGCAGTAAGGTCAACGTCATAAACAACGCCCTTCTTAGCCTTCATCTCATCGATAAGGGTTTCGAAATGCTTCTTGCCGACACCCATAACAACATCCGAGAACATCTGAATAAATCTTCTGTATGAGTCATAAACGAAACGCTCAAACTTCGGGTCGGGGTTAGCGGCAATCATTGCCTCCACAACATCTTCGTTAAGTCCGAGGTTAAGGATTGTATCCATCATACCGGGCATTGATGCGCGGGCACCTGAACGAACAGAAACCAAAAGCGGTTTGTCGAGGTCGCCGAAATACTTGTCGTTGATCATTTCGATACGTCCGACAAATTCCATGATCTGTCCCATAATTTCTTCGTTAATCTGTCTGCCGTCTTCGTAATAACGAGTGCAGGCTTCGGTCGTAACGGTAAATCCCTGAGGAACCGGAAGACCGATGTTGGTCATTTCGGCAAGGTTGGCACCCTTACCGCCAAGAAGATCTCGCATCTCTGCGCTACCTTCAGTAAACAGATAAACCCATTTCTTTTTTCTTAAGTTCATAAATTATCTCCTTAAAAAGTAATAACACTTTAACTTAATCATTATAGCAAAAAATGTCCGTCCTGAAAATACATTCACGCTACTTTTATACATTTTTTTGCAATTTTTAGCACAATTCAGATCTGTATTTTCGTCCATTTTCCTTGCGAAAATCTTATTGTGGCAAAAGAAAATCTCGACAGCTGGTCAGCAAGTACGCCAAGCCATATACCGATGATTCCCCAGCCGAGCGTATAGCAGCACAGATATGAGAAAACCGTTCTTATTACCGTAACGCTGATAATGGCCGCAATTGCCGTATAAAGCGTATCTCCCGCGCCTCTGAGCGAGCCCATGTAAATAACCTGGCTTATCTGGAAGATAACGACGAAAATAATAACTCTCATTATGGATACGCCGATTGCCACAATGTTTTCTTCCTCGAAGAACAGACTCATAAGTCCCTTCGCTCCGACAAGATAAACAATCGTAAGCACTATTGCAATAACGATTCCGACCTTTCTGCAAAGCTTTCCGTAATCCTTGGCAAGCTGTTCGTTCTTCTCTCCCAGGCTTCGACCGATAAGCGCCACCGCAGTTGCCTGTAATCCGTCGCCAAAAGAAAAAGATAAACTCATAATGTTCATTCCGACCTGGTGAGCGGCCATTGCAGCCGTGCCCTGGTCGGCAGCCATTATTGCGGTTAACATAAATCCGACACGCATAAGAATCTGTTCAAAGAATACGCTGTATCCAACCTTAATAATTATACCAAAAGTGCTTAACGAAGGCTTAATCTTATTTTCGATAATATAAGGAATGCTGACGAAAATATCTTTCTTGCAAACAGACATGACACTCATGATTGAAGCAACCACGGTACCCAAAACGGTAGCTATTGCAGCTCCGTAAATTCCAAGCTTCGGAAAGCCGAAATGTCCGCCTATCAGAAGATAGTTGAAAACAATGTTAATCGTATTGCTCGTAACATTGGTGCGCATTGTAATCTTTGTATTTCCGGCACCTCTTTGCGCAGCATTTATACCCATCTGAACGCAGTTAAAAATCATACCGCCCATGATAATTCTGAAGTATGCAACCGCACTTTCATGCGTATCTTCATTGGAGCCGCACAACCTGATTAACGGATCTGCTCCCACTACAAAGATAACGCTTAATACTGCTGCCGCGATTACTATAAACCAAATGGCGGTATGCAAAATCCTGTTTGCATCCTCTCTTCGATTCTCTCCCCTTCTTCGCGCCACGAGTGCCGAAATCGAAACATTCATTGCGAAGAATAAGGAAAGACCTATAAACTTGGGCTGTGTCGTAAGGCCGACGGCAGCCACGGCATAAGAACCCATGGAGCTTACCATCAGTGAATCGACAAGTCCCGCAAAAGCCACAAAGAAAGACTCTACAATTGCCGGCCATGCCATATCAATGACAACCTTTAATTTTTCCCTGTCCTTAAACATATCAATCACTCTTTCAATTATTTGAAGCTGTCCAAAATCTCACACAAGCCGTCATGATCGTTATCATTAACGGTAACAATATCCGCGGCTTTTTTCACATCATCCGTGGCATTTTTCATGGCAACACCCACGCCGGCCGCAGTTATCATGCCAAGATCGTTTCCCGCATCTCCCGCGGCATAAGTTGCGCTGTGGGCAACAGGAAGCCATCTTTCGATAAACAAAAGTGCATTGCCTTTGTTAATACCCTTGGGTAATATCTCAAGATATCTCGGATTTGAGAAAACTCCTTCAACGACATCGCCAAGTTCCGACATTATGTTAACCAACAATTTCTCGAGCTTTTCATGATCGTCAAGGCATATCAACTGCACCTTATACGAACCGTTTGTAAGCTCGGCTTCGATATTATCAACAAGCTTTAAGGGAAGATGTATTCTCTTTCTGTAATAGATTACTTCCTCATCTTCTTTTCTCGAAACAATTTCATGCCGGGAATACCCTTGAACATGAACGCCCAGTTCATCGGCAAGCTTAACAATTTTACCGATGATTTCGGAAGGAACCTTGTTTTCATATATCGGGCACTTCTTATCACAATCGTAAATCAGTGCACCGTTATTGGAAATAATAAACATATTTTTAAATAGTATTTTTTCATCTGTTGCAACCTCGAGAATACTGTCCAGAGGTCTTCCCGATGCAAGTACTATATGATTTCCTCTTGATACGGCACCGTAAATGCTTTCACGCATCTTATCGCTTATTGTCGAATCCGAAAGCAGCAATGTTCCGTCAAGGTCTGTAAAAAGAACCTTCTTGCGTGCGGCTTCAATATCCTCAAGTACCGATTCGTCCACATAAAGCTTACCGCGACCGATTCCCAAATCGATATCCTCTTTGTTGCTTCCGTGAAAATCACTGCCACCGGAAATCAGAAGATGATATTTGGCCGCAAGATTTCTTATATCCCGCTCATCGGAAGGTGTGTAAGTACTGTATACGGCTTCGATTCCCATAAGACCGGCATCCTTTAATGAAGCCACAAGACTTTCCAGCTTATCATGGGAAAAGCCTGTAAGCACGGGATGTGCAAAAACAGGAACTCCACCCGCCTTTAATATAAGTTCGACACCCATCATGGGGGTAACTTTCTTTCTGGGAATATGATAAGGCTTTCCGTCGCCTATGAACCTGTCGAAAGCTTCACGTCTGCTTTTTACGATTCCCTTTTTAAGCATAAAAGCCGCAACATGAGCTCTTGTAATTACCGCACCGCCACAAAACTTTTCAAGTTCATCGTACGGTACGTCAATTCCGTCACCGACAAGCTTTTCGCACATGGTTTTGTTTCTTGTATCTCTGGCATCAACAAACTCTTTAAGATACGCTTTAAACTCGGGGCATTCCTTATCAATGAAAAGACCTACGATATGAATGTCTTTCCCCCACATTTCCGTGGAAAGCTCGATTCCCGGAATAACCTTTATGTCGGCTATCCCTTTTTCCTTAAGTTCCTTCGCCCTGTTTAAAGCCTCATCTATGCCGTTTACGGTATCGTGGTCGGTAAGAGCGAAAGCGGAAAGCTGTTTTTCTTTGGCATAATCAACAAGTTCGGTTGGTGTCATGGTGCCGTCGGAACGGCAGGAATGAACGTGAAGGTCTATCATAACCTGTCTCCTAAAATACAATTTCGGGCAGGAAAAACCTGCCCGACTGTTTATTCTTCGTCGTCTTCTCTGTTCGCGGTAAAGATGGTACGCTTTCTCGCCATCTCATCGCTTGCAAGATATTCGTCGTATGTAGTGATTTTATCAATAAGTGTTCCGCCCGGTAAAATCTCCATGATTCGGTTTGCGGTAGTTTCGACAAACTGGTGGTCATGGCAAGAGAACAACTCAACGCCGGGGAACTTAATAAGTCCGTTGTTTAATGAAGTAATTGACTCCATGTCAAGGTGGTTCGTAGGCTCGTCAAGGATAAGGCAGTTCGCGCCGGAAATCATCATCTTGGAAAGAAGGCATCTTACCTTCTCACCACCGGAAAGAACCTTAACCTTCTTAACACCGTCTTCACCGGCAAAAAGCATTCTTCCCAAAAAGCCTCGTACATAAGTAACATCCTTAACCGGAGAGTAACCTGTAAGCCAGTCTACAATAGTAAGGTCGTTGTTGAACTCTTCCGTTGAATCCTTCGGGAAGTAAGCAAGTGAAGTGGTTACGCCCCACTTAAACGAACCTTCGTCGGGCTCGAGCTCGCCTGCGAGAATCTTGAAAAGAGTTGTCTTTGCAAGTTCGTTTCCGCCGACCAAAGCAACCTTGTCATTGTGTCCGAGAATAAACGATATATTGTCCAAAACCTTTTCGCCGTTAATAGTCTTGCTGATTCCCTCAACACTCAAAACCTCGTTACCGATTTCGCGCTCGGGTCTGAAGTCGATGTAAGGATATTTACGGCTTGAAGGCTTAATCTCATCAAGTTCGATTTTTTCAAGCGCACGCTTTCTTGAAGTAGCCTGCTTGGACTTGGAAGCATTTGCGGAGAATCTTGAAATGAATTCCTGCAATTCCTTAATCTTCTCTTCCTTCTTCTTATTGGCTTCCTTCATCTGCTTAACAAGAAGCTGGCTGGACTCATACCAGAAATCGTAGTTGCCGGCATAAAGCTGAATCTTACCATAGTCAATGTCCGCCGTATGTGTGCACACCTTGTTGAGGAAGTATCTGTCATGGCTTACGACGATGACGGTATTTTCAAAATCAATCAAAAAGTCCTCAAGCCATGCAATCGCATCAAGATCCAAGTGGTTGGTAGGCTCGTCGAGAAGAAGTATATCGGGATTTCCGAAAAGCGCTCTCGCAAGCAAAACCTTAACCTTCTGGTTACCGTCAAGCTCGCTTACAAGGCTGTAATGAAGCTCCGTGTCGATACCAAGACCGTTAAGAACCATCGCTGCATTCGACTCGGCTTCCCATCCGTCCATTTCGGCAAATTCCGCCTCAAGCTCGCTGGCTCTGATACCATCCTCATCCGAAAAATCGGGCTTTGCGTAAATCGCATCTTTTTCCTTCATAATGTCGTAAAGACGCTGATTACCCATGATAACGGTATCCATAACCGGATATTCATCATATTTGAAATGGTCCTGCTCCAAAACCGAAAGTCTCTGACCGGGGGTAATGGTAACATCGCCGTTTGTAGTTTCAAGCTGACCGGAAAGGATTTTCAAAAATGTGGACTTGCCGGCGCCGTTCGCACCGATAATTCCGTAGCAGTTTCCTTCCGTAAATTTGATATTAACATCCTCGAACAGGGCCTTCTTTCCGATTCGAAGAGTTACGTTATTGGCACTAATCATATAAAACTCCGTTTCTGCGCACTCCATGCACTATCATAACCATAATAATTGTATATGAAAAAGAAAAACTTTCAATGTGAAAATAAACCAAACATTCTTGATAAACCTTTAAAAAAGCAAGCAAAAGAGCCGACATATCTCATTCGGCTCCCTGATTATTTCAAAGCATTCAGTTTCGAAAGTGTAGCATTCAATTTCTTTTCAATAAAATCTCTGTCCTCATCCTTCACCAGATAGTAAAGGTAAGACTGTCTTACAAACTCCTGCGGAAGACCTCTTCCGACAAGTTTGAAGTTTACATAACCACGGTCAATGTATGCCCCGATATCTTCGTTTCCGATATAAGTGGGTCTTGTTTTTATTTCGGCAAAAGAAGGTCTTCCCTTTCTGTTGGGACACGGGAAGGGCTCACCTACCTCGAAATTAAGCTGCTTTACCGACTCATCATAATAATGGTCGGTTCTTTTCGGACAACCCGGGAAGCATACCTCATCCACAAGAATCTCAACTCTTGAAGCTTCCGGCTCTAAAGCCTTCAAAACGTCCTCGTTGTGATTCATGTCATAGTCAAGAACACACATGAAGTAGTCCTTTTCAAGCTCCTTCTTCAAAGAATCCAAATCGACAATGCGCTTTGTCGTGGAAGAAATAAACTTATAATTCGGATAATTTTCTCTAAGGTACTGTTCAAGAACCTCTTTGTTGACCAAAACCTGATTCTTGCCGTTATCGGCAATATCCATAATAAGGTTACAGTACGTATCGTTTAAATGCTTTTCGGTAAGCGCCGAGTTGGTCCACGTAAAGCGAACCGGAACGTCAAGCTTATTATAGGTATTAACAATATTCGTCATATTGTTCTTGTCCATAATACCGAAAACGGCACGACCGCCGTTCCAGACAGCACCCGGAAACGTTCCGTAAACACTGCCCACACGATATCCGTCCCTGAACTTATCCGGATATTCCTTCATTAAGTTTATGATTACCTGATTAAGGTAAAAGTGTACACAAAATCCCGGCAAATGCCAGTAAACTTCACGTGCCATCAAAATCTCCTTACGGCCACTGTCCGGGGCGCGGTTTATTTACTACAATAATTCCGGCTCTCTCGAGATTTCTCAAAAGAAGCAGTCTTGCCTCACCCATGCACTCGGGCTTAAGCATAAAGAACGAATAAGTATCAATCAAAGAGAATAAATTACCCGTACGGCCTTCAATCTTGAAGTTGTTGATGCCTGCGGGAATATACTTATCCCAAATTTCCTCAGGACTTATGAATGTAGGATAATCCTGAATGGTATGAACACAGTTGTACTCGCCGTACTGGCAGTGCCAATGCTCAATCGGAATCTGCTTGTCCTTGGGAAGCTTTCTGTTTAAAAGAATCGTCTTCTGGTCCTTGGCAATCTGTCTGTAATGCTCGCCACGTCTTTTACAATTGGGCTCGCAAAGCGTGTTAATCAAAACCTCAAGTTTTTCCTTGTGTTCAACCTTCTCCAAAAGTTCCCAATGGTTGTTAAGATTGTAGTCAAGAACAACGTACTTGTAGGGCTTATCGATTTCCGCGTTGAGTTCTTCAACGTTTCTGATTTCCTTACAGGTAGAACTGTTATAGGCAAAAGAAGGATATTTCTCACGAAGATACTTTTCAAGAATGGGTGAAAATACCATAACCTCATTCATGCCGTTGTTGGCTTCATCCATAAGGAAGTTGCAGTACGGATCTTCGCAATCATGTTCGTTTAACAAAGGATTTGTAAAAGTATATCTTACGGGAACACCCTTGTCGTTAAGTGACTTAATAACATGCTTAACGAAATTGGCATCACACTGGTCGTAAGCAGGTGTAAGTCTTCCGCCGTTCCATAAAGCAGTCGGGAACACGCCGAAGCATGAACCAATTTCGACTCCTTCTCTGAAATACTCGGGATGTTCTTCCAAAAGGCTTATCCAAAACATATTTAACGGGAAATTGTAACGAAGTCCCGGTAAATGAAATCTGGCAGGTAACATTTGTAACTCCTCCATAAATTCGAATTAATTATTTATTGTCGCTTACCTTGGATTCGATTCTTCTGTAAGCAAAGCTCTTAAACTTAGCGTAAACAGGCTCTTCTCTGTCCTCACCGTCGGTAGCGAAAATACCTACCGTACAGCCTACAAAGCCGCCTGCCACCTCGGTTGAAAGAGAAGAAATATCAAGGTGTCTGACAAAAGGCTTCATACCCTTTTCATTAAGAGAATACAACGAAAGCTTTGTTCCCGCAACCTTCATAACCAACGTAGCCGGGCTCTCTTCTATAGTATCCTGAGCGATTAAATCAGGCTCTCCGTTTTTAACAAGAACAACTCGTCCGCGGTTTTCGGAAACCTCAAATCTTACATGGAACATGTTGTTCTGCATAAGACAGATACCTGCTCTTGTTCCCATCATAAGATTATCCGTATATAAACTTACACGAACTTCAAAATGCTTCGCATCCTGGCGAATGCAAAGATATGAAGGATATGAAAGTTCGGAAAGGTTGTCCTGACCGCACTTAAGAAGTAAGCCTTCCGAATCGAATTTAACCGCATCACCCAAAGGAGCACGAAGCGACATGAATTCCGGACCAAGCTTCTCCATCTTGGCAAAGTTATACTTCTTGCTTGTATTGGGAAGTGAAGTGGCGGGTTCAACAGGCTTATACTCATCAAGCCTTATTGAGAGTTCATCGGAAAGAATACCAAGACCGGGGTTAACAACCGGCCATCCGTCCTCGAACATAACGCGTGCCAAAAATGTTTCACGACCCATGGTCGTAAATCCGTTTGTCGGTCTTACGGCAAGCATAACCATATACCAGTCACCGTTTACGGCCTGCACCAAATCGCCGTGGCCGACATACTGAACAGGATAAATCTTACCCAAATGTCTGTGCGTAAAAACAGGATTGTTGAAGTTATTCTCGTAAGGACCGAAAACATCCTCCGAACGAGCAACACTTATTGCATGGTTCGGACCTGTTCCACCCTCTGCATGGAGGATGTAATAATATCCGTCAATCTTGTAAAGATGAGGACCTTCGGGCCAGTGAACTCCGCGCATTGCACCGTTCCAGGCTTCGATTCTCTTTCCTACAAGTTTAAACTCTTTATAATCAAATTCCTGAATATAAATATAGTAATCGCCATCGTAGCGGCAACCCGTAATGTTTTCATGTGTTCCGCAATAGTAGCACTTTCCGTCATCGTCAAAGAAAAGGCTCGGATCAATTCCGTCCGCTCCCTCAATGTAATGAGGTTCACTCCAGGGGCCTTCCGGATTTTCAGCGGTTACGACAAAATTTCCGCCGCCGGAAACATTCGTGCAAATAACGTAGAATAAACCGTCATAATAACGAATTGTAGGTGCAAACAATCCTTGCGACACCTGTGCATTTTCCAAGGGAAGCTGTGAAGGTCTGTCAAGGACATTACCTATCTGCTCCCAATGGGCCAAATCCTTGCTGTGCATAATGGGCAATCCCGGAAAATATGCAAAAGATGAATTCACAAGATAGAAATCATCATTTACCGCACAAATTGAAGGGTCGGGATAAAAACCCGACAAAATGGGATTTTTAGCTGTTACCATATCAATACTCCTGTAATCATAAGTTAAGGCTTCGAAATAACAATTTCGTTGTCCTTCAATGCTATTTTAACCTTATTATCGTTAAGGTCAATAGAATGAATCAGTTCGGCGGGAATCTGAACACGTCCGGCTCTGTCAAGAACCGCATATTCTTCCTGCGTATCTTCCGACCGCCAGTCAATACCCGATTCCTTTAATCTGTCGGCGTATGCCTCTTTAAGGACACGCTCGGAACTGATTTTACCGTCACGGATAGCGATAACACGCTTAACCTTCTTACTGAGTGCGATATCATGCGTAACAATAAGAATAGTCTGACCGTTTCTGTTAAGCTCCGTAAACACATCAAAAATAAAATCTGCTGTCTTAAAGTCTACACTACCTGTAGGCTCATCCGCAAGTAAAAGCTTCGGAGAATTGGCAAGTGCAATCGCAATGGCTATTCTCTGCTGCTCACCACCGGAAAGCATATTCATCTTGTTATTTTTCTTGTGGCTCATTCCCACAAGCTCCAGAAGCTCCATTGCCTTATCATGCTTGTTCCTGGTGCTTGAAAGATTCATCGGCATCATAACGTTTTCTATAGCCGAAAGAAAAGGAAGCATATTACGTCCGTTGTTCTGCCACACGAAACCTACCGTATCGCGCTTGTACTTTACAAGTTCCTTCTCGGTCATCGTAAACAGGTTCTTTCCGTCAACGAAAAGCGAACCCGCACTCGGTCTGTCAAGACCACCGATCATGTTCAAAAACGTAGATTTACCCGAGCCCGAATTACCGATAATGGCGGTAAGTTCTCCCGTTTCAACCGTCAAATCAAGACCCTGAAGAGCAAGAACTTCTGTTTCTTTGGTCTTATAAATTTTAACAAGGCCGTCGGCCTTAATCATATCTTCAGCCATCAGTTAATCCTCACTCCGTTCTCAAGTTCAATAATCATGTCCGCTGCACCCATAAGTCCTACGTCATGGGTAGTCATCAAAATTGTGATGCCTTCCTTGCGAGTCATTTCCTTAAAAATTTCCGTAACTCTTGCAGCCATCTGTGAATCAAGCTCGGCTGTCGGCTCGTCGGCAAGTATAAGCTTCGGACTGTGTGCTATCGATCTTGCGATGGCAACACGCTGCTGCTCACCACCCGACATCTCGGCAGGCATATGATTCATACGGTTTGCAAGACCTACAAGTCTTAAGCAGTCTTCAACTCTTTTATCTCTTTCCTTGGAGGGCTTAATACCCGCCATTCTCATTGAAAACTCAACATTCTGGAAAGCATTTAAAGAAGGAATCAAAGAAACGGACTGGAATACAAATCCCATTTCCTTTCTTCTCAAATTCTCTCTTTCGTACTCGGACATGTTCTTTATGGGCGTTCCGTTAATGAAAACCGCGCCGTTTGTCGGATCGTCCAACGTACCTATAATATTCATTAAAGTCGTCTTACCCGAACCGGAACGACCTTTAAGTATGGCAAAAGAACCTTTCGGGACTTCTGCATCAATTCCCTTAAGGGCCATAAACTCGCCCCCGGGAACCGGAAATACTCTCGTTATTCCTTCTGCTTTAATTACACTGGTTTCACTCATTATTCTTCACCTAACTTAAGTGCCTTGGTTACATTCATCTTAAACAGCAACATGATAAGTACCAACAACGCAATAATCATAACGGCGCAAATTACACCGTACAGTCTGTACATATCGGAAGCCACGGTTATCAGTTTCATCGGAAGTGCCTGTTCCTTGGAGGCGTAAGCCTGCTGAAGAATCGGCACAAACATCTTTGAAGTAAGCTTACCTATTCCGATACCTGCCAAAATAGAGAACACACCGGAGAAAATCTGCTCATTCAAAAGCATTTTGAATATTTCGCTCTTATGAAAACCGGTAGCTCTCAAGACACCGAAAATAAGTTCACGTTCTCTGATGGACATAATCCAGTAAATCAGATAACCGACCGCACATAATACAATAGTAACTACGAAGCCCATTGTAAGGACGCCGTTTGTTCCCTGAAGCAAAGGATCCGACAAAGTAGCCTGCATCTTCATTTCCGCATTGACATACTTTCTTACGGATAAGTTCTTTTCATCAATCCAGTTGTAAACATCCGTTGAGTCATAACCTTCTTTTAACTTAATCCATATTTCGTAAGGGAACGTTCCGCACTTGGAATTAAGGTAATCGAAGTGAGCGACAATAAGGTAATTATCCTTCTCAAAAGCCGTTCCGTCGGGATTAAGCCCGTTCTCAACCGCTGCATAGCAAGGGAAGTAATCGATAAAGCCTACAATCTTTCCGGTAACCATTTTGTTCTTGGAATTGTAGTAGTTGATTGTATCGCCCTCATTATAGCCAAGCTTTGAATTGAAATTCTTGGAAAGCAAAACACCGTTTTCTACGACAGCCAAATCGTTTAAGTATTCGTAATAATGCTTTTCAAGGTAGCTACTGTCAACCTCGGTAATACTTCCGAATTCCTTGGTGTTGATACCCATGACATTTACGGTCTGGACATCCTTGCCTTCCGTCTTAACATAGCCAAGAGAATCGTTTATAACACGTGTATAGCTTTCTGCCGCTTCCAAAGTAACATACTTTGAATAATCCGGCACGTAATACTCGCCCGTATACGAACCGTAACGATCCTGAATTTCCGTCCAGACTTCCTGAATAACAATATCCGTACCGGAAAGATACTCGGTATTTTCAATCGCGTTTGAAAGAATGGTTCTTGCAACGGTCGCATGATACATACCAAGTGAAATAGTCATTATCAAAAACAACATAATAAGCTGCTGCTTGCGTCCGTTCTTTATGTTCTCCATGAAAGAAACATGGCTCGCAGGACCCCAGAATTTCTTACCGATTGTATATATAAGCTGTACAAGGTACGGCTGAATACGCAAGAAGAATAATCCCGCGCCTACGATAAACAACGAAGAACTTACATAAAGAAGCGGATCGAGGCTCTCGCCCGCCATAACGGAATTGGAAAGGCCCGTCATGTTCTTATGGAAGCTGTAATATCCGTAAATTGATGCTCCCAGTAAAATAACATCAATAAACAGTTTTTCCCACCAGCTCTTTCTCTTCAATGCCTTGGACTGCTTTAACTTGACAATCGAAACCTTACTGTGCTTGATGGAAGGAATCGTAATGCTGAGTAAGCACACCAATACGGCTGCAAGTGCATAAATAAGGCTTTCTTTCGTATATGAAACAGCCAAAACCTGTGAGAAATCAAACTCAAGGAAGTTTCTTGTCGCACCCAAAATCTTTGCAAACAAAGCACCCAGCGGAAGTCCGAACAAAGCGCCTACCAAGGTAATGAAAAGTCCCTGATAAAAATACAGTCTGATAATCTGCATTCCGGAACTACCACGGCTCTTGATTACGGAAATTTCGTTCTTTTCCATTTCGTACATCTGACCCGAAATCATAAGAAGGAAGGCCGCAAGCATTGCAAGTACGGGAACCTGAAGGATAATCAAGGTTGCGGAAATTCTCTGAACCTTAATATTGTAATCGTCAATAACATCCAGATATGCGGGAGTGTCCAAAACGCTCTTATAAGAGCTCTCCTCGCATAAATACCTGGTCTTGGCAACAATGTTTTTGATGTCTGCGGACTTAATGCTGTCGTAATCAAATAAACAAGAACTGTAGCTTGTTACGGAATATTTACCTGCGTTCTCTCCGCAGAAACGTTCTCTGAAAAGTTCAGGTTTACATAATATATCACTTGACAATCTCTCCGGCTTCATTTGCCAGAAATAACCGGCATCGTCGGAAGCATCAAATACACCAGTAACCTTAACCTGTATGGGTGATTTGTCAATATATGTGATATCGTCAAAAGTAAAAGTTTCGCCTACAAGAAGGCCCTTGTCTACCATTGTTGACTGCGAAATGATAACTTCGAGTGCGCCGTTTTCGTCAACACCGCTTTCCGAATACATTTCACCGGCAAGAATTTTGTACTTGCCGTCGATGTTATCGAGTGTAGACAATTTAATATCTATCTTCTGTGCGTCAAGTCTTTTGGTATCCGAAGACATTCCGGTCGGCGCGAGACTTAACATTCTGAATGTATCGCTTTCGGTAACATTCAATGTCTGATAAATCGTTGACGCCATCTCGTCCATCTTCTTTAAAGTCTTACCGCTTTGGTCTTTCTTGGAGACGGCACTTCCGGAAATTCTCGTCGGCCATTTACCTTCCGAAGAAAGATAATTTTTAAATTCATCGTTTAGCATGCGGTCATAAGCGGCAGAACGGTAAATAGGAAAGCTTACAACTGTTGCGGTTAACAAGATACAACCCAACAATAAGCAGACGTTCATCCACTTTTTATGCCACATCTTTTGTAACATTATTCCAAACATATTTCCGTTCCTTCCGTAAGCCCATCAATGACCCAATAATTTGCGGCGTCCGAACCGCCGGCTACAAAGCTTTTATATACAGGCTTGTTGTCTTCCATCACTGTTACATAAGGGATACCGCCCTCCAAAACAACTGCCCTTTTAGGTACAAGAATTACATTATCCATCGTACGGGTTTCAACCTTTACCTGGAAATGGCTTCTCATCCACCATCCGTCGGAACCCATATTGGTCATTGCCATCTTGGTAAGGTCCTCCGAAGGAACCCTGATAAGTGCAAATCCCGATCTCAAATCATCCGAGAGTGCAATAGGAGCGGCTGTAACAACCATACCGTCTGCGGTCTGATTCTGCTTGGTAGCATCGGTATATACTACAGATGCGCTGTTTCCGTAAGTCAAAAGACCGTTGGTATCTTCGCAGAATACGAAGCAGTTCTCTTCTTTGGCAATTTCGAACACCCACTGACCCTTCTGGGCAATTGAGCCTTCTTTCATCTCCTTGGAATCGGTAATGATTCCGTCGAAGGGTGCGACAAGAGCCGTAAGACTTGAATCGGCCTTCATCTCGTCGATTTCCTTCTGGAGATCCGCAATATATTCGCGCTTCTGCTTGATTGCCTTCTTATTGGCTTCTTCACCGTCTTTAATAAGGCCGGCCAAATCTTCATTGGCTCTTAGCATGGTTCTTTCTTTACGCCTAATTGCAATATCATCGGGAACAACCCATACGGTTGCAAGTGTCTGTCCCTTGGTAACACGCTCGTTATTTTTAACAAGGATTTCCTTTATGTAAGTGGTACCGTATTCTACCGGAGTTTCCACATAATCATACTTGGTATAAAATAAGAAACCCGTCTGTTCAAAGCTTGAACTGATTTTTCCCTTAGAAAGAGTCTGCCTGTTCTTCTTGGCTTCAACCTTAAACTCGGAAACAATCTTATCGCCCTCTGAAAGACCCGAGGTTATTTCCGTATACAATCCGCACTTGAGACCGGTCGTAACATTAATTCTTTCGGTCATCTCATTTTCGGATTTATATACATACGAACCGTCCGTATCGGAATTGACGGACTCCGTCGGAACACACAATACATCCTCTCTCGTATCCTTGATGATAACTATTACCACAAAATCACCGGCTTTTACCTCGCCGTTAGGATCTTCAAGAGCAAACGAGCTTGTCGAATCCGCCGTCGAGCTCTTTATCTCGGATTCATCTTCAAGATAAAAAGCATTATATTTTTTACCGTTACATACAGCGTAATATTCTTTGGCTCTCTTAATATCATTCTTATATACAAACTCGGTCACAACACGAAGCTTTGTAAAATCTCCGACAGCGCCGACTACGGTATCCTTGGAAGTCCATGGACCATTTCTGAAGAAGTTAACGGCAACAACCGTTCCGTCTATCGGCGATGTTGCAAGAATGTTGTTCCTGTCTTTATTAAGCCTTGCAAGTTCCTTCCTGTAATAATCAACATCGAGGTTGGTCATTTCAGTCTGTTCTTTAATCTGCTGCTCAAATCTTTCGATGGAAGCAACGGTTCCCTGATATTCGCCGAGATACTTTCTGTACTCCGATTCATAATTGGGATACTTCTTCTTCTCTTCCTCGGTCATGTTTTCAAAGTTCTGAACTATTCTCTCGTAATTTTCAAGATTAGCCTTTTTACCGGAAAGCGATTCATTTAAATCCTCAAGCGTTTCCGAAAGATTATCCAAAGCATTGTCTATCTGCTCGTTCTTGGCTTTTATTTTTTCATCGATTGTTTCCGTAGAAGCAATTGCAAGCGCATCGCCCTTTTTGACTTCGGTTCCGGGAAGGCATCCGTATTCTTCAAAGTTCTGATCTGTAGGGAATGATGTTTCTTCAATCTTCGGAATGACTTTTCCGCTTAATACATTATAAGAAACAAGATCTCTTCTCTCTGCGGTAGCGTAGTTCTCGGTTACACCTACCGGCTCAACCAACTCTATCGATACACTTTCAGTATTCGTCTCATTTCCGCATCCGGCCACAAAAGATAATGTCAGGATTACGGCCATTAATTTCGCTATTCTTTTCTTCATCATTTTCTTACGACCTTTTCTCCATCCACTAATCCGCTTAATATTTCAATTCGTTCATCACCCATCAATCCGACTTCGACATATCTGATTTCGCGGATATTATCGGAATTAAGAGTATAAACAAAAGCACTGTCCGGTGTAAGATGAACTACATCCTTGGGAAGTGAAAGAACCTTTTCTCTCGAATCTGCAAGTACCGTAATCGTACCTGTCTGTCCCACATCTATCGTAGCTTCATCCGGTCCCGTATATATTTCAAACCGCATCTTGTCTTCCCACTTGTCTATCTCGTAAGGAAGCAACACATAATCGCCTGCTGCGGCAGAATAACCAATTTTCATATCAACATACTCGCCTGCTTTAAAAAGGTCTTTGTATGTCATATCTTCAACTTCAAAAAGACAGTTCTGATTGTCAACGATGGTCATTACAACTTCACCCATTCTGGTAGTCGAACCTTCAAGGTGTTCCTTCGGTCTGTAAACAATTCCGTCCATCGATGCATATAATCGACTGTCTCTTAATTCCTTCTGTAATTTGGCAAGCTCTTCCCTGTCAAATTCAAGAGTATCGTTCAGCAAAACTCTCTGTCTTGCATATCTTTCTTTTATTCCCGTTACGATATCGCCCACAACCTCATTCGGTGTGCCAAAAGAAGTTGCATTGACCCACTGATCCTGAATATCAAGGGCCTCATTTGTATCGTAATAAGAAAGCTGAAGTTCATTCTTCTTAATATTATATTGAAGTCTTTCAATATTAGTTTCCAAATCGGTGGAAGAAAGTTCGCATAACAAATCTCCCTTTTTAACCACATCGCCTTCTGTAACGTAAACCTTGCTTACGTACTTTCCGGTTACATTGAAGGAAACTTCCTGTTCATTGGTCTGAGCATATTTGCAATCAATGCTTCTTGTTAAGATAACATCACCTATGGAAGCCTGTACCGTACTGTAAGAAACAACATCTTCTTCGGAGTCAACCTCTACCAAAGGTGCTTCTGTAACCTCGCCGCAACCCGAAACGTATATCGGCAATACAAATAATGCCGCTATGAAACAACCAATACGTTTTTTCATACTTATCAACTAATCTCCATTCCGCATAAATGTATATTAGAACACAATGGTAATCTTATCTCATTAAATGCTGTTATGCCTATTAGATTTTGCTCTTTTTTTTGCTTATTTGCGTAAAATAATGTCAAATTTGTGAACGTTTTGTGAAATTCTTTTCAAAGACACATATCACGGCATAAAAATAGGGACAGCGCCCGGAAAAACACTGTCCCAAATTTTATAAATTATTTAAATATGATAAGCAATTACTGTAAAGCTGCGTTAGCTTCGTCGATGCACTGCTTGTACATATCACGGAATCCGTCGCAAACTTCTGAAATAGGAGCACATCCGGGTCCAACAACCCAAAGGAAAGGAGCACCCATATCAAGGTTCGGGATTACGCTGTGGTAAGCGATAGTAACGTTGTTGCACATTGTAGGAACTGTTTCTTCAGCAGCTCTTGTGTCGAAGTTACCTGTCTTGGTTGTGTTGATGTAAGGATTGTAATCTTCATATCCGGGTACAAGTTCTGAATATACCTTGTAAGCGAAAGCGATCTTCCAAGCCTTGTCAGCATCATAGCAAGCGGGCATTGCGAAGTAGTTATCTTCAGCAACGTTGAGAAGTGAACCCTTAGGTCCCTTAGGGAATGCTACGAAACCAAGTTCGTCTTCCATATCATATAATAAGTTACCGGGTGTTGCGCAGTACTGCTGATCTACAAAGAAAGCAGCCTGACCATTCTTGAACTGTCCCTGGTAGTAATCCCATGCGGGAGGGTTACCCTCTTCATCATTAGGACCATTCCAGTCATACTTTGTGAATGTATCACGAGCCCACTCAAGAGCTTCAAGAGTCTGAGGATTCTCGAACTCATATGTGTACTTTCCGTCTGCATCCTTACCAACGAATGAACCGCCGTTTGAGAATACAGCTGCCTGAGTCATAACGCCTTCGTTAACAGCGATACCCCAGATATCGATTGTACCATCGTTATCTGTATCCTGCTGAACCTTCTCAAGAATTTCTGTCCAAGCATCCCATGTCCATGTTCCAGCTGCCTGCATATCGTAGATTGAATCGGGATCTACACCTGCTTCTGTAAGGACACGTCTGTTGAAGTAAAGACCTGTTCTGGGTTCTGCATATCCGCAACGCATAGCGTAAACTTTACCACCCATGTTGTAAAGATCTGATACTCCGTTCATCTTGAAGATCTTCTCTGAGAAATCAAGACAATCAAGAGTTGAAAGATCGTAAACTAATCCTGAGCTGATAGCTGAAAGGAATCCGGGGTCAGCACGAAGTGTGAAGATGTAGTTGTTCTCATCTCCGCCTGCTGTAGCGTAATCTACGAAGTCCTGAGGGTTTGATCCCCAGTCACCGATGGTCTCTGCGTGAATCTTGAAGTTGTATGTTTCCTGTACCCAATCCTGGTACTCATACTGAGCTTCTTCATAATCTGTGCTGGCTTCTGCACGATCGGGTGATGAGAACCAGTCACGAATAACTACTTCGATACCACCAAGATCGATAGGGTTGCCGTCTGCATCTTTAATTACTGTGTACTTTTCTACTTCTTCTGCAGGTTCTTCTGCTGCAGGTTCTTCAGCTGCGGGTTCTTCTGCTGCAGGTTCTTCTGCAGGAGCAGCGGGTTCAGCGGGAGCGGGAGCGGGAGCTGCCTCGCCACAAGCTGCAACACTCATGGTCATAGCTGCTGCCATAGTAGCTGCTAAAACCTTCTTTGCCATAGGCTTTCTCATATTATTTTCCTCCTTAGAATATATAACTGCATCTGGATTGGACTATATTCTTTTCCGGGAATGTCCCCAAATGCGATTACACATAAGATTTATTAAAAATCTCAAAAACTATTTTACAACATAGTGAACAAATTGAAAATAGTATTTTAAGATTTTTTATTAAATTTGTTAAATTTTTACATTTTTATACCTGTACTTGAAATACTTTCAACAAATGCCTTCTGTGCAAAAAGATATACAACAAGGATAGGGAATACGATAAGAATCGTACCTGTTGAAAGAATACAGTTGGATAACTGTGTTGAAATACTGGTCTGAGCATTTGCTCCGGCGCCCTGTTCACGGGCAACATAAACACCGAGTGATTCAACAATCGAAGCAAGCGATGTACTTACCAAAGTCTTTCCGCCGAGGAAAAGCTTTGAATAAAAACCGTCTGTCCACTGCCATACGAGTGAGAACAAAAAGCATGATGTAATAATCGGCTTTGCTTCGGGAAGCATGATACGGAAGAATGTCTTCATAACGCCGCATCCGTCAACATATGCTGCTTCTTCAAGGTCGATGGGGATATTTCTGAAGAACTGTCTTACAAGATAAATGTAAAGACCATTCTTAAGACCCATACAAGTAATACTCATTAAGTAATAAGGTAATACGTTACCGCGAAGGTTAATCGTTCCACCTTTAATAGCAGAAATAATGCCTAAAATATCAAACTGACTGAAGTGCAAGAATAGTGAGCTTGAATATGCCTGAGGCGGAACAATAATCATTGCAAATACACAGCCGAACCAAACTTTCTTTAAAGGGAACTTAAATCTTGCAAATCCGTAACCGACAATTGTACACATAGCGGTCTGGATAAGTGCTATTGTAAGCGAAATGATTGTCGAGTTAATAAGTCCTTCTTTGTAGTTCATAATCTTTGCAGCCGTCTGGTAGTTCTGTCCGGTAAAGTGTAACGGAATTGAAACTACGATAGGATTGTAAAGATCCGATTCTTCCATGAAGCTGACTGAAATTTTGTTAAGTATGGGCTGTAAGATCAGGAAGCACATACCGAACAAAAGAATAAATCTGATGAACTTATATGCTACTGCACTGATATCCTTTCTAAGCAGATATCCGCCGGAATTCTCGTTTCTTTCCCAATATGATCCATACTTCTTAACTTTTACTTTTGATTTAGTCATTGTAATATACCCCCTTTGAAATGAAGAAGGAAGTTACTGCGATAAATAATGCAACAAGTCCGAAATATGCCCAGGACATGGCTGATGCAGTATCATAATGCAACAACTTAGTCATCTCAGTATCAATCTTTGCCATAACGTCATTATCCGAACGCATGCAGAAGTCTACGATTGTATAAATCCAGTTTACAAGGAACAGGGAGCTGATCATGGGGAAAGTAATCTTCCAAAAGCTCTCCCACTTTGTACATCCTTCGATATCGGCAGCTTCATACATACTTGATGAAATACTCTGTAATCCCGAAAGGAAGATAATAATCTGAATACCGGAAGCAACCGCTACATCGTAAATGTTATCGATAATTTCGAATACGACTTCAAAAGCTTTTGTTCCGACACCCGTGGTTCTGAGTACTTCCTGCAGGACCGCCGTAATACTTACGTTCTCTGTTGCAGCCTCTACGGTCTGTGCAATCTGAGCCATCATTGAGTTATTCTCTTCAAGGCCTAAAATAACACCCGATGACATGATAACAGGAAGGAAGAATACCGCACGTACAAGTCCGCGGCACTGGAATTCCTGATTCAGTATCAATGATACGAACAAACTGAAAACTATAATACCCAACGAATAAACAATCATTCGCCAGCTTTCGTCTGTTAAGTTTCTAAGGTAGTCCGGATCGATTCTGAAAGCATCATAGTAATTCTTCAGGCCGATAAATGTCATGTTCACATAACCGGGACCGATTTCAACATCACTGAAGCTCATATAAAGTGACTGAAACATGGGCTTAAGCATGAATACTATGAAACCGATTATGAATGGTGAAATAAACAAGTAACCCGCAATTGCTTTACGCTTCTGAAGACCCGCTAATTTGTTTTTCTGTTTCTTCATAATACAACTTGACCTTTCAATTCATTTTATCGAACAACCAGATAATCTCTGGCAGGAACAACAACACCGTTTGCATTTTCATCATTGAAACCATAATTTACGTATACCTTGGTACCGTCTTCATAAGTAGTAACCGCTACGTTTTCGGATAAATCCTCATGATCGATGATTTCCTGATTAAATGTATGACCGAGTTCACTGTTGTATCTGTTGTATACTGCTAAAAGATTATCATAGCAGGATTCAATATCAGATGCGTAATACTCGGTATAAAGAGTCTTCTGTAATGAGAAAGGAGACTCCTTCATTACTGTGAATGAAAGACCTGCGCCGTATTCTGCTGAAGCAAGTATCTCTTCGACATCATGTCCGCAAATGTTAATCGGCAAACCGGTGTAATTTACATATCCGTGAAGAGCAATTTCAAGGAAAGGAACCGTTGCATCAAGGATTGTATATTCACTACCCTTAAGATCAACATTTGTAATCATATCCGCATAAGGTAAAGCATAAGCATTACCTTCGTTAATCATAACGTTCTGACCGCTGTCCTTGATGTTTTTAAGCATCTGAGACTGGTCATTTAATGCCTGTTCACGTGAATAATATTTCTTTCTGTAAAAGTCGGAAGCTAAATCCTTACCGATTTCCTGATATGAAACACCTGCGTTGTACTTCGCACATTCCTTGGCAAAGTTTTCGCTCGTTTCCATTACAAGGTCACCGTGGAGAAGGAAATAATCCTTAAAGTTTTCACGCTGTGCATATGTAACCGCACTGTACTTGTAAAGTTCTGCTCTCTTACGGCTTATAAACTTGGCTGCATCCGTAAATGAGAAGAATCCGTTAAAGATTGTGCTGTTCATTGCATAGCTTGTAATACCGTCAAGGTATAAGTCAATTCCGAGTTCGGAAGCCTTGGCTGAAAGATTCTTCAAATCTTTCTTGCCGCCGAGTGACGAAATCGGTTTAACGTTCTTGGCAAATTTCTGCTGAACACCACCGTTGCACCATCCGAGCATCTTAACCGAAAGATTGTCAATTCCGCTGTCATTAAACATCTGTAAAAGTTCTGCGGCTTCATCATAGGTAGTGATAGGTAAAGGTCTTGAAACCGGAACACCTACAATCTGCTTAACCTTATCAACCGCTCCCAAAACTTCGATTGATACGGGAGTGCTTGTGTCATCTTTCTTGGTAAGGTAACCATCGTATTTATTCTTCATGTAGTTTCCGTAGTCCTTGGCCATGTCTACATAGCTTCCGGAATCTACGAAACTGTATCTTTGCTTAATCATTTCGCCGGCAGGAAGTTCTTCAAGATATACATACATATCCTGGTTGGCATTCGCACCAAGGTCGTACTTCTCACGAGGCTTAATTGTATATATGGCATTAACCGAGTTATAGCTTGATGTACGTCCGCTGATATCTGCCTTAACGGATGCGTATGAAGATCCGTCTTCAAGAATACAGATGAATGAATCGGAACCTTCGGAAATACCGAAGCAGTTCATTGTAGCAATTGTATTGTGAACTACAGCTGCTCTTTCAAGAGCGTAATCCCATCCGTACATATTTGCATAATATACACTCTGCGCTGATTTTCCGTTATTGAAGTTAATGATTGATCCGCCACCTTCGGGAACAAGCATGTATCCTTCTTCGTTAACGCTTCCCGATCCGAAGTAAGGAAGAGGATTAATTGCCGATACAGGATAAACATCGGAGCAGTCAAATTCATCAAAAGGAACTTCTACGGTAAAATCATCTCCGTCAAGTCTGTAAATAACGGATATATTGAATACCGGAACATTTTCACCGATTTCTTTACCGCAAAGAAGCTGATCTTCCTGATACTCTTCATAAGTGTATCCTGCAGCTTCAAACTGTGACTCGAGCTGTTTCTTATGAGATTCCTTTAATTTTTCGGGATTTCTTAAGACATAAAGGATATCTGTTTCAAGTGAAGGATAGTCTAAAAGTAACTGTTCCTTATTCTTGGCATCAGACTTTGAAAGGTTATTGATATCAAGTAACTTGTATCGTCCTTTAACACTTTCGGAATCCTGCTTGGTCATTGTTGAAAGGATTTCATCAAATCTGGCCTGTTTGATTGCCGGAGGGAAAAGATACTCTCGGGAAATTTTACCGAGTGTATAATTTACTTTAATGAAATCATCACCCGTTTCAATTTCATAAATGCCTTTCTTGGCACTCATTGAAAATGAATCGAGGTTGGTATCAAGGGCTGCATCGTTACTGTATGTAAGGATGAATGAAGACTGAAGCTTATTCTTCTCTTCTTCAATAGCCTTTGAATCGTTGGCGCCGTCTACAGGAACCGAGTGCCATACCTTGCCGCTGCTCTTAACGGTAACGTCAAAGTTGGTTGTAAGCGGATCCATCACGAACTTAAGATAATCGTTTTCCATAACGATTGCTTCGTCGGTGCCTTCATATCCTCTGCGGTCAATTACTCGCTCTTCCTCGCCGGTGTTCTGATAATTCATGATGAACACTATAAGTGCGGCAAATATGGCGGTAAGTACAAGAGGAAATATTAAAGCTTTTAATTCTTTAATAACCGCGTCTCTACGCTCTTTTTTTCTTTCTTCACTAATAGGATTTAATTTGCTCATAACAACTCCCATGAAATGATATATTCTTTACATTCGGTACAATATTTCTTTTCCAACTGATACAAAGTAAGCAACACCCTGTGAAATCATACTGAAGAACAGCATGAGAATGAATATCATAACGAGCATTGCAAAAAGAGTAGCAACGATGAAGAGAATGTTCTTACCGAACGAATACTCATGAACCTGGCTCATTCCCATGATTGCGATAAAGCAAACCCAAACAAGTGAGATCAGACTCATCGTCGAATAAAATTCTGCTTCGTCGACGGTAACAAAGTTACTGAAGAACATCAACGGAAGCTGAATCAACGGATAAGGAGTAATGGCGTAGCAGGTAGCGATATATACCTGACCGAGACGTCCTTTACCGTCAAACAATGTTGTTAATGCCCAGTTACCTACAACGAAAAGGGCCAAGGGGAAGAGAATACTTGCGATGTATGTCAGGATATTCAAGTCTTCCCAATAAACTACTTCGAAAATAAAGCTTGTATATCGAAGTTTTAAAATTCTGATAAAAATCGAAACAAATAATATAGTGTTGGCTGCAGCGTATGTACCACGTTTCTCGTGGGTCAAATCCCAGAATCCGTCAAGCGGATGGGTTATGCAATATAATGCAAATTTCAAACTTTTTAAATAGCGCTGCCAATTATCTTTACTGGTTAATGAAGCAAACATATCGACTCTCCGTTTACATTAGACTTTAAAAGCATCCGATGTTGCAATCTGGAACTTCAACATCTTAATTCTGCCTATTACTAAGGGAACAACAAACAGCAAAAGAACTACGATAACAACAACTACTATATTATCTTCAACCCATTCTTTTCTATACTGCTTATAAGCTTTGGAATAATTTTCCGCATCATATTTAAGTTCGAAATATTCCATGGCTTCTTTGTAATTTTCTTCTCTCAGTAACGCACGTCCAACACCGATATATCCGATATCGTAGTTACCGTCAGCTTCAATAACTTTTTCCCATGAAGCCTTTGAAGCATCGTATTCACCGGCATCAAACTGATCCATTGCGGTAAATACCTGATCACCGAAAGCTGTAAGTGTAAATACTGTAATAGAGCAATCAAGCTGATCCACTACATATAAATCATTGTCTAAATGATCAAGACCTACAGGCTGTCTGAAATATCCGTCCATGTTTCCGGCACCGCCGCAACAGAACAACATCTTTCCCTGGTCATCATATGCGAACAAACGTCCGCGGTTCTTGTCAAGACATACATAAACGTCATTGTCAAATGTAGTTACATCCGAGAAAAGTGAAGGACCGTTATATCCGCCACCGTCTCCCATGTAAATATCACCGTATACGGGGAAGTCACCGTCACAGAATACACCGTTTCTTACAAGGATATCATTTCCGAGAAGGTTAAGCTTACGAATGGCATCCGCATCTCCGCCCTTAAGGTCTTCCTTGCTTACGTTGGAAGTAACAGCGTAAATGAAACCTTCGTAATCCATGTAAAGGTTACTGTACTCGGTAGGAACAAATGATTCCATCTTGGATAACTGTTCCTGAGTAGCGAACTTCTTCCATAAATAATCGATAAAGTTAAATACAACGGGTGTAGCTCCTACGAATCCCGAGAAAGTACCATCGGCTTCATACTTAACAAGTCCCTTGTTAATTCCGACTGAAATTGCGTAAACACGTTCAGCGGTATCAACTGCAATCTTGAAAGGCTGGAAAGCTATATCATCTTCCAATGAACTGTCTTCGGGCTTGTCAAACTGCATCAGATAGTTCAAATCCTTATCAAGCTTTAAGATTCTTGAATTACCCTTGTCTGCGATAAAGTAGTTACCGTCTTCCGAGATGGCAATATCGGTAGGGTTATTAAAAGTATTGTTTCCGTTAGGATCACCTTTAAATTCTTCAATAAATCCTGTTACGGAAAGATTTCCGTTAACATCCTTGGAAAGAACAACGATTCTGTTGTTTCCGGTATCAAGGACATAAAGTGAATCACCGTGTGTGTAAATACCCTGAGGACTGTTCAATCTCTTTTCAAGTCCAAGTTCTGTAGAGGTATATACCTTTGTTACGGTGTAGAAGTCGGGCGAATTCTGTACATCTCCCCAGAAGTCATAGTTATAAGTGTAGCTTCTGTCAAGTGCATACGAACTTGACGAAAGACCGATAACTATTGCTGCGCACATTACAGCCGCCCCGATCAGTGAAAATAATTTTTTCATACTCAACCTCGCCTGCTTAATCTTTTAATCCGGAACTTGCCATTGTTTCAATAATCTGGCTTTCAGAGAATATGAAGATGGCAATCGGGACAACCATTACTACAACCAATACGGCCGCGCCCTGTCCGGTTCTGGCAATACCACCGGCCTGAATCTGCTGAAGGGCATATACAAGAGTTTTCTTCTCTTCCGAGAAGATATATGTTGATGCCTTATTGTTCCAAAGACCCTGAACCGAGAAGATGATAAGTGTCATCCACGCAGGCTTTACGTTAGGCATAACAATTCTTCTGAATACCTTCCACTCACTTGCACCGTCAATCTTGGCAGCTTCGATAAGTGATGTCGGAAGACCTTCCATAAACTGCTTCATAAGGAAAAGACCCATAGGCGAAGCAAAAGCAGGAATAATGATTGACCAATATGTATCAATCCATCCTAACTTTGTAAGTAACATGTAGTTAGGAATCTGTGTAACGTATCCTGTAAACATCATGGCAACGGTGATTGTCTTGAAAAATGCCTGATTGCCGGGGAACTGATATTTAGCAAGTACGAAAGCACCCATGGATGCTACGATAAGATGTCCTGCTGTTCCTACAAATGTAATAAATACGGTATTAAACAGATATCTTGAGAATGTAACCCATGACTTACCCATTGTTACAAACAAATCCGAAAAGTTATCTGCTGTGGGGTGCTGAGCGAAAATCTTGGGAGGGAACTTGAAAAGCTCATCCAAAGGCTTCAACGCTGCACTTACTGCATAAATAATGGGGAATGCCATTACAAATGCGATCAACGCAAGGAAGATATAAAGGAAAATATCACCGGCAATTGAACGGTTAGGCTTTCTCTTCTTCACAAGCGGCTTTTTATATTCTTTTTCAATTACTTCTTGATTTTTTCTTTTTCTGCTCATCATCATGTTCCTACTCTTCTTAACAGACTCTGTATTGCTTTGTTACATAAAATCATCATTAAGAACAAAATTGTTGCTATTGCACAAGCGTAACCCATTTCGAATCGTGAGAATCCGTAGTCAAACAAGTGAGTAACAATTGTTCGTGCTGCGTAGTCGGTACTGGGGTATCCGCAAAGTGCCATGGTAACGTCACATACGCTGAATGACGATGTAATTGTCATAACCGCACCGAACATAAGCATAGGCTTCATGCTGGGAAGTGTGATGTACCAAAGTTCCTGCCAACGGTTCTTAATACCATCCATATAACCTGCTTCATACATTGATCTGTCGATACCCTGAAGACCTGCAACGAATGACAAGAATCCGGTACCGAGTGACATCCAGAGGATAACCACCATACAGATAGGAAGCATATATACAGGATTTATAAACCAAAGAATAGGTGCGTCAATAATACCAAGGTTCATTAAGAACGCATTTACATATCCGTAAGCATCGCCTCGGAAGAATACCGAGAAGATAACGTAACAGTTACCTGCAATTGAAGGAGCGTAGAATACTACGACTGCAACCGAACGAATCCATCTGGGGAGTTCGTTGATCAACCATGCAAACAGGAATGCCATTATGTATCCCAAGGGACCTGTGAAGATTGCTATCATCAACGTATTCTTGATTGAAGTAAGGAAGATATCATCTTCAAGTATCAGTGATACATAGTTTTGAACGCCCATGAATCTCGGAGGTTCAAGAATGTTGTAATACGAAAAGCTGTAATAAATTGATGCAACTACCGGGTATACAAAAAACATACAAAACAGTATTGCATAGGGTGCCAAGAACAAGTAGCACATTTTACTTCTCTTAGCTTTCTTCCAGGCAACTTTTGCGTCAAACTTACGCATTGCCCAATACTTTTGAAAAAATTCTTTCATGCTTTATCTCTCCCACTATTCTTCGCCGTATACCTTCAAGCCGAACTCTCTTCGCTTTCTGGTAATCTCGTCGTCTATTTTAATCGAATAGTCGATAATAGTCTCTCGTGTATCATCCTTGTCATTCATAACCTTACGGATAGCGTTGGTAATATGACGACCTGTGTAGTATCCACCGGGAACTTCTCTGATTCCGACTGTCCAATCCCACTGATCATTGAGCACCTTAATATCTCTTGCACTCCATGAAAGCTGTGAGAAAGCATCTCTGTTAGCTGTTGCATAACGAGCCGAAGAACCGAGCAATGCTTCGATTTCTCTACCGAAACGAACCTGTGTATCTGCCTCGGCCCACCACTTCATGAATTCCCATGAAGCCTGCTTGATGCTTTCCTTCTCGGGAGTAATCATCATGGTAGCTGTACCGGCAACGAAACAAGATCTGTCGATGTAGCTGTTTCCTGCCTCGTCAACTCGCTCGGTACCGGGAATAAGTGTGAAGTCCCAAAGGCCTCTGATTTCGGGTGCGGAAACCATAAGTGTATTGTAGTTGGAGTAAGAAGCAATACCGATAGGCATTTCACCTGTACGGAAACGGCTTACGAAATCGTAAAGGTTCGGAAGACCGTAATCGTTGAAGTATCTTACATATTCATCGAATGCCTTAATACCTGCTTCTGTATTAACTGTTGTCTTATCGCCCTTCTTGTTGTACATATCACCGCCGTTCTGGAACAGAAGTGAGAAATACATTGAAAGGTCGGGGTTATTACTCATAATCTGTGTTGCTGCCGCTGTAGCACCACTTGAACCTGCCGCGGTAGGAATACCTACGGAAAGGTTGTTACCCTGAATGGTAGGAAGCATTTCGATAAGTTCCTTCCATGTCTGAGGGGGCTGTGTAAATCCGAGTTCTTCAAGAATGTCTGTACGATAGAACATTACGTTGAAGGTCTGGGTCTCGGGAACTGCATATATATGTCTGATTCCGTCATCGTCATCAAGTGTAAACTGCTCATATGAAGCGGGTGCATAGTGTGAAAGAACTTCCTTGTAATCAGGGAACTCCGTAATATCAACCGAAGCACCACGAAGAGCAAAGTTAACGGGCTGGTCTGTACCGACCGAAAGAACTACGTTAGGTCCGCGGCCTGCCATAACTGCGTTAAGCAAAGCACCTGCATCAACGATTTCTACGTTAACGGGAATTCCGCTTTCGGGAGTAAATGTATCGTCGACCATTGACTTAAGAATTGTACCCTGGTCACGACCGGTAAGTACCCATACCTTAATTACTTCCTGCTCACCGTTCTCATCGTAAACGTCGCCGACCGAGTTGTAATCTACAAAGAATGATGCAACGAATGATTTGATTTCGTGGCCTGCCTTTGTAAAGAAGTTTGCATTCTTAACTGCGGGCTTTGAATCGGTTCCGTTAATTGAAATAAAGTCGATATCAAGCTTTGTCTCACTCATGTTAAGCTGTGCCGTACCGAGTGATGTAATGTTATCTTTAAATGTAGTAAATTCTACAGTAATCTTCTGAGGCTTTTTAACGAAACGTTCAAGCTGCTGAGCTACTGTCTGCGCAGCAGCAATCTGGTCTGCTTTCTGTCCCGAGTAAGCAACCATGTCATCTACAAGCTTGTAAAGACGCTTGCTTTCAAGATCCATAGCCTCAACAATTTCGGGATATGTTGTCTTGATATGGTAATCTCTGTACTTGTCGGGTGTAGCACCTGTAACAACAAGAAGTTTTCTGTAAATCTGATTAAGTCTGAATGTTGAATTTTCGAGCTGCTCAAGGATGTTTCCGAGTCCACCCAAAGTAGCTTCGATTCTGATTGAATGTTTACCCTTGGTAAGATAAACATTGTAAGGATTGCCTTCGCTGTCCGAAAGAGTTTTTGTCTCCCAATCGTTGCCATAGGCAAAAGGAACTTCACGTAACTCCTTAAAAGGTGTCTCGCCGTCGATAAGAACGGAACGGTTTGAAACCGAACCTCTTGAGTAGTTCTGACGTGCTTTGATTGTAAAGTTATAAAGACCGTCTTCGGGAACATCAAAGTTCCATTCAATCCACTGTCCGGTCTTGCTCCATGTCTCACCGCCCGAGTAGTTAAGTACAGTATGTGTTACACTGTTGGGCTCGGTTGTGGGTGATGATCTGTCATATTTTGCGTAAAGTGAAGATTCACTTCTTAATACAGAGTCTTCGCCCTGAATCTTGAGATCAAAATTCTTGGCGGTTGCATTGTCGGCAACCTGGGGAATGCTCTGAAGATATTCTTCATATGTAGGCTCGGAAGAAACAGCCTTGAGCGTAATGCTCTTGAAAATCATCGGCTCGTTCTCACCGTAAAGTGTAATGGTGTTTTCACCCTTCTCAAAGAAGAACTGATAAGGCTCGGTTTCATATCCGAGTGCGTCCTTAAAGAAAGCAGTCTGCCAGTCAAAGATTTCTTTCTGGCTGGGTCTGATTTCGTTACCCTGGTTATCAATTTTCTTCTGTGCGGCATCTGTCCAGATACGTGTAAATGTCATATCCTTGGCGCTTTCGAAAGGAAGCTCGCCGTTGATATAAAGACCGCGTTCTGCCGCAACACCACGAGACTCGGGAATGTAATACTCTGTAAATACGTTATACAAACCTGCTGTGGGAACGTTAACTTTAAATGAAACGCTGGATTCAGTATCTGTAAAGAGTGCCTTGTCAGCACCTTCGAAGTCATTGTAAACTTCTGCATTGCCTTCCTCTACATCATACTTAAAAATATCTACCGGTACATCTTCTGCAGGCATAGCAGCATCTTTATGTGCGTAAATATATCCGGTATATGTACCGGTACGCTCCATTCCCGCTACGTCGGCATTAAGGTCAACACCGGCATATTTTTCCGAAAAGTTTTCAACACCACGCAAAGAAAGCAGCACGCACAAAAGAACAAATGCCGCAAGAACTGAAGCTGTGATGATGATTGTTTTGACCGATTTTTTCATATCGTCCTCCGAAGATCTGAAATACATTTATACATTTGTAGGCATTCTTATCAGTCTACCTAATAAATAATAGACGAGTGCAATTTTTCGGTCTTGTTATTTCGTGCTATTTTTCACTCAATGTTTGCTCATTTCTGAACAAAGTGACGAACATTTTTTGCCAAATCATTTTATTTTTTTGTTTTTTTGTACACTTTGTGATAAAATAAAGCCATATTTATGAAAGGAACGTTTTTCTTATGACAGCAACGCAGAAATCTCGTATCGCCGAGAACTATAACGATGTCAACAGAGACTTTGAAGGTCTGCGTAAAGTCGAAGATAAAGAAGAGCTTGTACAGTATTATCACAACACTTCTCATCGAATTTGGTTAAACGATCTTCCTATTAATTTTGAAACACATTGGCATTCCGCCATGGAAATAATTACTCCCGTCGAGAACTATTACGACGTTCAGGTTCTGGATGTAAATTATCGCATCCAGCCCGGAGAAATATTCATCATCCCACCCGGAGAACTCCATGCACTCCAGGCTCCGCCGGTCGGAAAGCGTTTTATTTTTATAATGAACATAAGCCTCATCAGTAAGCTTAAAGGATATGCGGGTATTCAATCGTTGTTTAATCATCCCTTGCTTATTACGAAGCAGGATTACCCCATGATTTACGATGATGTTTATCAGCTTCTTGTTCAGATTCGCAATGAATATTTTAAAAACGGTGAGTATACGGAACTGGCTATTCAGTCCTTGCTTTTAAATCTTTTTATAAAGATTGGCGAGAACCACAACAATGCCGACGAATTGTTTCCCAATGTCCGCCTTTACAAGCAGAAGGAATACGTTCAGAAGTTTAACCAGATTCTTGAATATATTGACGACCACTACATGGACGATGTTACTCTCGAAAGTGTTGCATACATGGCAGGCTTTTCCAAGTATCATTTTTCACGTTTGTTCAAGCAATATACCGACTTTACGTTTTGCGATTATTTATGCTACAGGCGCATAAAGGCCGCCGAGGAATTTTTGTCAAAGCCCGACCTCTCCATTACGGAAGTCGCTTTACAGTCAGGTTTCCCGAGCATCTCAACCTTCAATCGTCTGTTTAAGCAGCAGAAAGGCATTACCCCGAGCGAGTACCGTTCCAAGAGTAATCCCGGACGCCACAGAAATTAACTCAAAGGGGACGATCCTTTTGCCATATCTTTGTATGGCAAAAGAATCGTCCCCTTTAAGTTGTCCACTGTTTAGTCGTTATATCTGTAGTCGAATTTCGTAAATGTTGCGCTTCCGCCGGTCTTCTTGGTGGAATACATAAACAATCCGAATCTTGCTCCCGTGAAATGATCGAGTCTGAATTCAAGCTTATGGCTGTCTCCGGCTTTAACCCACTTGCCGTCCTTTTGATAGAAGAAATCAAGCTTATCGGCCATATTTTCAAAAGAAGCTTTAAGACAAAGCGAAACAATCGGTGAAGCCAGTCTTTCGACTTCCACCATCTTTCCGGGAAGATAATCTCCTCCGATACCGATTCCTCTGCTGCCGGTTTCCTCACGCACTACTTTAATAAGGAAGTAACCGCCCGTCTGTCTTGTGATTCCGAGATATCCGTACTTACCCTGCAAAATGCAAAGTCCCGCAACGTCGCCTTCCTTAATGTCGGACGCGTCTATCGTCACCTCAGCCTCACACCTTGGGTACATCGTACGCTGTGTAAGAGTGTTAACGGCATGTGAAAGGTTGGCGCAAAGCTTACCCGTCGTAATGTTAAGCCCTCCCTCGGGAAGAATCTTCCAAAGCGAATCATCGGGTTGATGATTCCACTCCCATTGCTCTTTTAACCTGGGAGTTGAAGTCTTTGAAACATCATATTCGAACCTGTCGGATGTAAATAACGGTTCATATCTGTAATAAGGTCTTGAACTGGCAACTTCAAAATGCTTGGGAACCTTTCCGGATGTGCCGAGTACCGGAAATCCCTTATCCCACTTTAACGGAACCAAAACGGGAATACGTCCGACCGCTCCGCTGTCCTGGAACAAAACCGCATACCACTTTCCGGAAGGAGTGTCCACAATACCGCCCTGAGCTACGCCCATGTTGCAATATCCGCGGTCGTCATCAAAAATATCCTTGCCGACATAATCACCGTCAACCGTATCGCACACGAAACAGCTTTCCGTACGTCTCTTTCCCTTCGGCCAATGTATAAGGAATAAATAATATTTTCCGTTTATCTTGTAAAAATGTGAGCCTTCGTATCCCAATCCCTCGCTCTTGTCAACAAGCAAAGTCTTCGAAATACCGCCCTCCTTGGGGCCGCTTAAATCAGGTTCAAGCTCCAAAAGCTTTATCTCCCTGTTGCCCCACACGATAAATACTCTTCCGTCATCGTCGAATAGAATCGAATTATCGTGATAATAACCTTTAATCTCGCGCTTTTCCCATGTGTCGGTAACATTTTTCGCCGTAAAAAGGTAAGTCTTCTCTGCAAAGTGGCTTACGAATGCTGCGTAGAACGTACCGTTATGGTAGCGAAGCGAAGCCGCCCACATACCGCCGGCATAATTGGACTGTTCAAGTTCAAGTCTTTCAGCCGGAGTATCATCCAATTTATCAAAAATGTGAGCCGCAATTTCCCAATTTACAAGATCGTAAGAACGCAGAATAACACCGCCGGGCATAAAATGCATGGTGGTGCTGATCATGTAATATGTATCCTCGACCCTGATAACATCGGGGTCCGGAAAATCTGCTCTTGTAATCGGGTTTATTTCCTTGTCTATCACTTTAGTAACCTCAAAAACAAATCGGTTTATTTAACGTAACCAAAACCGAGAATAGTAAAATTCTTGTCCTCATCGCCGGGCTTCATCGAAACCGTCACGTGATGAGCTGCCGCCTTGTCGCTTTCGAACACAATGAACGGATTGGCATGTGTCCAGCCGACAATGTGCGGATCAATCGTCAACTTCTTCTCTCCGTCAACAAATACTTCCGCTGTGCCAAAAGAAGCCGAAGCGCTGTCCTTATATACAATAAGAAGGGACTTTGCCGTAATATCAAGCTCGAACGGTTCAGCCTTACCGTCCTTTTTGGCATCATAAAGCCAATTGTTGGGGAACGTAGGCGTCTGAGTGGTGTTCATATCTCTTTCCACACCCTGAACGTCGCTGTCCTTTTCGGTAAATGAGCCTTCCTTAATAACTGCACCGGCCTCATTGTATGCCCTGTCGAAGAAATGAACATCTTCAAATTCTCCTCCGATGGGTGCCTTTATCTTAGAAAGCGGAACCGGCAATTCATCGTAAGGAGCCTTGTCCATAACTTCCATAAGTCTCAATACGCCGTCGGCCATAACCGTATGTCCGATGTTGGTGGGATGGAAGCAGTCGTAGAAATATTGACTCTTCGAAACCACTCTTCCGTTATCGGGTTTAAGATAAAACTGCTCGTATACGCAATCCTTGGTGCTTACCATCGGAACATTGTATGCCGCTCCGACGGGAGCAAGTCTTTCCTGAAGATTGAATCCATCCTGGAATACCGCAAAAAGAAGGATAACCGCAGGCTCATTTTCAGATTCGAAAATCTTTCTTACCAAAGAATCATAACATCTGCCCTCTGTCTCATCGCCGGCATCATTAACGGCAAACTCAACCAATACCACATCGGGCTTAACCTTGCCGTTTTGAAGAATATCGTTGTCGTAACGAATCATTCCAAGCTCCGAAGGAGTTCCTCCGATACCTGCTTTAATATAATGAACGTTCTCATCGGGCTTTACTCCCGCAAGCTTGCAGAAGCCTTCGTATATTTTTCTTGTATAGCATTTCGTATTAATCGGAACCGCACCCGCTCCCTGTGTAATGGAGCCTCCGATAAATGCAAGAGTAACTTCCTCGCCCTTTCTTGCCTTGTCGATAGCACGCTTAATACGAACGTTGTTACCTACATTAAGTAATGATTTATCAATAAGCTTTTTATATTCGTCGGAATCAAAATCAACTTCCTTGTCATCTTCAACAGTAGGAGCCGTGAAGCCGTCATTTAAGTAAAACTTAACGGCAACCTTGGCCATTGTTCCGGCCTTGTCAAATTCAAAACGAATCTGTCCGGGACATTTATCATCGTCCGACCATGTGCACTCATCAAGAATCAAAAGGCTTTCCATTCCGTCAGCCTTAACCGGAAGATTTAATGTGGTACCCGTTACATAAGGGTCCGTCTTTCCGTAATGCTGGAATGCAAAATTTACAACCTCATCGGGATTGTCGGTTTCTACCGTTACACCGATGCTGTGAACAAGCTTTCTGAAGCCTTCGGTAGTCTCAAGAAACTTTAAAATTTCTTCATCCTCAATATTACCTACAAGCTTGGCGCTGTTAATAAGTCTTCCGCCGTCTTCGTAGATAAATGTAGTTCCCTTGCCGTCAGGAAGCGGTGAACCGCATACCTCTTTATAACGCATTACATAAAATGCCTGCTGTTTCTTGCTGGGATCTTTGGGAGCTTTAGGTCCCATAACCTTCTCGCTCATATTAAAAATACCTTTCCCGACACACATAATTACACTGTGTCCAATATACCTATATTCTATAGATGTTCTTTTCTTTTTTCTTCCTAATGATTGCCGAAAATATTGTCAAATAATGCGAAATCGTGCAAAAGAAAAAGCAGTGCCGCAAAGACACTGCTTCAAATGATGTTCACTTATTATTTACCAGATTCTGTAATTGCCGCTAAGTGCAAGGAATGCAAAAAGGTAAAGGCAATTATCATAATATCTTCTCTCGCCTTTTCGAAGCGGAGTGTTAAAAAATGAAATAACCCATTCCTTCGAAAGGTCGTTTGCTTCCAATGCAAGCGAAGCTTCCGCACATGTTGCCAAAATTGCAACGGGATGAAGTGCTTCACCCTTCTTTGCAACCGTTCCGTCCACTTCGTAAATGGAAAAAGAACCTGCCTTGTAATCATCAATCAAAAACTTCTGAATGTTTTTGCAGGCTGCAACCTGACCTTCGTCAACGCCGAACCATGAGAAATCCAGCGCAATATTTGCAACGGTTCTGTATGAATCCGAATAGAACCAGTCATGCCTGTCATTGGTCCACTTAAGCTTCGTCTGTAACGGTCTTCCGTCAAACTCTGCGTACTCGGAAGAAAACCCGGTCACGGGATCGCAGGCCTTTACAAGATATTCGCGGCTTGCCTTAACAGCCTTTTTGAAAAATTCTCTGTCTTCTTCATCGGCCCACTTTGAAAACAATTCATAAAAGTGAGGAAGATGATATGAAGGATCGGTAAAAGACGAACCGGGCACGAAAAGGATCTGATAATTGTCACGGTTAAACATCGGCTCACCGTCTCTTCCGTTGCTTCCCTTTGAAATCATTGCCTTAAGAATGCTTCTTGCTTCCTTCGAATAATTGAAAACGCCTTCACCGTCGCCCCATCTGTGCGAAGCAAAGAAAAGCGCCATGGCGAAATACTCTTCTCCGTCGGGTGCCGGACCGTAAGCATTCTTCTTGCCGTCCGTTGCGCACGACCATGCAAAATAGCCTTCATTGGGACCTTTGTCCATATACATGTAAGTCTTGGCCCATTTCCAAATGCGGTCAAATTCTTCTTTCATATCAAGCTGGACACAAATCATCATGCCGTAGCTCATGCCTTCCGTACGTGCATCATAATTTCCCGTATCCATAATGTATCCCATGTCATCGCCGACCGGGAAATAAACTTTATCTTCACTTCTGAAATACTCATCAACAATTTCTTTAAGCTTCTTATCGATAGCTTCCCCGGAAATACCGTATTCCGCAAGAACGTTTCTGTACTCTTTCTGCAAAACTTCATCCTCCATGGATATACTTTTTAATTAACATAACAAAATAAAAATAACCGCGCAACAAAAAATAACGCATTTTTTACTTTTCGTCAAAATAGCCAATCAATTTCATTTCTTTGTAAAGAGAAGCTATCGGAAGACCTACGACATTATAGTATTCGCCTTCGATACCCTCTATATACTTTCCGAAGCCGCCCTGAATTGCATACGCACCGGCCTTGTCCATCGGTTCTTTGCCGGCAACGTATTCTTTTATTTCGCCATCCGTAAGTTCACAAAACTTAACCTTCGTAACACTGTAAAATGTCTTTTCCTTCTTGTGTTCTTTATTGCCGAAGAAAAGCGTTACGCCCGTATACACTTCATGCGTCCTGCCGGAAAGTTTTGAAAGCATCGCGATGGCATCGTCTTCATCCTTGGGCTTGCCCATCCTCTTGTCACCCAGAAACACAAGTGTATCTGCTGCTATGAGAAGAACGTCGTCCTCGCTTACGGTCCCGTCGTCAACGCAACGTTCCCAAACTTCCGAAGCCTTTTGTTTCGAAAGTTCCTCCACTATTTCGTGCGGAACGCTTTTTGTAACGATTTCATCTTTTTTCGCTTTTATTATAATGAAGTCTTCCGTAATGGAAGATAAAAGTTCCCGCCTTCTTGGAGAACCCGATGCAAGAATAATCATGTCATTATCCCTCGCCGAATTTATTTGGAAATATTGCTTGTACCCTGAAGATACTGGATAAACTGTCTTGCACTTCTGCCGCTTCGACCGTTATGTGAAAGCTCCCACTGGTTGGCAAGAAGCATAAGCTTGTCATCGGGAATATTAATGCCTTCACGCTTTGCAAGTTCAAGCACTATGTTGTTGAACTGCTTTTTATCGGGTGCGCCGAAATAGATTGTTACACCGAAGCGGTCCACAAGTGAAAGTTTTTCCTGCATTGTGTCGCCAAAATGGATTTCGTCTTCCTTGGCGCCTCTTTCGGAAAACTTCTCATTAATCAGGTGTCTTCTGTTGGAAGTAGCGTAGATTAATACGTTTTTCGGGCGTTTCTCAAGGCCACCTTCGATAACCGCCTTAAGATACTTGTACTCTATTTCAAACTCCTCGAAGCTTAAGTCATCCATGTAAAGAATGAACTTGTAATTTCTGTTCTTTATCTGCGAAATAACATCGTTCAAATCAATGAACTGATGCTTGTAAACTTCAATGATTCTAAGTCCCTGCTCATAATATTTGTTGGCAATGGCCTTGATGCTCGAGCTTTTGCCCGTTCCGGCATCGCCGAACAAAAGGCAGTTGTTGGCAGGTCTTCCCTCAACGAAAGCTTCGGTATTATCGATTAATTTTTGTTTGGCCGTCTCATAGCCTACGAGGTCGTCGAGATTGACATGTGCGATGTTCGTGATGGGAATTATCTGTGCACCGTCATCCTTGTGAGTGATTCTGAACGCTTTATGTAAACCAAATCGTCCTACTCCGTAATCGCGATAAAACTCGGTAAGTGTTGCCTTCATCTCCTCCGGAGTATTGTTTTCGTTGAATCTGTCGGCGAGCTCAACAATACGCTTGCAAATACGCGTGTTGTACATCTTGCTCTCGCGCTTGGAGGCCGTATAGTTTTCGCAAAGGAAAAAGTCTGAAATTCCGAGACTTTTTACCATATCCGAAAAATCGTAATCGTATAATTCCTTTAAGATAACAATGTCGTGCAAAACAGCGTCGTTAATGGAGCCTTCAACCTCACCCACGATTTCCGTAGCCATTGAATAACTGTTTTCGTTATTTACCAAAAGATTCGATAAATAGCAATGCCACAAATTACCGTAAAAGCCGTATTTGCCGGCAAGCTCCAAAAGCTCGTGGAAGCAGTCGTA
The DNA here is from genome assembly GCA_045642905.1 of Lachnospiraceae bacterium. Classification (GTDB taxonomy): domain Bacteria; phylum Bacillota; class Clostridia; order Lachnospirales; family Lachnospiraceae; genus UBA1258. Next base: position 52,444 of record JAZUJT010000014.1, on the reverse strand, counting down.
AAACATTGACTGAAGCTTTTCTTTATTAACTTCCCCGTTTTTATAGTTCTCCATAAGATACACCATTTTTTCGAGTATCTCACCGTTTTCAAAATTCTTGTAAACAATCAGTTCACGATCTCTCATTGTTACTGCTCCGCCTCGTTTTTATTTTTCACTACTATACTCTAATTGTAACTTGATAGCAAGTAAGTAAAAGATATATACTTACTATATAATTTTATTTATTCGGAGATATTGTTTATGTCTAAAACTGCACGTAACATTTTGGCAATCGGTATAGCCGTGGCGTTAATGGCAATCGCGGTTATTTATTCAATACTTTCAAGCAGGCTGGGAATCATAGACGAGAATGTCGTGGGCAACACGGCCGGAAACTTAAACAACAGCGGGCTTTTCTGTGAGTCCGACGGAGTTGTTTATTTTGCCAATCCTTATGACAGCTATGCTTTATATTCCATGAATCCCGACGGCACCGATTTAAAGTGTCTGAACGATTTATCCGTCAAGTTCATAAATGCAGGCGGTGACTATGTTTTCTTCTACGGCAAGACCGCCAAGACTACATCCGGTCTCGGAGGACTCGTATCCAAGCCCGCCATGTACGAAATTACCAAAAACGGCAAGAAGTTAAGAGCGCTTACCAAGGACGTTTCCCAGAACATGCTCCTTGTCGGAAACAAGGTTTACTATCAGCACTATCGTGTCAAGGAAGGAACAACCTTCGCCGTTATCGACCGCCGTACCAAGCAAAGCACCGAGCTTCTGGATTTCATGATTAATCCCGCATGCTACGATAACGGTAACTTTTATTACAACGGAATGTACAAGGACCATTTCCTTTACGCATATAACGTTGCAAGCGGTGAAAATGTAGTAATCTGGGAAGGTGATATTTGGAATCCCATTTACAGCGGCGGCTACGTTTATTACATGGATGTTCAGGGCAACTACCGTATCTGCCGTTACTCCATTGCCGACAACACGATTGAAATCCTTACCAAAGACCGCGTTGATTACTTCAACCTTTACGACAACATAATTTACTATCAGAAGAGTTCTTCAAGCGATGCATGCCTTAAGCGCATGAACTGTGACGGTTCCGGAAACGAAGTTATCGCACAAGGGGTTTACTCGTCGGTTAACATAACATCGCAATATGCATATTTCATTCCTTTCGACAATGAAAACATGCTCTACTGCACACCTACATACGGATATGCCGATGTAAAAGAGTTTGTACCTGCCATGGAAGCTGCCATCAAGCACAATACGGGAAAGTAATATTTATCTTTAAATAAATTGAGCCCTTTGGGAACAGTCATTAATATCTTTTTCCGATTAATGACACGGTCCCGAAGGGCTCAATCTTTTTATTTAAAAACAAAATTTTTCATATCATTTACATTTTCGACACCGATTATCTCAATGCCTTTTATCTTCGATACGCTGTCGTCAATGTTTGCCTTGGGAATCAGGCATGTTGTAAAGCCGAGCTTCTTGGCTTCAAGAACTCTTTGCTCGCACATTGAAACCGCACGTACTTCTCCGGAAAGGCCGACTTCACCGAATACAACCGTACCGGGGTTGACTGCCTTATTGCGGTAGCTTGATATAACCGCGCAAACAGTTGCAAGATCGAGTGAAGGTTCCGAAATCTTAAGTCCGCCCGCGATATTTACGTAAGCATCCTGATCTCCTATCTGAAGGCCTGCTCTCTTTTCGATAACGGCCATCAGAAGGTTTACTCTGTTAAAATCCATTCCGGTTGCCTGACGTCTGGGAAGGCCGAAGCTTGACTTGGTCACAAGTGCCTGAATCTCCACCATAATGGGACGGGTTCCTTCCATCGCACAAGTAACTACCGAACCGCTTGCATCCTTGGCTCTGCCGTTAAGCATAAACTCCGAAGGATTAATGACCTCGCGAAGACCGTCGCTTCGCATCTCAAACACGCCTATTTCATTGGTGGAACCGAAACGGTTCTTAACGCTTCTTAAGATGCGGTAACTTCCGTACCTGTCACCTTCAAAATAAAGCACCGTATCTACCATGTGCTCCAAAACCTTGGGGCCCGCAACAGCACCTTCCTTGGTGACATGACCTACAATAAATATCGTAATTTCATTGCTTTTGGCAATCTGCATCAACAGATTTGTGGCTTCGCGAACCTGCGAAACACTTCCCGGTGCCGAAGAAACATCTTCCCTGTACATGGTCTGAATCGAATCGATTACTACCATGTCCGGCTTTGACTCCAAAATGGCGCTTTCAATATCATCCAAATTGGTCTCGCAAAAAAGAAGCATATTCCCGTAATCATTTCCGAGACGGTCCGCACGCATCTTTATCTGATTTAGCGACTCCTCTCCGGAAACATACAAAACCTTCTTTCCGTCTTTCGCCAAATCTCTCGTAACCTGTAAAAGTAATGTAGACTTTCCTATTCCCGGATCACCGCCTATAAGCACAAGTGAACCTGCGACAATTCCACCGCCCAAGACTCTGTCGAGTTCTGCGCTCCCCCCGGAATAACGCTTGCTTACATCCGCCGTTACATCTTTTATGTAAACCGGTTTTGTGCCTTCGGTTGTTCTCCTTAAAGACCCGTTTGCCTTCTTTTCAATCGGCTCTTCATCAAATGTATTCCATTCGCGGCAACCCGGACACTGCCCCATCCACTTGGATGACTCGTATCCGCAGCTTCTGCAAAAGAAAACCGTAGATTTCTTGCCCATATACCTCTATTCTGCTCCGCATACTCCGAAGCTCAGCACAGGGTTATTTTTCCGTTTTACCCTGCTTACAAAAAACTGCCTTCTCATCTTTAAGCTTGGCAACCACCTTGTCACCGGGACATACCTCTTTTCGAAGAATTGCCTCGGCAAGAGCATCTTCAATAACATTAAGTATTGCTCTTTTGATCGGGCGGGCACCCATCTTCGCATCCGAATACTTCTTAACGATAAACTCTTTAAGTTCCTTGGAAACGGTAAGCTTAATATCCATCTGCTGCTTGCAGCGTTTAACAAGATTTGAACACAAAAGTGTGCAAATATCCTGCATGTCTTTGTTATTAAGTGCATGAAATACAATTATCTCGTCTATTCTGTTAATGAACTCAGGCTTAAACGAACGCTTAACCTCATCCATAACATTGGTCTTCATGCTCTCGTAATCCTTCTTCTCATCGCTTTTGGCCGAGAAACCAAGATTCTTGGGATCAACGATACGCTGAGCTCCGGCATTACTTGTCATAATGATAATCGTATTTTTGAAATTAACCTTTCTTCCCTTTGAATCGGTGATGTGTCCATCATCGAGAACCTGGAGAAGAATATTAAATACATCGGGATGCGCCTTCTCGATTTCATCGAAAAGCACTACCGAATAAGGATTTCTCCTGATCTTATCCGAAAGCTGTCCGCCGTCTTCGAATCCGACATATCCGGGAGGTGAACCTATAAGCTTTGAAACCGAATGGCTTTCCATATATTCGGACATATCGACACGAACGATAGCATCCTGTGAACCGAACATTGCCTCGGCAAGTGCTTTTGAAAGCTCTGTCTTACCGACACCCGTAGGTCCCAAAAACAAAAACGAACCTAAAGGTCTGTTGGGATCCTGTAAGCCTACACGCTGTCTTCTCATTGCTTTCGAAACAGCCGTTACGGCTTCATTCTGTCCGATAACGCGCTTATGAAGCGTATCCTCAAGCTTAAGGAGTCTGTCGCTTTCCTTCTGGGCAAGACGCTTTACCGGAACCTTTGTCCATAACGAAACAACCTCGGCTATGGTATCCTCGGTAACCTTCTGATAATCCGTATTGTTTGAAGACTGCTTTCTGTTTTTAAGCTTGGTAAGCTTTTTGATAAGTTCTTCCTGCTTGCGACGATATCCAACCGCTTCGGCAAAAGCTTCAATTTGCAATGCTGTCGAAATCTTCTCGTCCAGTTCCTGTATTTCTTCTTTAAGTTTAACGGAAACATCAGGCTTTTCGGGCTTGCCGAGCTTAACGAGAGCTCCCGCCTCATCCATTAAGTCAATAGCCTTATCGGGAAGGAAGCGGTCGTTAATGTATCTTTCGGAAAGCTTTACGCATGCCGTAATTGCCTCATCGGTATATCTTACCTTGTGATGCTCCTCGTAATTTCCTTTAATTCCGTTAAGAATGCGAATAGCCTCTTCGGCAGTCGGCTCACTGACATCAATAGGCTGGAAACGTCTTTCAAGCGCGGCATCCTTCTCAACGTATTTTCTATATTCACCCATCGTTGTGGCACCGATTAATTGAATCGTGCCTCTTGCAAGCGCAGGCTTAAGCATGTTGGAAGCATCGATAGAGCCTTCCGAACCGCCCGCTCCGATAAGTGTATGTATTTCATCAAGAAAAAGAACAACATCGCCGGCATTTTCAACCTCTTCGATGAGTCTTTTCATTCTCTCTTCAAACTCGCCTCTGTACTTGGTACCGGCTACCATTCCCGAAAGATCAAGCGAAAGAACGGACTTTCCTTTAACTGTTTCCGGAACGTTTCCGCTTGCGATTCTTAAGGCAAGTGCTTCAACAATGGCCGTCTTTCCTACGCCGGGCTCGCCGACAAGACAGGGATTGTTCTTGGTACGGCGCGAAAGAATCTGAATTACTCTCGTAATCTCATCCTCCCTGCCGATAACGGGATCGAGTTTTCCCTCCGAAGCCATCAACGTCAAATCCTTGGAAAAGCGCTCCAAAAAGCCCTTGTTTTCTTTTTCCTTCTTCTTACGGAAAATCTTTATTTGCTCTTTAATCTCATTGGTTGAAAGACCCATGAGCACAAGAATCTGCGAATACATTTCGATGGGATTCTTGCGAAGCGTAATAATAATCTGAAATGCGGTGCTGGTTCCCTCTTTAAGAATTGCAAGAAGAATATGCTCCGTACCGATTTCGGCATTTTTAAATGAAAGTGCCAATTCCTCGGCACTTTCAAGTATTCTCTCCGTCTTGGGCGTATATCCGCTTCTTTCCTTAACAAGAGTTCCGTTTCCGTTTATTGTAATATCTTTAATCAGTTCAACCAAAACATCCGCAGCAACGCTTTGCGATGTAAGCACATTGGCCGCAACACCTTTTCCCTCTGTCAAAAGACCGTAAAGAATGTGTTCCGAGCCAATGTAGTTGTGTTTCAGTTTGGATGATAACTGTGCCGCGATTTTTAAAGCATTTGCGGCCGATTCAGTATAAGGTAAACTCACTTTTGCTGTCCCCTATTCATCAATCATCAGTTTTTCTGCTGTCCATGTTTAAAAAATTATATTCCATATCGTCATCGTCCGAAGGTCTTTGAATACGTACATCCCTTACAGACTGTGAAGAAGCGCCGGTTCTTACGGTGGGAGCAAAAGCTGCCTGCTGGCTTGAAGCTTCCGTGCCGGGTGCGGGAATGATTGTTCCGTCGGGCTTTCTTATACGGCCGTCGGCAAGTCTGATTGAACCGTCGGGAAGTGATGAACCGTAAACAATCTTTCTTATTGAACCGTCGGGTGCCTGAACGCGTCCGTCCGAAAGTTGAATGTATCCTTCGGGAAGTTTTCCCTTGGGAACCTTCTTAACCTGTGCTCTTGAAACCGTATCTTCGGCTTCAGCATTGGTCTCGGCTGCAGGCTGGCTCTTGATTTCTCTTGAGATGGTCTGAACCTTAAAATCGGAACCGCCCTTTACGGGTCTGTTCTTTAATAATTGAGTAGGCTGATTCTTCCTATTCATCGGAAGAACGGGTGAATTCATAAATCCGACATCTTCGGAATCTCTTTCTCTTATAAAGATGTAAGCACCTGCACCGAGAACAAGTGCAAGGATAATAGCCAAAATGAAAATCGGCACGGTTCTCTTCTTGAGTTTCTGCTCGAATTCCTTCTTCTGCTTGTCCATTTCGTCCTTATAGCCCTTGAAAACAGCTATTTCAGTCTTGGTGCCTTCGATATAATCATTTAAAAACCAGATGGGATCTCCGTTTCCATCGAGTTCGTAAACCACTTCATAATCCTTGAAAACCTTCTCCGGTTCGGGTTCCGGTTCCGGCTCGGGTTCGGGCTCGGGTTCGGGTTCCGGTTCCGGCTGTTTCTCCTGAAGTTCTCCGGAAAGCTTAATAAAATCGGAACGGATATATCCGCTGACCTCATCAGAGCTTGTGGTATAAGTAAGTCTGTACCATACTCCGTCGCTTCCGTTGGCAAAACCGTCTACGTTTACTATTGTTCCGTCCTTAACCTGAGCTATCAGATCGGTAGTGGTTGAAGGACCCTTTCTTACATTAACATCACCCGATACCGTAGCAAGAATGGGCTCCGCATCAACTGTTTCGCTCAACGCTTCGGGCTGCTTAGGTGTCTCGGCGGGTGTTTCCGCAGGGTCTGATTTAGGCTCTTCCTCCTTGGGTGAGTCACCGGCCATACTTACAAGATCGCCTCTTACGTAACCTTTAATTCCCAATGAATCTACTACGTTATACCATGTATATCCGTCATCATCGGTCTTGGTTCCCAATACTTCCAATACGTCGCCCTTTAAAGCACCGCTCATAATGTCCGATGAAACGGATGCCGACGCACGAATATAAACGCTGTCCACAATAACAGTTACTTTACCGTCCGCATGTGCGGTCAATGAATTCATGGCAAACACCGCAAACATGCAAATCGCCATAAACGCTATTCGTAAAGATTTCTTCATAATACCTCCTTATATACCTTCCTCAATTAAGCCTGGTCAATCGCTTTTCCGATATCATGTCTCATGTACTTGTTGGCGAAGTCAACCCATTCAGTAGCTTCGTACGCCTTGGCACGAGCCTCCTTTAACGTGGGAGCCGTAGCCGTTACACCTAAAACACGTCCACCGTTCGTGACAACCTTATCGTCTTTGAAGGCTGTTCCGGCATGGAAGCAATAGTAATCCTCCTTGCCGTCAAATTTATCAAGGCCCGTAATTTCAAAGCCCTTTTCGTAAGAAAGCGGATAACCGTCACTTGCAAGAACTACGCAAACTGCCGCATTGTCGGTGAAAACAAGCTCCGTCTTGTCAAGTGTTCCGTCTATACAGCTTTCCATTACATCTATTATATCACTTTCGAGCCTGGTTAAAACTACCTGAGCTTCCGGATCTCCGAATCTTGCATTGTATTCCAATACTCTCGGGCCCTTCTCTGTAAGCATAAGGCCAAAGAAAATTACTCCCTTGAACTCACGTCCCTCAGCCTTCATGGCATCTACGGTAGGCTGGAAAATATACTGTTTGCAGAAATCATCAACTTCCTTGGTATAGAAAGGACTGGGAGAAAAGTTACCCATTCCTCCGGTGTTGAGACCTTCGTCGTTGTCCTTGGCGCGCTTATGGTCCTGTGCCGAAGACATTGTCTTTATTGTATTTCCGTCGACAAAAGAAAGAACCGAAACTTCCCTTCCTGTCATGAATTCTTCAATAACAAGCTTATTGCCCGCATTTCCGAACTTCTTGTCGGTCATTATTTCCTTAACGCCATCCTTGGCTTCCGAAAGGTTGTTGCAGATTAATACGCCTTTTCCGAGAGCAAGTCCGTCAGCCTTTAAAACGATGGGCATGGGTGCCGTCTCCAAATATTTCAAAGCATCTTCTGCATTGTCAAATGTCTCATAAGCTGCGGTGGGAATATTGTACTTCTTCATAAGGTCCTTGGAGAAAGCCTTGCTTCCTTCAAGAATGGCCGCATTTTTGCGAGGTCCGAAAACTCTTAAACCGCGCTTCTCAAATACATCCACAATACCGCCGACCAACGGATCGTCGGGACCTACGATAGTCAAATCGATTTTTTCCTGTTCGGCGAAATCTGCCAGTGCATCAAATTCCATAACCTTAATGGGAACAAGCTTCGCAAGTTTTGCAATACCTGCATTTCCCGGAGCACAGAAAATTTCATCTACACGTTTACTCTTTGAAACAGCGGTAGCAATAGCATGCTCGCGTCCACCGCTTCCGATAATAAGAACCTTCATGAATTTTTCTCCTATTCTCAATATGTTATGTTAACCAATTTTTATTTTGCCCGAAGCAATGTCAGAAATGATGCCGGGCAGGATAATCCATTCTGCCTGCTGCATAACGCGCTTCTGAAGTATTTCGGAAGTATCATCCGGCTCAACCGATACGGGCTTCTGGGCAAGGATCTTACCGGTATCGATTCCCGTATCCACAAAGTGTACGGTGGCGCCGGTAACCTTTACGCCTCTTTGCAAAACGGCCTCATGCACCTTAAGTCCATAATAGCCTTTTCCGCAAAAAGAAGGAATGAGCGAAGGATGAATATTTATTATCCTGTTTTCAAATGCCTTGATTACGCATTCGGGAACGTTTACCAAAAATCCCGCGAGAACCACCAAATCGGGGTTGCATTCCTTTAATGCATTTAAAAGTGCCTCGTTAAAAAGGTCTCTGTTTTCAAAGCTCTTGGGGGATACGCAAATTGCATCGCTTCCGTGCTCCTTTGCACGGGTAAGTGCATATGCGCCCGCATTATTACTGATAACTCTTACAATAGAGGCATCCTTTATAATGCCCGAATCCATTGCATCATATATGGCCTGGAGATTTGTTCCCCCGCCCGATACGCAAACGGCAATTCTCAACATTTATGTTTCCTCACATTCTCAGACTATGTCAACACCCTTTTCACCGGCAACTGTTTCACCGATGATAAATGCCTTTTCGCCGCTGCTCTTTAATGCATCAACGGTAGCATCCGCATCCTTGGGATCAACCGCAAGGATCATTCCGACACCCATGTTGAAGGTGTTATACATCATCTCTTCGGAAATATCTCCGGTCTTTTTGAGCATGTTGAAAATAGCGGGTATTTCGTAAGAATCTTTTCTTGTCACAGCGCGAATGCCGTCGGGAAGCATACGGGGAATATTTTCGTAGAAACCGCCGCCTGTAATGTGGCTGCATCCTTTAACCCTGATTCCCGAATCTTTAACTGCCTTAAGAGCTTTGACATAAATTCTTGTGGGAGCAAGCAATGCTTCGCCAAGAGTTGTTCCGAGCTCTTCGTAATATGTATTAAGGCTTTCCTTGGTAATATCAAATACTTTTCTTACAAGTGAAAAACCGTTGCTGTGTACGCCTGATGAAGCGATTGCAACAAGTGTATCGCCGGGCTTGATGTCAGCTCCGGTAATAAGATCTTTCTCATCAACAACACCTACGGCAAATCCCGCAAGGTCATATTCTTCCTCCTCCATGAGACCGGGATGTTCGGCTGTTTCGCCGCCTACAAGAGCAGCTCCCGCCTGAAGACATCCGTCAGCAACGCCCTTAACGATTGTAGCAATCTTTTCGGGCTCGTTCTTGCCGCATGCGATGTAATCAAGGAAAAACAAAGGCTCACCGCCTGCGCATGCTACGTCGTTAACGCACATTGCAACGCAGTCGATTCCGATAGTGTCATGCTTGTCCATAACAAAAGCAAGCTTAACTTTGGTACCGCATCCGTCCGTTCCTGAAAGAAGAATGGGCTTTTCCATACCTTTTATTTTATCAAGTGAAAAGGCACCTGAAAATCCACCGATTCCGCCCAAAACTTCGGGACGAAATGTTTTCTTAACGTGCTCTTTCATAAGTTCGACTGACTTATATCCTGCTTCAATATCAACTCCGGCTTTCTTATAATCCATAACGGCACCTCTCTTAATAATTTTTATATCCGACTTCTTTAAGACGGGCATCCTTCGCTACGACGCTCTCTTTAAGTTCGGCACTGTAATCTTCAAGTTTCTTAAGTAATGCATCATCTGTGATTGCAAGCATCTTGCAGGCAAGAATTCCTGCGTTGGCACCACCGTTAATGGCAACTGTGGCAACCGGAATGCCCGAAGGCATCTGAACGATAGAATAAAGAGAATCTTTTCCCCCAAGACTTGTGGTATGCATCGGTATACCGATAACGGGAAGAGGGAAAATGGCAGCGCACATACCCGGAAGATGAGCAGCCATACCTGCACCTGCGATAATAACCTTTATACCTCTGTCCTTGCTGGTCTTTGCATATTCAAAGAATACATCGGGCTCTCTGTGAGCCGAAATAATGTTCATTTCATAAGAAACGCCCATTTTGTCAAGTATATCGGCAGCCTTGCTCATAACCGGCATATCCGAATCACTTCCCATAACTATAGATACCTGTGGCATATGATCCTCCGTTCGTCGGGTAAATACCCTGTATATTTTATTGTCAGAAAATATTTTACTGTAGTAAAGCAGTGAATAACAATATATACATTAACCAAATATAACCTGATTCATCAACGTTTTTTATCCGTTTTAATAATCGTTACGCCCACATTGCACCGGCATATAAAATCGTGCTTATAAAAAGAATATCAGCGGAGTTGAGGCATATTGCCAACACGGGGAAAAGCATGAATCTTTCGACATCGTATCTGCCCGCAATTCCCACCACAAGGCCGACAATCGAAAAGAGCGTGCACAAAAGTGCCGTAGCTCCGAAATTCACCGGCGGATTTCCACCCGATTTATAGGAAATCACGACCATCACAATAAGGGTAATCATAACAATTACTCCGAGTGAAGTGGCGAAAATACCTTTGGCCGAATGTTTCTTGTTGGTATAAATGTATGCCCTTGTACTCTTCTTCATATATTATTTGACACCGTACTCTTCAAAATATTTGTTCATGCGACCCAAAATTTCGTCGTCAATTACAACACGTCCGTCAACCTCTCTGTTGTAAAGATATTCCTTTACCTCGGACATGGTAACGATTGCGCCCGTCTCGAATCCGTAAAGCTCTTTGATCTCGTCAAGTGCACACTTGTCGCCCTTACCGCGCTCTTCTCTGTTTAAAGAAACCATAAGTCCGACAATCTTTATGTCTGCGCAACCCGTAATAATAGGGAAAGTTTCCTCGATTGATTTTCCGGATGTCGTAACGTCCTCTACGATAACTACTCTGTCCCCGTCCTTAAGCTTCGAGCCGAGAAGAATACCTACATCACCGTGATCCTTCTCTTCCTTGCGGTTCGAGCAGTAACGAATCTGTTTTCCGTAAAGATTTGAAAAAGCGATAACCGTAGCAACGGAAATCGGAATACCCTTATATGCGGGTCCGAAAATAACATCAAAATCGGTACCATACTTATCATAAACAGCCTTTGCATAATATTCGCCAAGCTTCATAAGCTGCTCGCCGGTTACATATGCGCCCGCATTCATAAAAAACGGAGACTTTGTGCCGCTCTTTAATGTGAAATCTCCGAACTTAAGAACGTCCGACTTCACCATAAATTCAATAAACTCTTCCTTGTATCTTTCCATTCTCGCTCCTTTGGCATTTACACATGCCTGTCTTCTTTAATAAGTCTTTATATGAAATGAAATTATTCCATACGGGTTATACGCTTGGAATCCGACCACTTTGAATAAAAACGCTTATCCTGTTTATTGCTTACGAAAGTTCTGATTTTAACGTACTTGTAGCCTGCAGGGAAATCTTCGACGGTAATTGTATCCGTATCGTTGTACCAGATGTCAATGTAGGATACATTTGCATTTCCGAAAACCGCATTCCGGGACATTGCTACCTGAATACCGGAAATATCCGGATATGTGCAGTCTCTCTTCATAAGGTCTATATCCAAAATGTCGTCGTAAGAAACAGCCCTTGATATGTCAAACACCGGAGGCTTAACCGTAAAGGCCATTCTGATCTTACCGAACTTTTTGTACCTTCCCTTCATTACAATCTTTACCGAAGCTTTTCCGACTTTCTTATTGGCCGAATAAACAAGCTTGAAAGCCGAACTTTTAATAAGCTTCTTCTTGCTGTTGTATATTCTGATTTCGGGTCGAATCTTACCCGAAGTATAGGTAGTGTCATATTCACCCATTGATACAAGAAGGGAGTAATTAACTCGGATTCCGGGAACTACGGCTCTTAAATTGTTCTTGGTCCATTCGCCGGTATATTTCAAATAGCCACCGTCATCAACCGTATTGGCAGGGCCCGCACCCGAACCGGGCGAACGAAGCCACCAGTCTATGGTCGCGTTAAAATTGTTTTCCTTGGTCGGTCTGCTGGCGGCTGCACCCATGGCTTTGCAATAATCCGTAGCTTCCAACTGTCTGGTTGCCGAATGGCAGCTTCCGTCCTTGCAGAAACCGAACTTTTTGTTGATAACATTTTCCGTTGCAAGTAAAAACACCTTGTCATGCGTAGCCTTGCAACCGGGAGTTTTATACTTCTTTTCGGCGTATGTCTTTACATTACAGGTCTGTAAAGTCATGTATTCCTGCTTACTGAAAGCATTGGACATGAATGATCTGCCGCTTTTTGAATAATCCACGCCGTCATGGTTGTCATCATCATCGTATCCGTTTAACCAGCTTCTGACGGTCGAATTGCTCCAATCGATGTTCGCCTTTGTAATGTTGAAAGGCTGACAGTCAAGCCCCTTGTCTGCCATAAGTAAAACGCTTTCCTTATCAAGCGAAATAACTCTCCACTTAATAGGCTCAAATACAAAATATCTGTATGTATTTGTGCCCCACTTGGAAGCATCCGTAACATCAGACCTGTCAATCTTACGATACTTCTTGCCGCTAACGGTAATGTCACCCTTTTTGCGGCCTGCCATCGAAAGTTCATAGTCGATATCATCGATAATGCTCTCATCCGTCACTTCGCTCTGCGGATAAGAGCCGTAATATACGTAACACCATTTAGTATAGTCGTTATACTGCGTTGCAATATTATGAAAATGTCTGGGTTTATCAACGTTTCCCTCAACAGTCAAAATTGCCGACTTCTTCTTGCCATCGTGTCTGAAGTCCTCGTAAGGAGACAAATCCTCCTCGTCATGTTCTTCGGCCGTATTGGCCCATGAAAGACTTGCCGGGCAAAAGAAAAATGCAAGACATAATAAAGCAAACGCACCGAAAATTCTGCGTATATTTTTAAATCCGAATCTCATTTAAAACTTACATTCCTTTACATAAAAGCGTTTTTCAAATCTTCCTTCATATCAAGAACGGCTTTTCTGGAAGCCTCCGCATAGCCTTCTTCACCGTATGAAGAGTAAGGCTCTTTCTGATATGCCGCAATAATTCCTCTTGAAGAATTAACGATTGCACCCAAGCCGTCTTCGTTAAAGAAAGGCTTAAGATCTGAACCCTTGCCGCCCTGAGCGCCGTATCCGGGTACGAGGATATATGATTTGGGCATAACCTTTCTTAAGGCAGCACCCATCTCGGGATATGTTGCACCGACAACACAGCCTACGTAGCTGTAATCATCTCCCATCAAATCGCTTCCCCATTCATTAACCTTCATGGCAACATGCTCATATAAAGGCTTTCCGTCGATAATTCTGTCCTGGAATTCACCGGAACTGGGATTTGAAGTCTTTACAAGAATGAAGATACCCTTCTTCTCCGTACGGCAAACATCCAAAAAGGGCTTGATTCCGTCAGATCCGAGATAAGGATTAACCGTAGCAAAATCCTCGTCGAAGCCATAGAATTTCTTTCCTTCTATTTCAACGCCTGAAAGATGACCGACTGCATAAGCTTCGCTTGTCGAGCCGATATCTCCGCGCTTAATGTCTCCGATAACCGTAAGTCCCTTTTCCTTACAATAATCAACCGTTTTCTTAAAGGCAATCATTCCGTCTACACCGAACTGCTCATACATGGCAATCTGCGGTTTTACGGCAGGAACAAGATCGTAAACGGCATCAACAATTCCCTTGTTGAACTGCCAGATAGCCTCCGACGCACCTTTAAGATTGGCTCCGTATTCTTTAAAAGCCTTCTCTTTAATAAAAGAAGGTACAAATTTAAGTGTAGGATCCAAGCCTACAACAATAGGCGCATCCTTCTTCTTTATATCGTTTACAAGTTTGTTAATCATTAAGTCTTTCCTCCATTGACCCATGTACTTTTTAAGAGCATACAAAGCATTTTGCACGCTGCTTACAAAGAAATGCGGGGTCGCCTTCGCAATCCCGCATTCAGTATATATTGTCTACCTAAACCTATGCAAGTACTGTTTTATGCTCTTCAACGTATTTCTTGATGTTGGAAGCATTCACATATTTCTTAACTTCACCGTTTACTATTGTAACGAGAGTAGGTGCCTGCATAATTCTGTACTTATCTACAAGTTCGGTATTCTCCTCTGCATCAATGAGGATGTAGTCGATACCTGAAAGCATCTCCTTGGCAAGTTTGCAGTTAGGACAAGTCTTTGTAGTAAACAGATATTTGATTTCTGTAGGTTCTTCAACTTCAACCTCTACATCATTGGCTTCCTCTCTTGAAATGGTAACCTTGGCTGTAACAGGTCTCTTAAGCTGTGAACTTGAAATATCGTAATTCTTTCTGTTAGCGTATTCCTGGCTCTTACCGTCATTCCAGTTCTTGATGGGACGATAGTAACCTGTAATACGGCTGTAAACTTCGGTTTCCTCACCGCAGAAAGGACAAGTATGCTTCTCACCTGCAATATATCCATGAGACTTACAAATAGAATATGTAGGTGAAAGTGTATAGTAAGGAAGCTTGTAATTGTCAGCTATTGTCTTTACGAGATTAGCTGCTGCCTTCCAATCGGGAAGCTTTTCGCCGAGGAATGCATGGAATACGGTACCTGAAGTATACAAAGTCTGCAAATCATCCTGGATATCAAGTGCATCAAAAATATCTGATGTGAAATCAACCGGCAAGTGGGATGAGTTGGTATAGTAAGGAGTATCTCCGGGCTTTCCTGCTGTCTTAATAGCGGGCCACTTCTTGCGGTCATTCTTGGCAAGTCTGTAAGTCGTACTCTCTGCGGGAGTAGCTTCAAGGTTGTACAAATCGCCATACTGCTGCTGATATTCGGAAAGACGATTTCTCATATGAGTAAGAACTTCCTTGGTAAATTCCTGTGTCCTGACATCTGTCATGTCTGCGCGGAGCCAGTTTGCATTAAGACCAACTTCGTTCATACCGATAAGTCCGATTGTTGAGAAATGATTCTCAAAGCTTCCGAGATATCTCTTTGTATAAGGATAAAGTCCTTCGTCGAGAAGCTTTGTAATAACGCCTCTCTTAACTTTAAGTGAACGTGCCGCAATATCCATAAGACGGTTAAGTCTCTTGTAGAAATCATCCTTGTTGGCTGAAAGATATGCGATACGAGGCATGTTAATCGTAACTACACCAACACTTCCCGTTGACTCGCCCGAACCGAAGAAGCCACCTGTCTTCTTACGAAGTTCGCGAAGGTCAAGACGTAAACGGCAGCACATTGAACGAACGTCCGAAGGCTCCATGTCTGAGTTGATATAGTTTGAAAAATAAGGTGTTCCGTACTTGGATGTCATTTCGAATAACAACTTGTTGTTCTCTGTTTCAGACCAGTCGAAATCCTTAGTAATAGAGTAAGTGGGAATAGGATACTGGAAACCTCTTCCGTTGGCATCACCTTCGATCATTGTCTCGATGAATGCCTTGTTGATCATATCCATTTCTTTCTTGCAGTCCTTGTAGCAGAAGTTCTGAGGCTTTCCGCCGACAATTGCGGGAAGTTCTGCCAAATCGTTGGGAACTGTCCAGTCAAGAGTTATATTCGAAAACGGAGCCTGAGTTCCCCAACGGCTGGGGGTATTAACTCCGTAAATGAATGCTTCGATACATTTCTTAACTTCATGATAGCTTAAGTTATCAATCTTAACGAAGGGTGCAAGGTAAGTATCAAATGATGAGAATGCCTGAGCGCCTGCCCATTCATTCTGCATAATTCCGAGGAAGTTTACCATCTGATTGCATAATACCGACAAATGTGATGCCGGTGCGGATGTAATCTTTCCGGGAATACCGCCGAGACCTTCCGTAATAAGCTGCTTTAATGACCATCCTGCGCAATAACCTGTAAGCATGGAAAGGTCATGAATGTGAATATCGGCATTGCGGTGTGCTTCCGCAATTTCCTCATCATAAATTTCACTGAGCCAGTAGTTGGCAGTAACAGCGCCTGAGTTGCTGAGAATAAGTCCTCCTACCGAATAAGTAACGGTTGAATTCTCTTTAACTCGCCAGTCTTCAACCTTAACATAACTGTTGACAACATCCTTGTAATCAAGAATTGTTGACTTCATAACACGCATCTTTTCACGCTGTTTACGATAAAGAATGTATGCCTTTGCTACCTCCACATAACCTGCCTGCTCCAGAACCTTCTCAACACTGTCCTGAATATCCTCAACATGAATGGCACCATCCTTAACCTTGTCCTGAAAATCTGCGGTTACACGGAGAGCAAGTAAATCAATAATGTCATTGCTGTACTCCATCTCAGTAGCAACGAATGCTTTCATAATGGCATCGCTGATTCTGGTCAAGGTAAAGTCTGACATTTCTCCGTTTCGCTTTACTACCTGATACATCTTAAAATCTCCTCCCAAAAAATTCACCGCCCCGTTTACATAACAATAGAGCCGCTAACTAAATTTAGTGTATCATTGTAATAGATAAAAGTCAACGTAAAAACACAACATATTTGCAATAATGTATTATGTAAACACAATATATAGTGTTTTTATTGTTTCAAATTTTAAACCAATTAACCACAATATATTGTTGTTTCCCTTATTTTAGGCATTTGCGGGGCTTACAATTGTCAGACTATATTTTTCTGTCGAAAACAAATAGTGCTTTTCTGTCCATATATGAAAAACAAACGAGGAGAAAAAATCCTTTCTCCTCGTCTTATGTAAACATTTATTATTTTTTTAACAAATTTTTCCGCTATCTGGTCTTCAAAAATTCCATTTCACGTTGCGCCTGCGTATCCCTCGGATACAAAGCAACGTATTCGCTCATCTTCTCCCTGGCATTCTTAAAGTCCAGCATGTATTCGTAGGTAAGCGCCTCATTGTACAGCAAAGTTCTGTTGAATGTCTCATCATCCAGATTAAGTCCGGATTCAAATGCAAGAAGTGCGGCGCTGTAATCCTGCATGGCAATACGGCACTTACCGAGCTGGTTGTAAACACCGGCGTTGTTGCCTCTTGCCGAGAGATAAGTATTGTAAAGATTTGCCGCATAATTAAAATCCTTTATAGCCTCATAAGTTCTTCCCAGCATCAGAATCGTGTCGGGATTGGACATGTCCTTGGCCTTTTCAAGGTAAACTCTTGCGTTGGAATAATCCTCAAGATAATAACACATACGGCCGTTATCGTAATCGGACGTTGATCCGGGCGCATTCTCCAATGCCTGTGTCAGATATTCCTTCGCTTCCTTATCGTAACCGCAATCCTTCATGGCGAAATATATTTTGATTACATCATCGGTTCCCGACGAACTTTTTGATGTATAGCTGTCAAAATCCTCAAGTGCCTTTTCGGGATTACCGACCTTAAGATACGCTGTTGCCCTGTCGTAATAAATATCCGTAAGCTTGGACTTAACGGTAAGCAGTGCATCATAAACCGAAATGGCGTCCTCGTAGCTTTGATTTAAAAAATACGCCTTTGCAAGATAATAGTTGATATCGTAATCGGTCTTTTCCACAAATCCGTTATTGCTGTGCAAGGCTTTCACGAAGTTGTCAATCGCCTCGGGATACTTTTCAAGTTCCATGTACGCGATTCCCAAATCCCTGAATATTTCCTTTTGATCGTCGGTATACTCAAGCGACTCATTGAAGGCTGTGACAGCCGCATTTGCATCTCCCGCCTCAAACTGCTCACGACCTTTAAGCATAAGCTCTTCGGCCTTTTTGGAGTCCTTGGCACATCCCGATGCGAAT
Organism: Lachnospiraceae bacterium; assembly: GCA_045642905.1. Taxonomy (GTDB): domain Bacteria; phylum Bacillota; class Clostridia; order Lachnospirales; family Lachnospiraceae; genus UBA1258. The sequence continues at coordinate 34,612 of JAZUJT010000014.1, read as the reverse complement.
ATAAGTAAAAATAAAATGCCCGTAAAGCATAAAGTCTTTTTCATGAAACGTCGAATCTCCGTTTTGTAAAGTATTTCCACGGTTTAGTTTAGCATAACTTACAGTAAATTGCATCCGAATCGTTAGAATTTAGTAACTCTTTCGCATTTACCCCCATTTTTATTTATGCTAAAGTTTCTTATGAGGTTATTTTTCTCAATATTCATAAGCGTTCTAAGAAAGGATATATCATGGGTGGTTTTTTTGGAGTAGCTTCTAAAAATGATTGTGTTTTTGATTTATTCTTCGGTATCGATTATCATTCCCATCTGGGCACAAGACGCGGAGGAATGGCGGTTTTAGGTGAAAAAGGAATTAACCGTGCCATTCACAACATCGAAAATTCTCCCTTCCGTACGAAATTCGATAAAGAAATTCTCGATATGAAAGGTCCTCTCGGAATAGGATGCATATCGGACTTTGAGCCGCAGCCTTTGACCGTGCGTTCGCATCACGGTACATATTCGCTTACCACGGTAAGCAAGATAAACAATGTCGAAGAACTTACCAAAAAAGTTTTTGACAACGGTCACTCACATTTTCTGGAGATGAGCGGCGGAGATATTAATTCTACCGAGCTTGTTGCCGCACTCATCAACGAAAAAGAAAATCTGGTGGACGGCATTAAATATGCACTCGATTCCATCGATGGTTCTTTATCACTTCTTCTTATGAATCAAAAAGGTATCTATTGCGCCCGCGATAACTTCGGACGTACTCCTGTTGTCATCGGCAAAAAAGATGATGCCTTCTGTGCTTCTTTTGAAAACTTTGCTTACAAAAATTTAGGTTACAACGATTTTAAGGAACTCGGTCCCGGTGAAATCGATATAATAACAGCCGACAACTGCGTAACGCTTGTACCTGCCGGCGACAAGATGAAAATGTGCACCTTCTTATGGGTTTACTACGGATACCCTTCAAGTTCATATGAAGGCATCAGCGTAGAAAAGATGCGTTACAACTGCGGAAGCAAAATGGCAGGACGTGACGATGCCAAGCCCGATGTCGTAGCCGGTGTTCCCGATTCCGGTCTTGCACATGCAATCGGTTATGCCAACGAATCGAAAATTCCTTATTCAAGACCTTTTATAAAGTATACACCTACCTGGCCCCGTTCATTTATGCCGACAATCCAGAGCCAGCGTAATTTAATTGCCAAGATGAAGCTTTTGGCAGTTGAAGATTTAATCAGAGACAAAAAGCTTCTTTTGATAGACGATTCCATTGTGCGCGGTACACAGCTTCGTGAAACAACGGAATTTTTGTACGATTCGGGCGCCAAGGAGGTTCATATCAGACCTGCCTGCCCTCCCCTTCTTTACGGTTGCAAGTATTTAAACTTCTCCCGTTCCTCATCGGAGATGGATTTAATTTCAAGAAGAGTAATCGACAGACTCGAAAACGGAAACGTTACCGAAGAAATTCTTGAAAAATATGCCGATCCCGACACCGAAGAATACGCAAACATGGTTGAAGAAATCCGAAAAGAACTCAATTTCACTTCTCTTCGTTTCAACCGTCTTGACGATATGCTTGATGCTGTAGGAATCGACCACTCCAAATTGTGTACCTACTGCTGGAACGGCAAGGAATGATTTTCTTAACTGAAAGGGACAAAGATGAACGTTAAAGAATTAGCTTTACAAAAGCACGAACAATGGGGCGGAAAAATAGAAGTAATCTCCCGTGTTCCCGTTACCAATAAAGAAGAACTTTCCGTAGCATATACTCCCGGAGTTGCGGAGCCCTGCCTTAAAATCAGTGAAAATACAGATTTATCTTACACATACACAAGACGTCACAATCTGGTAGCCGTTATTACCGACGGAACCGCTGTTTTGGGACTTGGTGATATCGGTCCCGAAGCCGGAATGCCTGTTATGGAAGGAAAATGCGCATTATTTAAAGCCTTTGCGGATGTGGATGCCTTCCCCTTATGTATAAGAAGTAAAGATGTCGATGAAATTGTAAATACCGTAAGTCTTCTTGCCGGAAGCTTCGGCGGAATCAATCTTGAAGATATTGCCGCTCCCAGATGTTTTGAAATCGAGCGCCGGTTAAAGGAATGTTGCGACATTCCCGTATTTCACGATGATCAGCACGGTACGGCGGTTGTAGTACTTGCGGCCATGCTTAACGCATTAAAGCTTGTCGGAAAAGATATTCGCGATATAAAAATAGTCATTAACGGTGCCGGTGCGGCCGGCATTGCCATTACAAAGTTTCTCTTAAGTGCGGGTGCCAAAAATGTTATCATGTGCGACCGTCAGGGAGCCATCTACGAAGGTGCCGACGGATTAAACAGTGAACAGGCATTAATGTCGAAGCGTACCAACAGAAACTTCGAAAAGGGACTTCTTAAAGATGTAATCAAAGGAGCGGATGTATTCGTCGGTGTTTCCGGTCCCAACATGGTCACGAAAGAAATGGTAGCCGAAATGGCCGAAAAGCCGGTGCTCTTCCCCATGGCCAACCCCGTTCCCGAAATAACAGTCGAAGAAGCCCTGGAGGGCGGCGCAGCGGTTGTCGGAACAGGCCGAAGTGACTATCCAAACCAGATAAATAACGTGCTTGCATTCCCCGGCATTTTCAAAGGTGCCTTAAATGTCCGTGCACGTGATATTAACGATGAAATGAAAGTTGCCGCAGCATACGCTATTGCCGGACTCGTTTCCGATGACGAGCTTACGGACAAGTACATCCTTCCCAACGCCTTCGATCCAAGAGTCGGCAAAGCGGTTGCTGAAGCTGTAAGTAAAGCAGCTGTCAAGACAGGTGTCAATAGAATATAATCAAATATCGACTACTTCAAGACCTTTACGGTCTTGGAGTATGTCTTCCAATCAGAATAATATTTCTTTCCCTTGACTGTTTTATACGTTCTTATACGAACATAATATTTCTTGCCGGCCTTAAGTGACTTGATTGTTACTTCAGTCTGGCTAAGCTTCTTCGTAGAAGCTTTCTTTACACTCTTTTTAAATTTCTTGTCAGTCGAAACCTGAACCTCAATACCCGTAGCATTTGATTTACTGAGCTTCTTGATGGAAACCGTAAGCTTCTTGGAGCCTGCTTTAACCTTCTTGATGGAGGTTGTTTTGGGTACAATCGAGAAGGTTTTTGTAAGTTCTCCAAAGTAGCTTGCTCCGGTAAAAGAAACCTTTATCGATGCTTTTCCGATTTCTTTGTTGTTTGAATATTTAACCGTATAGTTGCTCTTAGCGATAGTATTTCCGCAAACGTCCTTTACGGTAACCGAAGGCTTAAGTGCTTTGCCTGTGTAAACGACCGAATCGGATTTAAGGCTTATTGCCTGAGGTCTTGAAATAACTTTTGTCTCCACTAACTTATTGCAATGCTTACATATATACTCAATTTTACCGTCCGCATAGGGAGTAGCCTTAACGATATTGGCAACTGTTTCATGATTTCTTACGTTTATTTTTATTTTCCCTGACGCTACGTTCTCATCCGGTTTTGTTCCGACGTATTTGCAATCATATTCACCGGAAGTAGTTATATCGCCGACAATTTCCCAATCGGCCCCGTAAGGAAAAGCTTCGCCCCGGCAAATCGTTACTTCCGAAGGCGGACATGTCTTAATTGAAATCTGCTGAACCCAATTATCATCATTTACTTCATTTTCCCTTACCCTTACATAAATCTTCTCACCGGCATTTGCGCTAAACTTAAAATGATTTGTTGCGTTATCATCCGTCACATCTGTAAGATCGGCTTTATTGAGGGATACATAGACAGTATCGGAACCTGACTCGATAATCCAGTTTCCGTCTGTCGGTGCCTCGAAAGAATAGATTCCCTCTTCGGTATTCAGACTATCCGGAATTTCCAGCATACAATTTATGCCACACTTTAAATTCAACGGAATCGGAACCCCCTTTGTTATATAAGTTTCACTAATAATTCCGTTTGAACTCGGATAGATTACCGCATTATCCCCTTTTTTCAGGGAAACTACCGCGTCCTTTGTATACTCGGTACCGTTTACAAAAAATTTCGGTTTCGAATCAGAATGATTGATTGCACTGATCCGATATAATCCATCTTCTTTTACCGGATTTTCCCATCTGATTATGCTGTTTTCTTTCGGTAGTGAATTAGGAGAAGACACCCCTGCATATATAACAGTTGATGAGTTACCGGAATAGGGATTGGCGTCGATATAAAATTCGTTTACCATAGTAATATTCTGGATATACAAGTATACTGTCGGTTTTGTATATTGTATGGATAATGTAATTGATTCTCCCGAAGACAGCATAACCGGCCTTCCCATGGAAATATTTCCGGAATCAAACTTATAGCTGCTCAGTTTACCACTATATCCATTCTTATCGACAACCGACACAAGTATATCCTCATTATCTGTGCTACACATAACAGCTTTATCAATATAATCCGGGTCTTCTATATTATCTTTATAAGGAATGTAATCCGAAAAATGAAGAAAATATGCTGTACAATCATCTGCGTCAGATGGTGCCTGAAAAATAAACGTCCCACTAAACAAGCCGTCATCTTCATTCGTAAGCATTATCTGGTGCGGTCCAATCCCACCGTTATCCGTAGTCGCATATACCGGCAGTTTATAGAATCCGGCGAACAACAGCATCAAAAAGATTCCCAACAAAAACTGTCGAACCCCACTCTTAATTTTCAGTTTCATTATTTTAACCTCCAAATGTATACAGTAAATCGTTTACTGATTTCCTCCGCAGATAATATCACATCGCAGGCCCATTAGCAATTTTTTTCTTTTGCCATGACAATTAAATCAAAAGAAAAAAGAAACGCCTGTACAAACCCTTACCCTTTCGGTCGGTAAAGATAAGCACAGGCGCTTTATCGTTTCGCTTATTAAATATGTTTATTAATATGCTCCATACGTCTTGGTTTCACCCATGGTTGTAAGCCTTACACTATACTTGAACTTGGCGTTCTTGTTGGAATTCATGGCAGGTTGGAAAAACGACATGCTTACCTCTTGGGAGCCCTTTGCCTCAAGCCTGGCAGTCTTATACTCTACTTCACAAAGCTTTCCGTCCTTGTAGGCAAGCATTTCGCATCTTACCGTCATGGGATAATCGTACTTATTCTTTATGGTAGCATAAATAACACCATACTTATAAGTAACATTGGTTGCGGATAACTTCTTGGTATTGGCCGTATATACGTTACCGGACATTCTCCTGACTTGTGTACAGTAATTCGCCTTGCCTGTATACTTGCTGATATGCTTCATGCCGGTGTAAGGGAATGATACATATCTTACAACCTTGGTCTTGGCGGGAACATAGAAGAAATCATCGTTATATCCCAAAAGCTTCCAATTGGAATCCATGGCTTCAATACCGGGTAACATATATACAGGGAAACTGTTCTTGTTGTTAATGGTAACCTTGCAGGAATTATCGCTGACCTGCTTTACGGAATATGGTACGGTAGATTTCTTTACAGTTGACGTGGATTTGAAAATAATCAAATCGCATGTAAGCTTCTTCTTGCCGATTTTACAAGTAAGCTTGGTAGTACCGGTCTTACCCTTGGCTGTAACTCTGATGTTTCCGCCCATCTTTGTGATCTTTGCAAGATTCTTATTGGCAATGGACCACTTGGGCTTGCTGGAAGCGTTATATGCATTAATATCAATTATGTCATATGTAGCAAGGTAAACCTTTTTGTGCTCAAGTGTAGGTGTTTTAGTCTTGGCATCCGATATGGCGGGGCACATTAAAAATGCAAGAAAAGCGAACAAACCGACAAGCACCGTTCTTCTCAATATTGTTTTCATCTCGTCTTCTCCTCTTTTACGAAACAGATATTATATACCTTTTTTATTTTTACAAAAGCAAAGAATTCTTGTCAACATTGTATTGTAAAAAAAAAGACTCTGCGATTCGTATTTATTGGTAAACATTACTTACGGCGGATAAAAAATACTGCTGCAAGTACCAAAAGTACTGCTGCCCCCACGCAAATTGCCATAACAAGTCCTGTCTTCTTACTCGGCGGAGCAATCATGCCGTCACCGTCAAGAATTTCCGGCTCCAAAAGCTGATTTATGGAAGCCACCTCTTCTTCGCCTATAATGTTTATTGAAATGTCATCAAGATAAAAGGTTTCTTCATTGTCGCCCACAAACCTGATTCGGCTTAAAGCCTCAACATTTCCTGAAACCGCAAACATAACCTCCTGCCAGTCTGCCGCACGGCTCAAGCGGGCCATAAACACATCGTCGCAATATACGGCAACTTCACTGTTCTCGTTTAGAACAAACGCCGACACCTTAAGTGCCTTTCCCTCAAATCTTGAAATATCCAAAGCCGCTTCGCTGTTTGCTCCCTTGCTCTCAACGCAAAGTGAAAACCCTACAGGTGCTTCGGGCGTATGATTAATCTTGGCCTTGGCCGTTAATGAAGTAGGCTCAAATCCCAAATCCTTGGGCGTTTTTATCTCGGTGGTTCCGTTTACTTTAAGCGGCTCAAAATCAATAAGTATATCCTCTGCCTGTTTATCCGGATCGTATCCGTTTATAAATGCAGCTGTTAATTCAGGTGCCACGTTATCTCCCGTCTTTCTGCTAATGTATCTGTGGCATTCTCCTCCGGATGAACCGCTGCTTCCGTTGTCCCAGACAATCGCCGGAACATTATATTCGGAAGTAATGCTTCCGAAGAAATTAAACCATTCGATACGAGCCTGCAAATTATCTTTCGTGTTGGTACAGCCGCATTCGCCGATATATGCGGGAATGCCGTTATCCAGAAACAAAGACTTAATATCCTTCATCATGCGCCTGATATCGGATGTATCCGACGGATTCGTAGCGCTGAAGGTGTCCTTGTTGTCCGTAAGGCAGAACTCATACGGTGAATAGCAATGCACGGATATCATGACATTATCGACAGGCTTGCCGTCAATTTCGGGAATCTTTATTGCCCTTAACGCAACCGCCGAATTTGAAGCCGCATAACCGGGAATTGTAATAATACGGTCGTCGTTGCGTCCCTTATGACAGGACCTTACAGCCTTCACGAATACCTCGTCGAGATAATTAACCGCATCGTATCCGTCCTGATTGCCGTTCCATTCGTAGGAAGTTCCTGCGGCTCTCGGCTCGTTGAGTCCTTCAAAAATAAGATGCTGGTCATAATCGCAAAAATAATCCGCAACCTGTGCCCAGATATCCGAAAGCTTCTCTCCTATGGCCTCGGTATCCGTTGTAATTTCCGCACAATTGAGCCAACCCTCGTGATGCACGTTAATAATTACGAACAAATCATTATCGTAAGCCCAGTCGACGACCTCTTTGACGTGCGCCAAAAATTCGGGATCTATCGTATGATTTTCATCCTTAGAAACATGCTTGGCCCAGGTAATGGGAATACGAATAGTCTTAAACCCGGCCTTCGCAACACCATCGATACACTCCTTGCAAATCTTCGGGTTTCCCCATGAAGTTTCGCAGCTGTAAATGTCCGATGACTTACCGCCGGTTGCATCCAGACTGTTACCCAGATTCCAACCCTTTCCCATCATATCGGAAATTTCCGATGCCGTTTTTCCTTCCAACAAAGTCTGCGCGTCGGATTTAACATCCATACAACAAACACATGTCATAAATGCTCCCAAGAGTAAACCGACAGATAAGAATCTGCCGGCTTTTTTAGAAAATACTCTGATCATAAATAAAAGCAATCCTCCGATTAACCGAATATCATCTTCTTAACAAGAAGGCTTATTGCAAACTCCGCAATCAGCGTGCCTACCGTCATAAGCCAGTAAACCGTTCTGTTGTATCCAAACACTTTATAAGCCTTGCTGATGTTAATAATAACATATCCGTAGAAACCGAAAAACATTAAAGTTGCAAGAATTAAAATATTATAGCTGAGGCAAAACAAAATGAATATCATCCCCATGGCTCCGGCCCAATATTTCAAAAGCCAATCCTTCGGATGTTTATTATCATACTCCGTCACCTCATCCGCTATCTTGTCTACAAGAGTAACCATCGATTTGAAATTAAGCGTAAAAGGCGGCTTAAATTCAGCCTTCTTCGCGTTAAGTTCCTCATCTACATCCTCGCCCCATCTGTTACTTGCCATACCTGCCTCCGAATTATCTTATTGGTGAAGTCTTTATCTTGCCCGAAGCAGCATCGTATTCAACCCTCGTAAGCGAATATTCGCCGTTCTCGTATCCGTAGCCGTCGCCTGCATCATTGTACATAATGTAGGAGCACGAATCTTTCGAGAATACTTTGTATCGAATTTCCCCGCTTTGCTCATTCGTTGAAAGCGCCGCATCAGTCATCGGGATAATGCTTCCGGCCTTAACGAAAAGACCGATTTTATCAATCGGCGTGTTAACCGTAATCGTCCTTCCGCCCTCAAAACTTTCACCGGTGTAGAAATCATACCATACAGTACTCTTCGGAAGATACACATTTCTTGCTTTTGTCTCATCATTTAGTGCATTTCCCAAATTGTCGTAGTACATCGGCTCGACAACCGGGCATACCATAATGCTATCGCCGAACATGAACTGGTCCGTAATATCCCATGTATTACAATCATCGGCAAAAGAAAAACCTAAAGGCTCAATCACCGATTTGTCCTCAAGCCATACCTTGCCCGCTTCCGAGTATATATACGGCATAAGCTCGTAACGAAGTCTGTTTGCCAAAAGCATCGCATCGTAAAACATGTCGCCCTCTTTACCGAAAGTCCATAACTCACGGTCAACATCCGTACCATGTGCCCTAAACATCGGCATAAAGGCACCTGCCTGATACCATCTGGTATAAAGTTCATGATATCCCTTGTTGGTCACCGGATTTTCAAAATCTCCCTTCCAATACCAGAAGTTTCCGTCTTCTACGAAGAAAGCACCTATATCGAAGGTCCAATACGGAAGTCCCGATGCACAGAAATTAAGTCCGCATCCGAACTGGCTTTTTAAAGTATCCCAGCTTGCGGCAATATCTCCGGACCACATAATCGTACCGAGTCTCTGCTGTCCGATGGTACCGCTTCTTGTAAGGTTGACAACACGCTTTTCTTTATAGGAAGGATCATCCTTCAATGCTTTGTTCATCGCATCCCTCTGACCCTCGTAAACACCGATAGCATGGTAAAGGCAGAATGCATCGGAAAGTCTTGCGGGAACGCGAAGTGACATTTCCTCATTAAACGCCCGGTAATTGTCACCCTCCTCGGGTCTTTCCACAAGGCTCCATTCGGGAGTTAACGGTTCGGAGCTGTCACACCACCATGCATCCACACCCGAAGGCCACCAGTCCTCGTTTAACTGGCGGAAATATTCCTCACGGCCTTCCTTGACAAAAGGATTGTAAACACCGCAATTTTTAAGCATAAGCCCCTTTTCGTCGAACGATTTTCTGTTTTCGCAGTTCTCGCTTGTGGACGGCCATATTGATACCATAAAATGAACATTGTTCTCGTGAAGCTTTTCAATCATCTTTTTCGCATCTGGAAATCTTGAACGGTCGTAGGTTTTCTGGCCCCACTTTCCCTCTTCCCAGGAAATCCAGTCAAGAACGATGCAGTCCATGCCGATACCGAGTTTTCTGGACTTTTCGACAGTTTCGAGAATGCTCTTTTCATCCTCGTATCTTTCTTTGGACTGAACATATCCGTAAGCCCACTTGGGAAGCATGGAAGCCTTACCGGTAATAAGTCTGTACTGTGAAATTACATCCTTGGGATTGCCTGCAAATATAAAATAGTAATCAAGATCATTCACTGCCTCATAATAAAGGTAGGAATCCTTGCATGCATCGTTATAAATAAAAGGACTGTATGTGTCCGTCAAAATACCGTAACCCTTTGTCGACACAAGCATCGGAACGGCGCTTTTCCTGTTGGCCTGATGAAGATAAAGCTTTTTACCGCGAAGATTTCCGTAGCCCTCCTCATGCTGGCCGAGACCGTACAAAGCCTCATCCCCGAAATCAAGATACATAAAGGCATGGTAAAGACTGCCGGCATATTCCTTGGTGGCGCTTTTAATAATTTCCTTTACACCGTCGGGAGTCTCAATCTTTTCGGTAACCTGTTCATCGCCCGAAAGTATAAACGAATCGAATTTCGATAAAGTCTTGCCCTCTTTTCCTCGCTCGGCAACAATAACGTTGTTGTCCTTATCAAGATAAGTATAGCTTGCGCTTACGCGGTCAACCTTAATCGAAAACCCTCCAAGCGAAATGACAATATTCTTTTCCCCCGACTCTACTGAAAGCTTTCCGTCAAACGAGCTGTTTACAATACCCGGTCTTTCCTCATCGTCGGAAAAGTTCTCCCTTGCCGTGTAAGTAATACGAACCGTTTTATCATTTACCGCCATAAATCTGTGTCTTGCATATTCCGACGTAAGAATAACCGCGTTTCCGACCTTTTCGACCTTCGTAATCTCTCTCGAAGGCCCCTTAACCGCTGACATCATAATAATATCTTCTCCTTTATGTGTTATGTAAACCATGTGTTTCTTTGGCAAAAGAAACATCAACCCTGATTTCAGCATAAACAATAAAGGCGACACAATCAATGACCGATTATGTCGCCTATTTGAACTATTATCATATTGTGAAAAATCACGTTTCGCTTTCGCAGGACGTCTCGCTTATCAAAACATCCTCCGTATTCTCACTTGTTGGAACCGCCACAACTACCTGATTTCTGCCGTTTTGCTTGCCGTAATACAGTTTCGCGTCCGCTGCTTCCACCATGCTCTCGCTTTCGATATCCGAGCCTGTTACCACACCGAAGGTCATTGTAACTTTAATGACATATCCTTCGGTTTCAACGACAAGCTCCCGGATGTTGTCAAGAATCTTCCTTAAATGATTTCCTGCATCCTCCATGGCCATTTTATCGAAAACCATGATAAATTCCTCGCCGCCCCAGCGTGCCGCAAAGCCCTTGCCCTGCATCATATGCTTTAAAGTAGCCGCAACAGCCTTTAATACTTCATCGCCGGCGTTGTGTCCATATGTGTCATTAACCTTTTTGAAGAAGTCGATATCACCGATTGCCACACTGAAAGGAGTTCTGTTCTCCTTAGAACGTGCCTTAACCTTATCGAGCATGTTCTTAACATATCTTCTGTTTCCAAGCTGTGTCAAAGGATCGGTTTCGACGAAGTTTCTGATACTCTTCTGCATTGCCGTGGAAGCCTTGCCGATTTCGCTCAACTCATCGTTACGTTTAAGTACCGTCATGTCAAGCTCGGTCTGCAAATCACCGCCTGTTACGGAGCCTAAGAACATTTTTATTTTTTTAATGGCATCAATGATTTCCGTAGTGTTTTTGTAGGATACGAAAGCCGCAAGAACAACGCCGCCCAAAGTAAGTAACAAAACGGGCCATACAGCCTTTAAAACATCCTTTTTAAGGCTGTCGCTCTTTCTTGCAATCTCAATCATACCCGCAAACGTGTTGTCCGGATTGTAAACCGGTGTATAGAAAACGATATAGTCTTCATCAAGAATCTTTATATCCTTGTAAAAGGCATCTTCTCCGGTGCTTACACGGGAAAAGGTTTCTTCGTTGGCGCATATTCCGATAAATCTTTCGCCGCCTCTTGTTTTAAATGTAGTATGAATACGCATATCCATATACAAAAACGAAATTTCGAAGTCACACTTGGATGAAATATTATCGATGCACTCAAACTCTGTTGTAATTACGCTGTCGCCCTTCAAAAGGTCAAACCTGCCGTCTCCCGCTTCTTTAAGGGAATAGTTGCCGTCCCAGGAAGACTCATAATTCATGATAACTATGTCGGCAATACGCTTCATATTGTCGAAAGCCTCATCGTACATAGTGCTCATAAACCGAAGATATGCGCACACGGCAATAACGATGCCCAGAATAATGACCGGGCCGATTGCCGTCTGTATCATTTTTTTGTAAAGACTGTTACCGTTTTTCTTATTTGCCATAAATTATAACTCTTTCAATTCCTTGTTTAATGCTTCCAGGTCGGCTCTGATGTTAAGCTTCTGAGGGCACTTGCCTTCGCAGACACCGCACTTTTTGCATGCATCGGGTCTTTCTGCTTCCGGCATCGAATTCCATGCCCACTTGACCTCACCGACATTGTCGTACTTGTGATAATTATTCCAGATAGAGAAGCATCTGGGGATATTAACGCCCATCGGGCAAGGCATACAATATCTGCAGCCCGTACAGCCGTTTTTGGCGCGCTTTTCAAGTTCTGTCGCAACCTTGTCGACAGCAGCCATCTCCTCATCGGATAAAGCCTTGAAGTTATCGAAGGTCTTAAGGTTATCGGTAAGCTGATCCATTGTTGTCATACCGCTTAAGATAACCTTTACGTTATCGCATGAAGCAACCCACGAAAGAGCCCAGCCCGCAGCCGAAAGGTCTCTTTTGAAGGGCTTTAAAATATCAAATATTTCATCGGGAAGTTTAGCAAGGCTTCCGCCCTTTACAGGCTCCATAATTACAAGGGGAAAATTTTTCTTCATGGAAAGTTCAACGCCCTTCATTGTAGCCTGAGTATCTTTATCGATATAGTTTAACTGAATCTGGCAGAAGTCCCAGTCACGATAATTAATGATTTCCTCGAAAGCCTTGTAATCATCGTGGAAAGAAAATCCGAGATTCTTAATAAGTCCTTTTTCCTTGTACTTAACAAGCTCTTCGATAACACCGAGGTCTCTCATCTTCTTAAAAGAACCGCCGTTTAAAGCATGTAAAAGATAGAAATCGATATAATCGGTCTGAAGCTTTGATAGCTGCTCGTCAAAATACTTTTTAACATCATCAAGTGAGTTAATGAACCAGCAGGGAAGCTTTGTAGCCAGTGTAAAGGTGCTTCTGTCAAGCTTCTTTAAAATCTTTCCGACAACTCTTTCGCTCTCACCGTCGTGATAAGGATAAGCGGTATCGAAATAAGTAACTCCGCTTTCGTAAGCCTTCATAAGAAGCTCTTCGGTTTTCTTTTCATCAATCTTGCCGTCTTCATTAACAGGAAGTCTCATGCATCCGTAACCCAGAAGTGAAGACTCAAATCCGTTTTTCAATTGTCTCTTTTCCATAATCAATCTACCTTTCCGTCTAACATTCAAGACTGATTCTACTATACTACAATTAACCGATAAATGCCCAAAATTTTTCTTTTGCATGCATAACAAAAGCACCGACATCACTGCCGGTGCTCTTGCTATTGAGAATGGTACATTGGGGTTATGGGGTATGATATATATATACAAGCCCTCCATTAACACCTTATTAACATCTCAAAATATTTTTTTATTTTTTAAGTTCAGCCTTAACAGCCTCAAATTCATCAACGATTTCCTGCTCGGGAGCCTTTGTAAGAAGGCTTACGATAACGTTAACAACAATTGCAACCACGAAAGCGGGAAGAAGTTCGTAAATGGCGAATGCGCCGCCAAGCTTGGAGATACCGAACTTCCATACGAATACCATAATTGCTCCGGCAATCATACCTGCAACGGAACCCTGAAGATTTGAACGTTTCCAGAAAAGTGCAAGCAATACAACGGGGCCGAATGTTGCTCCGAAACCTGCCCAGGCAAAAGAAACGATTCTGAATACGGAACTGTCGGGATTCCAAGCAAGAAAAATACCCAAAATCGAAATAAACACAACCGAAAGACGCGCTACGAGCATCTGTGTCTTTTCAGCAAATTTAACACCGAACTTCTTGGTAAGGATATCTTCGGTTACACTGGATGCTGCCGCAAGAAGCTGTGAATCTGCGGTTGACATTGTTGCTGCGAGAACACCTGCAAGAATAATACCGCCGACAATTGCACATAACCAGCCTTTTGAAGCAAGAAGCTGTGTAATCTTTACAAGAACGGTTTCAGAGTTGTTTCCTTCCAATGTTTCAATAGCGCCGACCTTGGATACGCCAAGACCGATAACACCGATGAAGATGGCAACTGCCATTGAAATAACTACCCATACGGAAGCAATTCTTCTTGATAACTTGATTTCCTCGGCCTTTCTGGCTGCCATGAATCTTAAGAGGATATGAGGCATACCGAAGTATCCGAGACCCCATGCAAATGTAGAAGCAATTGAAAGAGGTGTGTAAGGAATGGATGCCTTATCGGCAACACTGTAAGTGTTGAATAATTCAAGATAACCGGGAAGCGCCTTGGCGTTATCCATAACAGCGCCCCAACCGCCGGCTACCGATACACCGAACCCGAAAACAGTGATGATGGCAATTGTCATAATAATCGACTGAACAAAGTCGGTTGTTGATGCTGCCAAAAATCCGCCGAGTGTGGTGTATACCATAATAACAAGTGCACTTAAAATCATAGCCACATGGTAATCAATACCGAAAAGGCTTGTGAAAAGCTTACCGCATGCAGAGAAGCCCGATGCAGTGTAAGGTACGAAGAAAATAATGATAATGATTGCCGCTACAAGCTGTAAAATCTTCTTGCTGTCACGATAACGTGCGCTGAAGAACTCGGGAACGGTAATTGCATTAACTTTGATTGAGTAAGCTCTGATTCTCTTTGCTACGATGAGCCAGTTAAGATAAGTACCTACCGCAAGACCGATAGATGTCCATGATGCCTCCGCAAGACCTGCAAGATAAGCAACACCGGGAAGACCCAGTAAAAGCCAGGAACTCATATCCGATGCTTCGGCACTCATAGCTGTAACAAACGGTCCGAGCTTTCTTCCGCCCAGGAAGAAATCGTCTGTATCTTTGTTCTGGCGGCTGCAGTTCAAACCGATGAGCACAACCAGGGCAAGATACGCGATAATCGTGACCATAATCACAATGTTTGTTGATGTCATAAAATTCTCACTTTCCCGGAAAACCCTCAATGGTTTCTATTCCGTATATTTATTCACATAACGTAACCACGGGAAGTATACCATACTTTTTAATTCAAATAAAGAAAAAAAGAGCATTTCCTGCTCTTTTCTTCCAAGATTATTTATCAATATTACATAATAATTTATATTTCCACACCGTTTTGAACCAATAATGCTCTGGCTGTCTCGACGGAATCAACACCTTCTTTGTTCTTAACGGGAGCAAATTCCTTCTCTCTTACAACCTCAAAAGGAAGACAACTGTCGGCAAGATGAATCATGTCCAGTACAAGCTGCTCGAACTTATATCCGTTGGGCTTGTCGGGCTTTACGGTATTGCCGAATTCATCGATATGTTCAATCTTCTTCTCTACTATATGATAAGGAAGAGACTTCTTAACTATTTCCTCAAGATCGGTAACCTTGAAAAGATAATTCAAAATAACGCCGAAGTTGTAAACACGCTCGCCTCTTTCATCCGTTTCATCACGCATCTCATCGGTAAGTTCATAATATTCGACGATCGACGGCTTTCCGTCTTCAAGGCACATAACGCCAACCTTCTCATCGGGTGCGTTCTTTCTTACAACCTTGGAGCCTACTGCCTTCTTTTCCTTTATGGTCGCACCCACAAACAACGGATCGCATATTCTCTGAAGAACATTGTCAACCGCAAAAATATTGAGCCATTCAATACCGTTTTTCTTAACGATATCAAGCATTCCGGTATTCATCATCGAAAGGAACCAGCCGCCGTTTCCGTTGGGCGAAACACTGATTTTGCCGGGAGATTCCAAAAACACCTTGCCGTTATAATCGCATGTAAGCGCCATCTCCTGCTTAAAGAAGAAAACGTGATCCTTGGGATATCCGAAATAATTTTTCTTTTCGAAAAATGCGGTCGTAGAGTCGTAATTCAAATCACTTGTCATAATGAAAAGGTTAATATATGAACCGACCTTCTTAACCACATCCGTCAAATTGTTTATGAGGCATTCAAAAATGAAAAGTTCCTTGTTGACGCCGATGTTGTACATACCCTTCGGGTCGTTGGAGCCGAGTCTTGTGCCCATTCCGCCCGCCAGAAGCACAGCGCCGACCTTTCCTGCCTTAATCGCCTCGCATCCCATATCGAAATATTCCTTCTCGTGAGCCTTTATTTCATCAAGCTCCATCGCCTTTAAAGGAGTAATCTTTCCCTTCGAAACTTCCTTATGTTCCTTCTTTAAAAGATCAAGAACGGAAAAATCAAGTCTTTCAATCTGCTTTTCCAAAGCCTCACTTTCATCGGGCTCAAGCTCGTCCGAAAAGTCCAGAAGCTGCTCCTGTCTGTAAAGTTTAATCTTCTCCTGTGCTGTCATATAACAATCTCCGCTTATTTATAATAATCGTAATAAATCGAATCGGAAAGCTTCTGCGCTGCTTCCTTGCCGCTTACCGCCTCAACAATCTTGAGGGCAAAAGCAACAGAACAGCCTGCGCTTCTTCCCGTAATAACATTCTTGTCCCACTCGGCTTCGGCTCCGGTATATTCGGCTCCCTTCAGTTCCGTCTCATATCCCGGAAAACATGTTGCCTTCTTGCCTTCCAATACGCCCGCTCTTCCCAGAATGGAAGGAGCTGCGCAAATAGCCGCCAAAAACTTACCTTCTTCGTTAAACTTCTTGACACGTTTCATAAGATGGGAACATTTTTCAAGATTTTTGTGTCCCGGTCCGCCCGGAAGAACAATCATATCCATCGCGCTAACGCTGATATCCGAAATAGTATAATCCGTCTTAATTTCAACTCCGTGAGAGCCGGTAACTCTGCAGGAAGACGAAACCGAAACCGTTTCCACATCATATCCCGCACGTCTTAAAAAATCCACGGTAGTCAGAGCTTCCACTTCTTCAAAACCTTCTCCGAAAAAAACACCTATACGCATGATAGTGCATTACCCCCTTAAGTCATATGATAGAATGATTATACTATTTTTGTATTCTTTTTTCTATATGTGCTATACTTTCAAGGTGAACTTTAAGTGAATATTAAGAAATATGAAAGGCTAAAGAAAAATGGAAATTGAAAGAAAGTTTTTGGTTGACATAACTAAATTTGATTATACACAATACCCCTCAAAAAAGTTTATTCAGGGATATCTTAATACAAATCCCGTAGTCCGCGTCCGCAAGGAAGACGATGACTGTTTTCTTACTTATAAAGGAAAAGGACTCATGGTAAGGGAAGAGTATAATCTTCCGCTTAACAAAGAGTCCTTTGAACATCTTATAAATAAAGCTGACGGAAATATCATATCAAAAACACGATACTTCATTCCGTATAATGAATACACAATCGAACTTGATGTATTTGATGAGCCCATCAAGCCGTTAATCCTGGCCGAAGTTGAATTCCCTTCCGTAGAAGCGGCCGAATCGTTCGTTGCACCGGCCTGGTTTAAGGAAGATGTTACGAATGACACTAAATATCATAATTCAAACATGAGCAAGTCAGATTATGTAAACCGAGGTTAGCTATTCTTGGGGCTAATCTCTTCCGTAAATCGTTGTAAGCTTCTTAATGCTTTCCGAAAGTTCTTCGGTAAACACGCCTTCTTTAAGCATTACATTCCAGTTAAATCCAAGTGTCGACGGTTCATTGATTCTCGCATCGTTATCAAGATTGAGATAATCCTGCATGGGAATGATGGCCGTGTCGCTTACCGATGAAAGTGCAAGCTTAATTGCACATAACGCAGCCTCCTCTTCACCCTTACAGCCGGTGTAATCATTAAAATACTTAACGGTCCTTGGTTCATCTTTCGAAATACGCCTGTACCAGCCTCTTACAGTTTCGTTGTCGTGCGTTCCGGTATAAATTACACTGTTTTTGTCAATCATGTGAGGCAGATACTCGCTTCTGTTGTCCGAATCGAACGCAAACATCAGAACCTTCATGCCGGGATAACCGGTAGTCTTTACAAGTTCCCTCACACTGTCGGTCAAAAAGCCCAAATCTTCGGCGATAATTTTCTTGTCTCCGAGGCGATTTTTGATGGCATTGAAAATTTCAATACCCGGGCCCTTTCTCCATTCACCGAATTCAGCGGTTTCATCTTCGTACGGAATCGCATAGAACTCGTCAAAGCCTCTGAAATGGTCAATTCTTACGACATCGTAAAGTCTGAAGCAATTTGCGATACGCGTAATCCACCAGTCGTAACCGGTATCATGATGATGCTTCCAATTGTAAAGCGGATTTCCCCACAGCTGGCCGGTTATGGCAAAAGGATCCGGCGGGCAGCCTGCAACCGCATTGGGAATATGCTTTTCATCAAGGTCGAAAAGTTCGGGATGTGCCCATGCATCGGATGAGTCGAAAGCAACGTAAATCGGTATGTCTCCGACTATCTCGACATCGTTTTTATTGGCATAAGCCTTAAGTTTTTTCCACTGTTTGTCAAAATAAAATTGCTGGAACTTATAAAAGTCCATCTCTCCCCACAGCTTGTCTCTGTAGCGTGATATCTCCTCGGGATGTCTGTTTCTGATTCCCTCATCCCATTCGCTCCATGCTTTTCCGCCGAACGAATCTTTCAAAGCCATGAACAAAGAATAATCTTCCAGCCAGTACGCATTTTCGTAAGCGAACTTACCGAAATCTTCTTCGCCTGCCATGTCGAAACGTGAAAATGCGAGGCGCAAAAGTTCAAATCTTGTCTTGAACAGTTTTTCGTAATTAATGTATTCGCCGTCCGCCGCACTGTAACGTTCACATTCCTCTTCCGTTAAAAGTCCGTCCTTAACAAGTGCCGTAACATCGATAAAATAAGGATTTCCTGCAAATGTCGAAAAAGACTGATAAGGTGAATCTCCGTATCCCGTGGGACCGAGCGGAAGAATCTGCCAGTATTTCTGACCACTCTCTTTCAAAAAATCAACAAAATCATATGCTTCTTTGGAAAAACAACCGATTCCGTATTTATTGTAAAGTGCAAAAACCGGAAGTAAAATTCCTGCTTTTCTGGAGTTAGAACTCATATTTTTATCCTTCCTTACTCTTTGGTAAGATGCCATATATCTTTATTATACTCTGCAATCGTTCTGTCCGATGAGAAAAATCCTGCCTTGGCAATATTTACAAGCATCATGTGTTTCCACTTGGAGCGCTTCTCATAGTCGGCAAACATCTCGTCCTTCTTCGCAATGTACTCTTCAAGGTCAAGAAGCGTCATGAACCAGTCCTTGTTAAGAAGCTCATCATGAAGTCTTTGAAGATTTTCCTTATGTCCTATATTCATCATAGTGTCACTTACGATAAAGTCAACCGCACGTTTTACTGTCTTGCTCTTTGAATAATATTCTTTGGAAACGTAGTCTTTGTTTTTGTAATGCTCAATTACAACATCCTTGTCCGCACCGAATACGTAAATGTTATCATCGCCGACAAGTTCTTCGATTTCCACGTTCGCGCCATCCTTTGTGCCGAGTGTAACCGCACCGTTAAGCATAGGCTTCATGTTTCCGGTACCGCTTGCTTCCTTGGATGCAAGAGATATCTGTTCGGAAATATCGCACGCCGGAATAAGTTTTTCGGCATAACTTACATTATAGTTTTCAACCATAACGAGCTTAATGTACTTGGATACATCCGGGTCATTATTGATAAGCTCCTGCAGGCACAAAAGAAGGTGAATAATATCCTGTGCTATTACATAAGCGGGAGCTGCCTTGGCGCCGAATATAAACGTAATAGGGGTGGAAGGTTTCTTGCCTCTCTTTATTTCTATGTACTTACTGATAATATAAAGGGCGTTCATCTGCTGACGCTTGTACTCATGCATTCTCTTAATCTGAATATCGAAAATGGAATGAGGATCGATGTCGACATTTTCTTTGGCCTTAAGGTAAGCACACAATTCTTTCTTATTATTAAGCTTGATTTCGGCCAATCTGTCGAGAACCATTTCATTGTCGTAATATTCCATGAGGCCTTCAAGCTGGCTTGAATCCTTCTTATAAGAAGGGCCCAAAAGTGTTTCAAGATAATCGGCAAGCTCATGGTTACAGGAAAGCAGCCATCTTCGGAATGTGATTCCGTTGGTCTTGTTGTTAAACTTCTTAGGATAAATCTTATAGAAGTTGTTAAGTTCCGTATCCTTAAGTATCTGTGTATGAAGCGCCGCAACACCGTTTACCGAAAATCCGTAATGGATATCGATATATGCCATGTGCACGCGGTTGTCCTTATCAATGATGTACACGCTCTCATCGTCATACTTGGCTTTAACCTTTTCGTCAAGTGCCTTGATAATGGGAACAAGCTGAGGAACTACTCTTTCAATATACTCCAAAGGCCATGTTTCAAGTGCTTCCGCAAGAATCGTGTGATTCGTATATGCACAGCACTTGGAAATTACTTCAATTGCTTCATCAAGAGTAAATGCCTTCTCGTTGACAAGTATGTTGATAAGTTCGGGAATGATGAGCGTAGGATGTGTATCATTTATCTGAATTACGCAATAATCATACATTCTTCTCAAGTCATACTGCTGTTCCTTGAGTTCCTTCATAATAAGCTGAGCGGCGTTGGAAACCATGAAATACTCCTGGTAAATTCGAAGTAAATTTCCTGCCTCATCGGAATCATCCGGGTAAAGGAAAAGCGAAAGGTTTTTCTTAATTTTTGTTTTGTCAAAATCAATGCCCTGCTCAACGATTTTCTCGTCAACCGACTTGATATCGAATAAGTGAAGCGGGTTTGTACCGTTTCTGTAACCTACAACGTCGATATCATAAAGCCTTGATTGAACCGTGCAATCCGCAAAATGTACCGGGAAAGAAATTCCGGTATCGTTAAGCCAGTTCTTTTCTTCAATCCACACATCGGGCTCTGCCTTCTGAAACTTATTCTTGAACACCTGCTTAAAAAGTCCGAAATGATAGCAAAGACCGATTCCTTCGCCGTGAAGACCGAGTGTCGAAATCGAATCCAAAAAGCATGATGCAAGTCTTCCCAATCCGCCGTTTCCGAGTGATGGTTCGGGCTCGAATTCCTCAATCTTCGCAAGGGATTTGCCGTTCGCGGTAAGTATTCCGTTTATGCGGTCATACACTCCGAGGTTAATAAGATTATTTGACAAAAGCTTTCCGATCAAAAACTCTGCGGATATATAATAAACTCTCTTATCTCCGCTGATTTCCTCCGAAAGCGATGCCATTTCCTTGGTAAGCTCCATCAATATGTAATACATTTCCTTGTCGGAACACTCTTTTATTGTTTTCCCATAACTTTTCTGAGCACGAAGATTAAGTTCATTCTCCATGTTCATAAGCATAACTTCCTTCTGCATATCTGCTCTCAATGACATTTCTATACTCCTTTTGGTTGACATAATACGTCCGAATATTTAATCTGCAAAACTTTATGCGGGAGAATCATTTCTCGTCCCTGTTCTCCTTTCAAAAGTCTGTAAACTTCTTCAAATGCGTTTTCCGATATTTTCGAAAAGTCCTGCTTTACCGTGTACATTTGCTTTCCCGCATAACCCATAAGTGTTATGCCGTCAAAGCCGCATACAGGTCTGAAAACATCCATCTCCGTAAGTGCTCTCATTACTCCGATAGCCATTAAATCCGATGCGCACACTATTATATCGAATTCTTGGGCCGATTCGAAAGCAATTTCTCTTGCGGTTCTTTCGTTAAAGTTTCCATACCGAATTGTAAGTTCAATGTCCTTTTCAGCGCACAGAGACTTGATTCCTTCAATTCTCGGTAAAGTTACGAAGCCGTTTTTCTTGCCCGCCAGATACATCATCTTCTTGGCACCGTTGATTTCCAAGAGGGTATGAGCCACATCGTACTGAGCCTTTTTCTGATCTATCCACACACATGAAGTATTTTCATTTACTATCGGCGCATCAACAAATACCGTCTTAAATCCGCCGCACTGTGCAAGCTTTAAAATCTCCCGGTCATTTTTGGATGTTCCGTAAATAACCAGACCCGTAATACTTTGTGACCTTAAATAAGAAATAATCTCCTCCGACGACTTATCCTTAAGCATCGAAAAAAACAATGTTATTACATCAAGTCCAAGCTTTCTTGCCTTAACAATCGCTCCCGACAAATACTGCATGTCTATTTCATCAATAGCCTGCGACTGGGATGACTGATTCATAAGAATAGCAACTCTTGTAGACTGCTTGCTCGACAAAGCGGCCGCCACTGCATTGGGCACAAATCCAAGCTCGGCAATTGCTTCATTAACCTTGTCTTTGGTAGCTTTCGTCACATTAGGATAATTATTCAAAACCTTAGAAACGGTAGACACCGCTACCCCGGCTTTACTTGCCACATCCTTTATGGATACCATCGGCTTCTCCTTTTCGAAAATTCTTGGAAAACGATTTCCAAGAATCATTCTACTCCACGGCGGGATGTATGTCAAGGAAAACGTTTTCTGAAATGCATCTTTTCGCTCCGCCTTTGCTGCAAAAGTTGCACAGGGCTTGCTTTATGCTTGTTGGGTGCAACTTTTCGCTTCCCCGGAACCAATATAGTTGCACTTAACTTGCTTTATGTTTGTTGGGTGCAACTGTTCTCTTCCCCGGAGCCGTTATAGTTGCACTTAACTTGCTTTATGCTTGTTGGGTGCAACTTTTCGCGACCCCGAAGCCGTTATAGTTGCACTTAGCATACTGCACCCCATCACCCGCTTAAACACAAAAAAGGTACCTCAAACGAGGTACCTTTTGTTAAAGCGGGTGATGGGAATCGAACCCACGTATCCAGCTTGGAAGGCTGGTGTTCTACCATTGTACTACACCCGCAAAATCATTTTCACAACGATAGTGATTTTACAATAGCATTTTGCTTTTGTCAACACCCAAAATAAAGCAAACCGGATAACAGAAACTGTCATCCGGTTTGAAAGCTTGATTATTTTACTACGATGTTAACAATCTTGCCTTTTACATAAATTTCCTTAACGATTGTCTTGCCTTCGATGAAAGACTTAACGCCGGGAAGCTCGTGCGCTTTGGCAAGAGCGGAAGCATCATCTTCGTCTACGCCGACGTTGATGGTACCGCGAACCTTGCCGTTAACCTGAACACCGATTTCCTTGGTGTCGTCTACGACTGCTGCCGCATCGAACTCAGGCCACTTTTCGAAAGCGATAGTTGAGTCGTGGCCTAAAAGCTGCCACATTTCCTCGCCGACGTGAGGAGTGATGCAGGACATCATCTTGATGAAGCCTTCTGCATATTCTCTCGGGCATTTGCCTGCCTTGTATGCGGCGTTGACAAAAATCATCATCTGAGAAATAGCTGTGTTGAAGCCAAGAGATTCGAAGTCCGAAGTAACCTTCTTGACTGTCTGGTTGTAAACCTTCTTAAGAGTATCGTCAGCTTCATCTGTGATGTTTTCGGGATTGGTGAAGAATGTCCATACACGACCGATGAACTTTCTTGCGCCTTCAACACCCTGCTGGCTCCAGGGCTTTGAAACTTCAAGAGGACCCATAAACATTTCATAAAGTCTTAAAGTATCTGCGCCGTAATCTCTTACTATATCCGAAGGGTTAACAACGAATTCGGGGAAACGCTTACCCATCTTGATACCGTTTGCACCAAGAATCATACCCTGGTGAACAAGCTTCTTGAAAGGTTCCTTGGTAGGTGCGAGACCCTTGTCGTATAAGTATCTGTTCCAAATACGAGAATACATAAGGTGGCCGACCGCATGCTCGGGACCGCCGATGTAAAGATCGACGGGCATCCAATGCTTCAAAAGCTCCTGATTGGCAAATTCGTCCTCGTTGTTGGGATCGATGTATCTGAAGAAGTACCAGCTTGAGCCTGCCGAACCGGGCATTGTCGATGTTTCGCGAACACCCTTTACGCCGTTATGGTCGTACTGTTTCCACTCTGTTGCATTTTCAAGAGGAGCCTTGCCGTTCTTACCCTTGTAACCTTCAAGTTCGGGAAGGATAAGCGGTAACTCTTCGTCGTCAAGAACGTGGATGGAGCCGTCTTCGCAGTGAACAACAGGAACGGGCTCTCCCCAATAACGCTGACGTGCAAAAATCCATTCACGGAAGTGATAGTTGGCTGTACGTCTTGCAACACCCATCTTTTCAAGTTTAACGGTAATGGCTTCCTTGGCTTCTTCAACCGTAAGACCTGTAAATTCTTCGGAATTAATAAGCTTGCAGCCCTTGCCGAGATAATCCTGTTTTTCAAAAGCACATTCCGATACGTCGCGGCCTTCGATAACCTGAATCATATCGATGTTGTGCGCGATTGCGTACTCAAAGTCACGCTGATCGTGTGAAGGAACCGCCATAACGGCACCTGTTCCGTAGTTGGCAAGAACGAAATCACCGATAAACATACGAACTTCCTTGCCGTTTACGGGGTTAATACAGGTAACACCCTTTAACTCGCAACCGGTCTTGCCCTTGTTAAGCTCGGTTCTGTCCATATCGTTCTTCTTGATGGTCTCGGCAATATAAGCCTCAACCTCTTCCTTGTTCTCGATGCGGGGCATTAAATCCTTAACAATCTGTCCGTCGGGAGCAAGAACCATAAATGTAATACCGTAAATGGTTTCGATACAAGTTGTATAAATAGAGAACTTTCCGCCGCCTACAATGTTGAAATCAACTTCAACACCGGTGGACTTGCCGATCCAGTTACGCTGGATTTCCTTGGTAGACTCGGGCCAGTCAATCTCGTTTAAGCCCTCGAGAAGCTTCTCGGCAAAAGCAGGCTGGTTAATAACCCACTGCTTCATGTTCTTGCGGATAACGGGATATCCGCCTCTTTCACTCTTTCCGTCGATAACTTCGTCGTTGGAAAGAACGGTACCAAGCTCTTCACACCAGTTAACGGGCATATCGATGTACTTGGCATATCCGTCTTTGTATAACTGTTTGAAAATCCACTGTGTCCACTTGTAAAACTTGGGATCGGAGGTAGCGATAACCTTGTCCCAGTCGTAGTCAAATCCGAGTTCCTTAAGCTGCTTGGAGAAAGTCTCGATATTCATCTGGGTAAATCCGTTGGGGTGGTTACCCGTCGATACCGCATACTGTTCTGCGGGAAGGCCAAAAGAATCATATCCCATAGGATGAAGTACGTTGTATCCCTGCATTCTCTTCATACGTGACATTATATCCGTTGCCGTATATCCTTCCGGATGGCCTGCATGAAGTCCTACACCCGAAGGGTAAGGAAACATGTCAAGTGCGTAATACTTGGGCTTTGAGAAATCCCATACATCAGTCTTGAATGTGTGATTCTCCTCCCAGTATTTCTGCCACTTAGGCTCAATCTCTTTAGGATTGTAAGCAATTTGATCGTTTCTCATAATTTATTTCCTCTCTTAATTCAAAGTATCATCCCAAATATCTTTTTAAAACTTCATTGAGTTTCGGCACCTTAACCGGCTTTGTAATGTGCTCGTTCATACCGACCTGTCTTGCGGCTGCCGCATCCTGTGAAAATGCGTTTGCCGTTACCGCAACAATCGGAACTGTAGCAGCATCGGCTCTATCGAGCTTTCTGATTATTTCCGTAGCTGTCAGGCCGTCCATCTCAGGCATCTGAATGTCCATAAGAATCAAATTGACGGAACCTTCCGAAGAAGCCTCAAAAACATCAACCGCTTCTTTACCGGTATATGCACGTTCAACCCTGTAACCGCTTTCGGTCAAAATGTTGTACAAAATATCATTGGACATAGAATTGTCTTCGGCAATAATTACAGTCTTGCTGTTCTCGGGTTTAAGAACCTGAGGCTCCCTGTCTGTATCAACAATCTGCTCGAAAACAATAACCTCATCGGTTAGGTCAAAGCGCAGTTTAACAGTAAACTCGGTTCCGCTTCCCTTTTCGGAAGCAAACTCAATCTTACCGTTCATAAGATCGACATTCTTCTTAATAATGGACATACCAAGACCAAGTCCGGGAATACCCGATTCTGTCGAAGAACGCTCTCTTGAAAACATCTCGTAAATGTGGGGTGCAAATTCATCCCCGATTCCGATACCGGTATCTTTTACGGAGAAAACATAATCCGCCGTCTTGTCGGTAGCCGCCGTCTGCGTAACGGTTAGCGAAATAACCCCGTGCTTATCCGTAAATCTTACGGCGTTGCCCAAAAGATTCATTAGAATACGATTTAGTCGAACCGTATCGCACAGAACACATTCATTCTTGAATGCGACATAATTAATCATCAAAGTCTGGTTCTTTTCAAGCGCCTCTGCACGAATAACGGTCTCAACATCCTGTACAATAGCCTTTAGGTTGGCGGGAACCTTTGAAATCTCGTTCTCTCCGCCCTCGAAAGAGCTCATATCCAGGACATTGTTTACCAGAATATTCATCTGGTTGGCCGCGGAAATAATCTTTCCGATATACTCGCTCATCTTCTTGGCATCGTTTGTGTGCCACTGTGCAATCGTCGCAAATCCAACGATGGCATTTAAAGGAGTTCTGATATCATGCGACATATTGGTAAGGAAAATGCTCTTTGCCT
Organism: Lachnospiraceae bacterium; assembly: GCA_045642905.1. Classification (GTDB taxonomy): domain Bacteria; phylum Bacillota; class Clostridia; order Lachnospirales; family Lachnospiraceae; genus UBA1258. The sequence continues at coordinate 8,157 of JAZUJT010000014.1, read as the reverse complement.
TGTTGGCTTTCTCGGCTGTTTCCAAAGCCTCCTGCATGATGCGCTTCTTCTCCTCATCGGCTCTGAAATCCGAATCAACATCCGCAAAACCGATAACATACGTGCTGCTGTCTTTCGCAGCCTTAACGGCCTTCATCTGCAAAAACTTTTCGTCATCGCCGTTTTTAGCCTTGAAAATGAAGCTGTAATAATTTCTCTCCTTAAGCTTGGACGCAATGTTTTCCCTGTCCATTTCCTCAAGAAAATCATTTTTCCATTTAGGCAAAACAAAACGTTCCGCATAAGAAGACACCAATTTATCGTAGTCTTCCTTGGCACCCTTCTTGTGCTCGAGTGCTCTTTCAATGCTGTCATGAACACGTAGGAATGTTACCGCACCGGTCTTTATATCCGCACTGAATACGGATGTGAAATTTCCGGCCAAAGTCTGAATAATATTCAGGCCTTCATCCCTTGACCGTCTGCTGTAATCTCTCGCCATCTTTACTGCGGAGAAAAACGCACCGGACATTGCGATAACCCAGCATAGGCTTATGATTATCAACGACATAAAGCTTGTCGGTGAAAATACATCCGGCTTTAATAAATACAAAACAAGCGTTGTTCCAAGTACTGAAATCGCACCGAACAGCAGAACCGTCGCAACTATAAAAATAACCTTTAACCGATCTTCTTTCTTCGGCATAACTCTACTCCAATCTCATACTCCGACTCAAATGTTTGGTTACACTATCATAAAAGCATATACATCTTTGTATTATACATCTTTTGAAGATTTACAGTCAATGTGAATAGTAACCCTTTTATACCTTTTTCGCCTTGTGAAAAATGATTGCTTCCTATATAATATTGTTATCTTTATCCACTTATCGAGGGGACAGTATAAAAGGAGATATTAAATGCGCGGATTTGTTAAAAAGCTTTTGCTTACAACATCACTTTCAATCATATTTTCGCTTGGTTTGTTTAAGAGCACCGCAACCGCTGCCGAGCAACCCAAATGCAATGTTTCTTTCTATTATTATGAAACCGACGCAGAACCTTTTTACGGTTTGATGGATGTGGATTGCAAGGATAAAGATCATCCCACAACATATCCCGGTGCCACGTTTTCAGAGATTTTTTCAAAGCCTGAAGTTTACAAAAATCTCAAGCATATTTCAAATGGCTACGCCATTAACGGTTTTTACTACAAAAACAATTCCGGTGAGCGCAAATCAATGCTTATTTCACAGTATTTAATAAGCAAAACGCATTTTTATCAGGAAGACACAAGGTTTTACGCCACCTACGACGAAAAGCCTGTGGAATATCCTATTAATTACGTGCTTAACGGCGGTACTCTTCCGTCATCCGCCAAGAAATCATATAACGTTACCTCTTCATACACTTTCCCCAAGCCTACCAGGACGGATTGTGATTTTGAAGGCTGGTATCTTGATGCGGCATTTAACATTCCTTTCCCTTCCATCGCTTCGGGGACATGGGATGACTACAATTCGGACGGCACAATTCCTTCGATTACGATTTACGCCAAATGGAAGAACATTAAGCCTTCCCTGGTAACCATTAAATCAATTACAAACGCTTCCAAGGGCAAAGCTTCGGTTAAGTTTTCTTCTCTTTCCAAGGCCGAGGGATGCGAGCTTGTTTATTCCACCACCAAGAAGTTTACAAGCAATGTGCACACACTTTCTTTTGCCCCTGTAAGCAAATACACAATTTCAGGTCTTAGGAAAGGTACCTATTATTTTAAGGTAAGATTTTTCAACACTTCTTCGACCGGCGTGAAATCGTACAGCAAGTACAGCGCCGTGAAGAGCGTCAAGATTTCAAAGGGTGTTGCGGAATATACGCCCAAGTCCAACTCGGCTACCTTAAAGAGCGTTAAGGCGACCACGAAAAGCATTACCGTTAAGGCGACGCTCAAGAAGAGACTTAAAAGCTACGACGATTTTTACTATCTTGTAAAGGTTGACCCCATCACCAACGCTTATCACTGCATGGTGGCTTCGGCCGACAAGACTAATTCCCTTTCTTTCAAGCTTCCTTTATCGGATTCCAAGGGAAACAACTATATCGAAGGCAAATACGCTATTGCGGTTAAAACTTCCAAGAGTAAATACATGATTATTTCTTCCGCCGCTTTCGTATCCAACCCGGAGGCTGCGGCTACTTACAAGGCTTCTTATCCGAAGCCCGCTTCCAAGAAGGGACGTCAGGGCATCTACGTTCCCGCGGAGGGTGACAGAAATTACTTTAATAACCTTGACATAAACAGCATAATTTCCACGAAAAGTGCGGGCGGTGAGGCGTTCAAGTACAACGGAAAGACCTACTACTTCAAGACTACGTGGCTCGACGACATGATTTCTACCGTTAACCGAAACGGCGGAACCGTTACCATGCAGATTATGCTCAAATACAATTCCAAGAACAAAAAGCTTATTAAAGCTTCGGGGCGCAACGATACTTCCAAGAATTATTATGCTTTTAACGTTGAGGATGCCGCTTCAAGAAATCAGATTGAAGCTGCGTTTATGTGGCTTGCAAAGCACTGGGGCAAGGCAGACTGCCACGTTGATAACTGGATTTTGGGAAATGAGGTAAATACCTTTAGAAATCCCATCGGCTGGTATTGGGCCGGAAACATCGGAAACGACGAATTTGTCCAAAACTACGCTCAAACCTTCCGCATTCTTTACACCGCGGTTGTTTCACATTATAAAAATGCCCGCGTCTTCACCTGTGTTGATCATACCTTCAATTCAAGGGACTATGACTGGGGTTCGAAGGATTTCATGTCGGCATTCAACACTGCTCTTAAGGGCATAAACAAAAACATCAAATGGAATCTTGCTTACCATGCATACTCCGCGGTTCTTACCAATGCGGACTTCTGGAACGACAACACCCGTCCCGATATTTACACGGTAAACGATTCCTACAGCACACAGTATGTAACACCTCTTAACCTTGAGGTTTTGGTCAGATATGTTAATGAAAAATTCGGCAAGAACGTTCACATCATTCTTTCCGAGCAGGCATTTTCATCTTCGGGCGGAAGCGGCGAGCTCGCCTCCGGCCATGCAAGCGGTGAAGATGTTCAGGCTGCGGCTGTAGCCTACCTTTTCTATAAAGCTATGTTTAACGATCGCATTGACGCGGTAATCTACGCTCACCCTTACGACAATTTGGGACAGGGCATGGATTTCGCGTTGAAGGGCCCCGCAAGTTCGGTTTATAAGTATATGGACACACCTTCTTTTGCCACATATACTACTTCCTGTCTGGGCACCATCGGTCGTTCATATATTGCGGGCAAGAAACAGAACTTAAGCTGGGGCGACATCGTTCCGAAATTCGATGCATCCAAGCTCAAGTCAATGCCCTCCAGGTAATCTGATTAGGGGAATCGGAAAATATCCGGGAGTGTTTTATTATTATGATTAAGAAATCAAAGGTTTTATTGTTTATCACTATGGTTTTGGCTCTTTCCTGTGTTCCAAAGCATTTTTGTTGTGCCGACAGGCAATACGGCGACATGCCGTCAGATCCGAAGGCGCCGGGAGTACCTTCTGTTATGTCAACCGCAAATACTTCGGAAGGTCTCGTAGAGCTTTACTTTACACCCGCAAAGGGCGGAGCGGACGGTTACGAAGTCGAATACTGTACCGATGAAGCTTTCGGTTCCCGTATTCACACAAAAACCATAACCGCCGGCATCGGTGTATTTATTCAAAAATTATCCAAGGACAAGACTTACTTTTTCAGGATGAGAGGATTTCGAAGCAATTACAAAGGCGACCGTGTATACGGCGAGTATAGTAATGTTATGTCAACCACAGTTCTTTTAGGTCTTCCCGATATCGATCCCGAGCCCGGTTGTGCCGAAATAATGAGTGTTACTCTCTCTTCCGGCGGAAATATTAATTTTGCGGTTTCCGTTCCCGAAAGAGTCAGAAGTACGGATGACGATTATTACCTTGTTAAGGTACATCCCCACTCCAACACCGTTTTGTCGGCATTAACGTCAGTGCCCAAGGACAGCGAATTTTCTTTTGACTATCCCGTAAGTAGCGGTGGCTCGGATTTGATTATGTCCAAGTTCGCGGTTGCCGTTAAGGACGAAGAGGAATTTATTCTTATCTCCGACCCTCATTACATCGATAATCCGGAGGCTATCGCGCCCAACCAGAACGCTTATCCGACTCCGCTTTCCAAGAAGGGGCGTCAGGGTATTTACGATACGGGTGCAGGCGACAAGCATTATTTCCACAACTTTTATCTGGATTCCATTATTGCTTCCTCCGGTTCGTATGACACGGCCTATACTTACAACGGCAAGACTTACTACTTCTACCGTCCAACCCGTGTTATTGATTACAATCCCGACATTATGGCTGCCAACAAGGACGGCGGTACCGTCACCATGCAGATTATGCTTCGCTGGAACGGAGCTTCGAATCACCTTATTACGCCTACGGGGCGCACGCCGGGTTACCAGTATTACGCTTTGAACGTTGAGGAAGATGCTGCAAGAGAGCAGCTCGAAGCGGCATTTATGTATCTTGCCGAGTATTGGAGCCAGCCGAATCGTCATGTAGACAACTGGATTTTGGGAAATGAAGTTAACACCTATTTGAATTCAATCGGATGGTACTGGGCAGGCCGCATTTCCCGCTCCGAATATATCGAAAATTACGCGGAAACCTTCCGTCTTTTATACTATGCTGTCAAGAGTCATTACGCCAACGGTCGTGTATTTATCTGCACCGACCACACCTGGAACGACCGCGATAACGACTGGGGTTCCATGGGCTTCATGACCACATTTAACAGCACCATCAAGGCCAAGAACGAAAACATCGTATGGAATCTTGCCAACCACACATACACGGCGGTACTTACCAATTCCGACTTCTGGAATGACGGTGCCGTACGCATTTACTCGGTTGCACACTCGACTTCGGCAAGTTTTGTTTCGCCTTACAACATGGAAGTTATGACCAACTACGTTCGTAACAACTTCCCCGGCACGCGAATTATTCTTTCCGAAGTAGGCTTCTCTTCCACCGGTGGACCCAATCCGACACTTAACGGCGGAAGACAGGCAGGTCCCGACGTTCAGGCCGTTGCGACCGCATGGCTTTTCTACAAGGGTCAGTTTACCGACAACATCGACGCCGTCATCTTCCACACCGGCGACGAAGGCGAGCCCGGAAAGAACTTCTCTTTGTACGGCAAGCCCGCGTGGAACGTATATCTTTACATGGATACGCCTTCTTACGCAACCTACACCAATCCTTACCTTCCCGTATGCGGAGCTTCTTCGTGGGAAAGTATTGTACCGGGATTTAATTCGGGGACATTGCAGCGCATGCCCTCAAGATAGAAAGAGATCAATAAATGAATTCAGTTAACATAACAAAGATTAATTCTTTACAGGGGCTGCGTTTCGCAGCCTTTCTGATGATATTTTTATGGCACGCCGGCCTTTCCGAAACCGGTGAACTTGGTGTCTCGATTTTCTTTATGCTGTCAGGTTTTCTGATGTATTATTCCTACAGCCGTAAGGACCTTGACACTTCGTTTAAAGCCTCCTTCAAATTCGGTATTGGCAAAATAAAAAGGCTCTACCCGCTTCACCTTGTCACTACCCTTTTCATGAGTTATTTTGCCATCAAAGCGCTCGTTTCCGAGTTCAGTATAAAAGCTTTGCTGGAGCTTATCATCAGATACATAACAAGCCTTACCCTTACATGTGTCTGGATTCCTCAGGAGCGTTTTTATTTTTCCGTAAACGCTGTTTCGTGGTATCTTGCAACATCGCTTGTTCTTTACATGTTCTTCCCTGTAATTTTGAAGCATCTCAAGAAAAAAAGCGATGTGAAAAGCTGCCTTCTTCGCATCCTCGGCGCCTTGATTATCATGGGTATTTTGGCTCTTTTATGTGCCTACCCCGACGTTCCTTTATGGGTAAGCAACAATTTTGTAAAGTGGTTCACCTACATTTTCCCGCTTTACAGACTTTTTGATTTCTATATCGGTTGCAACATAGGATGCATTTTCCTTAACTTGAAGTTCAATCCTTCTTTTGCGCTTGCTTCCGTATTGGAGATTCTTTCCGTCGCATTTATGTGTGCCTTATTCTTGTTAAGACGTTTCGGTATTCTTTTTGCCGGCAACTATTTCATGCGATACAACCTGATTTTCTTACCGGCAAGTGCATTTATGGTATTTATCCTTGCGTACCAAAAGGGCATCCTTTCCAAGCTTTTGTCGCTTAGCTTTTTAGACAAGCTTGCTTTGCTTTCGCCCTACGCCTTTTTAATCCACAGTGTGGTGATCAACTTCTACTACGAAATAATGATTGTTCTTTTAAGACTTCAGGGCAATGTGGTTATCAACACCATCATTCCTTTTGTTATTACCATTCTTCTCTCCCGGGGATGGAAAAAACTTTCACTCAGAGGTTTTAAGAAATGAGATTTTTAGTTCAACGCGTTAAAAACAGCAGCGTCAGCGTAGACAACAACGTTATCGGCAAAATTGACTTCGGTTATCTTGTTCTTCTCGGCGCCTGCAACAGCGACACGAAAGAAATAGCCGACAAAATGGTCCAGAAGCTTATTAATCTTCGCATCTTCATGGACAATGAAGGCAAAACAAACCTTTCCATCAAGGATGTCGGCGGCCAAATTCTTCTTGTTTCGCAATTTACTCTCTACGCCAACTGCAGAAAGGGCAACCGCCCTTCTTTCTTCAATTCCGGCGACCCTCAGCATGCCAATGAGCTTTACGAATACGTAATAGACCTCATCCGCAACACCTACAACATTCCTTGTGAAACCGGCAGCTTCGGCGCCGACATGGAAGTTTCACTTATCAACGACGGTCCCTTCACCGTAATGCTCGATTCGGATGAATTGTTCGGATAAGGGGAAAATTGGATGCAACTTTTCGCTTCCCCGGAGGCGTAGAAGTTGCATTTTTTTGTGGGAATTGCTGGGTGCAACTTTTCGCGACCCCGGAGGCGATATAGTTGCATTTTGCTTGCTTTAGAATTGTTGGGTGCAACTTTTCGCTTCCCCGGAGGCGTTATAGTTGCATTTTGCTTGCTTTAGAATTGTTGGGTGCAACTTTTCGCTTCCCCGGAGGTGTTATAGTTGCACCAACTTTCTTTAAGCTTCATGGATTGCAACTTTTCGCTTCCTCGGAGCCGTTATAGTTGCACCAACTTGCTTTATGCTTCATGGATTTCAACTTTTCGCTTCCCCAGAGGCGTTATAGTTGCACCAACTTGCTTTAAGTAAGATGAAAAATGATTGAAAATATGTTATCGTTAGACAATGAAATAGTAATATCATTTCAAAACATAAAGAATAAAATACATATCTCGATTTATTGTAAAAATTGCAAAACTACCGATAAAATCAAGATTGCAACCTATGGTTGACGAATTGCAAGGTTGGTTAGGTGGCAATGCAACCGCGGGGTTTGATATGATATGGGCATCACAAGCAAGGAGGAAAGTATTATGAACTTAGCTGACAGAATTCAAAGTTTACGAAAAGCAAAGGGTATATCGCAGGAGCAGCTTGCTGATGCAATTGGGGTATCAAGACAAGCAGTATCGAAATGGGAAAGCGAACAGGCTGTTCCCGATCTTGTAAAGTTAATTCTTCTGTGTGATTACTTTGATGTATCTTCCGATTACCTTATAAGAGGAATAGAACCAACCGAAGAAGAATCGAAGTTCAAATTCTTCAACAAGATAAAAGACGGAATTGTACTGGGTATTGGATTGACAGGTCTTCTTGTCCTGTTTATCTTATCGAGAATATATACTGTACCCATTCCCTACTATTATATTCAGAACGGAGTAAAAAATATATACTGGGGTGGTGACAGGGTAGGGCACAGTTTTGTTTATTTTCTTGAAATCTACCAAATTCAGTATCTTGCGGTATGTGCCTGGTTTCTTGTTATTGGTGGGCTTATTCAACTCTTATACTCGAAGAAATGCTTTGAAAAGAAAAAGTGTATTCTTTCAGTGATTGCTGTTTTGCTTGTAGTTGTATTGGCATTCTTTTCCATGCGCGCTCCCAAAGATTATGAAAAGCACGTTGTTCCACCCGTTGCGGTTGAAACAAG
>JAZUJT010000013.1:0-13436 GCA_045642905.1 Lachnospiraceae bacterium | reverse complement strand
TATACGTATGCGGTACCTTTCTTCTTTCCGGTTATCTTACCCTTGTTGTTTACCTTTACGATACTTTCATCGGATGATACGTATCTGAATAAAGGACCATGATCCTTGGTAGGATAAGCTTTGTTTTTGTACTGCTTGGTTGCGGTTGCCTTGATGGTTACGCTCTTGTTCTTCTTTACCGTGAGCTTGGTCTTGTCAAGTTTAAGTGACTTAACGTTTGTAACCTTCTTGTCGGAAGCTGCCACAGAGTGTCCGACAGGAGTTTCACCAATCTTAATCTTCTGCTTGCCGGCATACTTGTAAGCTGCAACCATACCCTTTACAGACTTTGTGGTAAGCTTCTTACCGTTAATCTTCTTGAAGCTCTTTGTAAGCTTCTTTGCATTGGCCTTTACTACTGTTGTAGGATTCTTGGAGAACTTAGGTCCGCAATAACCGATAAATACGCCGTACTCATCAGCGGTCTTAACCTTGCCCCAGGTAACCTTTGAAGAAGTCTTGCCATGCTCTACACGATACTTCTCTAAAAGTGAAGCGCTGTTTTTCTGGAACTGTTCCTTGGAAACATCCCACTTAGCGTAGAGAGTAACACTTCCTTCAACCTTATCTTTACTGAAGTTCCATGCGGTCTTTAATGCTTCGTCCTTGTACCAGCCCTTAAATACAAGACCTGAGAACTTGGGATCTGCAGGTTTCTTCAAAAGATTGCCGGGTGTTACATTTACGGATGCAATCTTTGAACCGCCGTTGGATTCGAATGTAACAGGAACGAAGTTAATATATACAGGGTTGGATAAAAGTGTACTCTTAATATTGGTATCCTTATATTCCGGGGGAACATCGCCACGTAAGGAACCCGTTTTGCCATGGTAAGGTAAATAAGCATTTCCCATGTCGAAGGTTGCAAGACAGGACTTGTAACCCTTTGTAAAGCTTGTTAACGTCTTGGAAGTCTGACCCGCTTCTTTTGAATTAAGGTCCCAATAATTCATTGTGACGGTTGCTTTCAAATCGTTTAAAGAAGAATTAGTCAATTTGAAAGTTCCCTTTGAGTTGAGTTGAACCTTGTATACACCGGGTTTAGTAACCGGCATAACAACATACTTGTCTTCAAAGTTATTAATATTCTGAATCAATATATTGTTGGTATCTCTGCCCGCAATACCTCTTAAGGAAGAAGTAACAGGTTCTCTCATCTGTTTAACGTCAATAACAATTTCCGCATAATCATGCTGCTGTTCAAACACAAATGCCCCTGTGTAATTATTAATATTCCACTGTCCATCATTAAACGAAGCATACGGTTCAACATTTTCTTCAGTCAATACCATGCTTCCGGGAGTAACGTCATACCACTGATATGATACATTACCTTCCTCTGTTACTTCCATGGTTGGATTTTCCAATGTGGGCTCCTTTACGACACTGCGCGTTCCCGAGAAGTAGCCGTTATTGACTTCCACAAGCGAATATTGTGAAGAAACCAGATTTATATAATTCGAAATCTTCTTTCCGGGGAATTTTTGGGAAAACTTCGAAACCACATCAACCTCAGGATCCCAATCAAAAAATTCTGTCAATTCACGATCTTCCATCAGCTGAACCTTAAAAGGCTTTTCAGGAAGCTTTGAAGGGATTTCAAACATAAATGAACCGGATAGAATAATAATATGCGGATATCCCGAAACACCTGTAAGTTTGGTCGAACCGTCAATATTTATTATATCCGCAATCATATTTACAGGTGCTTTAGGCATCTTATTGTAACAATTTACTTCTGTTATTACCTCTGCATTGCTTAATAAAATTTTATGTGCTAAATCACAGCGAATTCCGTTTCCAACTGTCGATTTAACCTTTATGCCATTCATTATGACGTCACCACAGTCACCTAAAACTATTCCATCACCGCCTGATGATTCAAAAGAACCGCCGGTAATTGAAACTGTTGCCTCTGAATCCAGATTCAGATATGCACAATCATTTTCCGATGATTTGAATGAGCCTCCGGAAATGTTTAGCGAATCCCACATGTAACATTCAAGTGATTTTCCGGTTGTAATGAACTCTCCACCCGAGATATTCAAAGAACTGCCGCCGACCCATAAACCGGCGCCATTCGATTTAATTGTACCTCCGTTAATGTTTACAGCTTGAACGCCTTCTCCGGAAATGCAACTCGAAAATTCATATTCACCATTATATTCAATCGTTCCGCCGTTTACGGTAAGTATTGAACCGTCAATTACAATTGTATAATTGTCATCAGCCGAGGATATGATATGCGCATTATTTATGGTAATATTATCACAATCGATTGCGTATATAGCTGTGCCGTCCGGGTTTTCGATAGTTCCTCCGTTTATTGTAACATCCGATGTTGTAACGCCACGAGAAGGGTCACCTATATTACCGGTAATGTGAATTGTATTGCCGGCTCCTTCGCTGACCAGTTTCCCGCCGTTCATTACAAAGTGAGAAGGCGTAACCTCCGGTTTTGTATGTTCACAGACAACGGTGCCGGGAGCCGTCACAACACCTGTTCCTAAACAGTCATCTATCACAAGGGTAGAATTGATGCCCATAACGAACATTTGCTGCAAAGTATCTTTTGAACTTGTAATAGTCTTTCCGTTTAAGCAAATTGTAACAAGCTGACCATCAGCTATCCACAGCGGCTGATTGACAATAATATTATCACTAAGATAATACTTTCCTCCCGGTAACGGCATTGTATTGCTCAAAAATTTATCTGCAGTCAATACCGTCCAGCCTTCATGATCGGTATGCGTCTCTGCATAGGCGCCTACCTTGAACATCGCTGTTGTCATAATCAATAAAAATGCAGTCAGCGATATTGTTTTTAAAACATTTTTAAGCTTTCCCATTTAATATTCCTCCTTAACTTTGTATATGTAAAATGATAAGTTTCAATTACACACACATATATATTTATTTACCACCTGACAGTAAAAAATGGATTAAAGAAGTATCAGAAATAAGCATAAGAACGAAAAAGAGCCTTTGGCATAAGCCAAAGGCTCTTACGGTACTCAAATTACTTTAAGATTTTAATCTTGCCAATGAGGGGAGCTTCCTTCTCTTCATCCTTGCAAGCGCTTACCAAAGCCATAATCCAGAATACGAACATAACAATTCCGGCAATTCCCGAGAAAATTCTGATAACCGGAACTTTACCTAAAATTGAAAGAACGATTTCTGCAATTGCAAAAACAAGTGCCTGATTCAAGTGGAACTTTGCATTCTCCTTATCTCCTGCGAGGTAAGCAATGAGCCAGCCTACGATAGTAAGGTAAGCAATAATACCTGTGGTCTTCTTATCCATAATAATTATCCTCCAAAAAGAATATGTTATTAACAACACCTTGATTATATACTACATGTTGTTATTTTACAACACAAAATATATCAAAAACTACTAATACTTCCGATTTGTTTATGCATTTACGGTACTTTCAAAACGGCCGTTCTTATGCGCTGCCTTAACCGCTTTAATTTCTTCCGTAGGAAGCATTGAATAAGCGATGTTGGTGGAGTGATCTGCCACACGTTCAAGGCCCGAAACAATATCCGAGAAAAGCATTCCCGCTTCGGGAGTACACTCATTACGTGTAAGTCGGTCTACATGATTCTGCTGCAATGTTCTTTCAAGTTCATCGATATAATCTTCCAGGTCGATTATGTCGTGAATATGGGAATCATTTCCGTTTACAAACATATCGATTGCATATCTGAAAATATCGTTTACTTTATTAATCATATCCGCAAGTTCCATCTGGGCAACTTTACTAATAACAATATCACTTTCAAGACGTCTCTTTGCGCAGTCCGCAATGTTTTCCGCATGATCGCCGATACGCTCAATATCGTTTACAACATGGAAAAGGCTGCCGATAGATTTCATATCTTCGATAGGAAGACCGGACTGGTTGACCTTAACAAGGTAATCGGTAATTGCATGATTTAAGAAGTTTATGTTTTCCTCAACCTTGTATACATCATCAATATCTTCCCGGTCGAGAGTAATTAAAGCGTTCATCGCACGGTTTAGGTTTTCACCCGCAAGTGAAGCCATACGGTCCATTTCATTGATTACGTCAACAACGGCAGTTGCAGGATTAAATACAACCTTGTTTCCGATAAACTCAAGTTTGAAGTTCTCACGGTAATTAACTTTATTTTCCTCGCCGCGAATAATAATCCTGGTAAGTTTAACCAAGGGATTGATAAACGGTGTCATAATGATTACCTGAATAATCTTTATAAACATATGTGAAAGAGCAACAACACGGCCCGCATCATTTCCGGCAATCTTGGTCATTATATTTACAAAAGCTTCAACATCTATTGCAAAGACAAGGTACATAAATATCGTACCGATTACGTTAAAAAGAACATGAATCAAAGCAGCACGCTTTGCATCCTTGGTACCTGTAAGCGATGCCAGTACCGCAGAAGTACATGCACCGATATTACAGCCCAATGTGATAAACATACACATTTCAAGACCCATAAGCCCCTGATTGGCCATAAGAACCATGATGGATACGGTAACTGAAGAACTTTGAATCAAAGCGGTAAGCACAATTCCCAAAATAACGCCCAAAAAAGGATTTTGAAGTGCCTCGAAAAATCCCAGGACCGTAGGCGAATCCTTCATGGTGCTCATTGCAGCGGACATTGAACTTAAGCCCATGAACAAAACACCGAAACCGATTACAATCTCTGCAATCTTTTTTATTTTCTGCTTCTTGCAGAACATAACAATCAAAACACCCGAAAGTAAAATAACCGGTGCAACCTTTTCAAGTTTAAAAGAAACAAGTAACGCTGTAACTGTCGTTCCGATATTGGAACCAAAGATAACACCTGCAGCCTGATACAGATTCATAAGTTCCGAGTTAACGAAACTGACTACCATAACAGTGCAAGCTGAAGAAGACTGAATAATCGCAGTAAAGAACAAACCTACGAAAATACCCATGAATTTGTTGGTTGTAAGTTTTTCCAGAATTGAACGAAGTCTCTTACCGGCAACCGCCTCAATGCCTTCGCTCATAATTCGCATACCGAACAGGAATAATCCCAACCCTCCGGCTAAAGACAGAACAATCGTAAATCCCATACACGTACCTCGTAAATAAGTAAAATGTCTTTTTGTTCACAATCCTTTATTCCCAAATTAGACGATAACAAAAAAAGAAAACCCGCACAATGCGAATTTTCTTCAAAATATTCAGGCAAATATTCCATTTATTGTTAATTAATCACAAAGCATCCTGTCGGCATCAATATTGTTGCCGTTTTCAATAGCCTCTTTTATACGTGAAGATGAAATATCCTCTCCCTTGTACTTAACCTTGTCAATAATCTCAACCTCAAAGTCAAGTTCTTTTGATAGTTTACATAACAAGTCTGCGTTGCCCTTGCCCATATACCCAAAAGAAACATCCTCTCCTGCCGCAATCAGCCCCGCGTGGAGCCTTTTGCAAAGAATATCCTTTACGAAATCCGTCGGATCAATCGAAGCATTTTCTTTATCGAGTTTGTATTCCACCAGATAATCAACGCCGAGCTTTTCAAAAATCTCACATCGCTTTTCCTCGGAAAGCAAAAGCTTTTCTTTGTTATAAATCAACGATGAATCATACGAGAAGGTAAAAACAAGACTTCTATACCCTTCGGCAGGCTTTGTTATTTCGGAAATCAGTTTTCTGTGTCCAAGGTGGACGCCATCAAACTTTCCTATGGCTATTTTTGTTTTGCCGGCGTATTCAATTTCAGATGTACCGTCAATAATAATCATTTTTTCTCTTCTTCCACAGGTTCGGGGAACATTTTATACGGCGTAAGCGTGTTAAATTTCATGCTGTACGTATAAAGACCGGTAAACTTGCCGCTGTCATTATACACGCGCACAATCTCATCGTCTTTAAGCTTAAAATCGTAATCGAGCATCTTCCTGTAAAGGCGGTTTCCGTTGTCGATTACTTTCCGATACTCGGGCTTCACGTTTACCGCCCGGTATATCGTAAGGAAAGAATCTGTCGGCGATACGATTTCTTCGAGTTTTCCCTGTTCCTTCAATTCATTTAATTCGGAAATCTTATACGCATTTCCAATTTCAAAATTCATTACCTTGGTGCGCTTCAAATCAGTCATAACCGCAAGCTCATTGCATCTTGACGCAATGTCTTCGCAAAGCGAACGGATATATGTTCCTTTGCCGCATTCGACTCTTATGCTTACATACGGTAAGTCAAAAGAAAGCAATTCGATTGCATCAATCTTTACGAAAACGGGCTTTCTTTCGATTTCGCGGCCCTGTCTTGCAAGATCGTAAAGTCGCTGTCCGTCAACCCACTTTGCCGAATACATGGGCGGAATCTGTTCGTAACCGCCCACAAAGGTTTTTAAAGCTTTCTCGAGCATTTCCCTTGTCGCCGTTACTTTTCTTTCTTCCAAAACGTTACCGGAAATATCAAGTGTATCCGTCCTCTTTCCGAGCATAAAAGTTGCGACATACTCTTTGGATTTATCCGACAGCATGTCGCAAAGTTTGGTTGCATTACCAAGGCAAATCGGCAATACTCCCTCGGCATCCGGATCGAGCGTTCCCATATGTCCTATTTTACGCTGCCCGAATATGCCGCGTGATATGGCAACCACGTCAAAAGAAGTATATCCTTTTTCCTTATATACGTTTACAAGTCCGTTAATCAAGTACTACTCCTTTAAGCTGTTTCTCGATTTCAGCAGTAAGATTATTTATTACATCATGATAATCTTCATTTACTATGCATCCTGCCGCGCGAACATGTCCGCCGCCGCCGAAAATTTCCGCAACCCTGGCTACGTCGACTATTCCTCTCGAGCGCAAGCTTACCTTGTATGCCTTAGAAGGCAGCTGGTACATAAATATACCGACTTCTACACCTTTAATAAGCCTTAACTGATTTACAATTCCATCCAAATCATACGGCTCTGCGTTATAAAATTCCATCGTCTTTCTGTCGATTCTTCCTACGGAAACCTTTCCGTCCATCACAAGAAAGCTCTCGGCAAGAGTTCTTCCGAGTATCATTGTCTGAAGATAAGTTTTCTCGTAGAAGGTTTCGTCTATAAGCTTAGGAAAATCAAAGCCGAACTCTATAAGGTTTGCAACGATTTTTAATGTTTTGGGCGATGTATTGGAATACTTTAAGACACCCGTGTCATGAATTATTCCTATATACAATGCCATTGCAATTTCCTTGTCAATAAGCTTTTCATCAAGCACATCATAAACCAGCTCGCTGGCACTGGAAGCGTCGGGAACAATGTAATTTACGTCCCCCGTTCCCGGATTTGAAATATGATGATCGATGTTTATTTTCTTAACTGCTTTTGAAAACAAAGGCTCAGCATCGCCGAGGCGGTCTCCTGCGGTATCAACCGCTATGAAGCAGTCAAATTTTGTTTTGCACGACTTGGCATCTTCAACCTTATCGATATCTTTTATGCAATTAAAAATGTCTTCGGCTTTCTCGTTAAAAACATGAACATCCTTTTCGGGAAAATTCTTCCTGATGTAAAGATACAAAGCCATGGATGAGCCGACGCAGTCACCATCGGGGCGGATATGTCCGCCGATTCCGATAGTAACGGCATCTTTAATTTCATTTGCTAAGTTCATCATCTTTTTTGTTAACATCCTCTATAAGCTTGGTCATATTAACACCGTACTCAATGGAATTATCCATTACAAATGTGATGTCCGGTGTGTTTCGAAGATTAATTCTCTTTGCAAGCAAGCTCTTGATATAGCCTCTCGCGCTGTTTAAGCCTTCGTAAGTCGACTTAATTGAATCACCGTTTCCCAGAACGCTTATATATGCCTTACATGTCTTAAGATCCGGTGCAACTTCCACGGCAACAACGCTCGTAAAAGGATCGATTCGCGGATCTTTTATTTCGGCACGAATAATATTTGCAAGTTCACGGTAAACTTCCTCGTTAACCCTGATGTTTTTAATACTGTTTTTACGCATTTTCTATTCCTTTACCCTATCTGGGAACTTCAACCATGATATAAGCTTCTACCTGGTCAAGCTCCTGCATGGAATCGAATCCGTCAAATACAAGTCCGCATTCGAATCCGGCCTTAACTTCCTTAACGTCATCCTTAAATCTCTTGAGTGAAGCAAGCTCGCCTTCGTAAATCTGCTTTCCTTCACGGGTAATGCGGATCTTGCAATTACGCTGGAAGATACCGTCCAATACATAAGAACCGGCGATATTTCCGATTGCGGATGCCTTGAAAATCTGGCGAACTTCCGCATGTCCGATAATCTTTTCCTCGAATACGGGGTCAAGCATTCCCTTCATGGCAGCTTCTACGTCTTCGATAGCCTTGTAAATTACGTTGTAAAGTCTTACGTCAACGCCTTCATGCTCGGCTGCTGTCTTGGCAAGGGGATCGGGACGAACATTAAATCCGATGATAATGGCATTCGAAGCACTTGCAAGTGTAACATCGGATTCATTGATGGCACCTACGCCGCCGTGAATAACCTTAACAACAACTTCCTCGTTGGAAAGCTTTGCAAGTGACTGCTTAACCGCTTCAACCGAACCCTGTACGTCGGCCTTGATAATAAGGTTAAGTTCCTTAAGGTTACCCTCCTGAATCTTTGAAAACAAATCATCAAGAGACATCTTTGCCTTGATTTCGTCAAGTTTCTTTTCCTTGTTCTGAGCAATGAATGTATCGGCAAATGACTTGGCTGTCTTATCGTTGTCGTGAGCGATAAATACATCTCCTGCTTCGGGAACATCGTTAAGTCCCAAAATTTCTACGGGAACCGAAGGTCCTGCAACCTTAACATTCTTTCCCTTGTCATCAATCATGGCACGTACTTTACCATGGCTTACGCCTGCCGAAATAAAATCTCCGACCTTCAAAGTACCCTTCTGAACAAGGATAGTTGCAACGGGTCCTCTTCCCTTATCAAGCTCTGCTTCGATAACAAGACCGCGGGCTTTACGCTTGGGATCGGCCTTAAGTTCCATAATGTCTGCCGTAAGAAGGATGGTTTCCAAAAGGTCATCGATACCGTCGCCTCTCTTTGCGGAAATGTTTACAAACTCTGTAGATCCGCCCCAATCGGTAGGAATAAGTTCATATTCGGTAAGCTCCTGCTTAACTCTGTCAGGGTTGGCTGCGGGCTTATCAATCTTGTTTACGGCTACAATGATTTCTACGCCGGCTGCCTTGGCATGGTTAATGGCTTCAACCGTCTGAGGCATAACACCGTCGTCGGCTGCAACAACCAATACCGCGATATCTGTCGCATTGGCACCACGCATACGCATTGCCGTAAACGCTTCATGTCCGGGTGTATCAAGAAAAGTAATCTGTTTTCCCTGAATATCAACTGTATATGCACCGATTGCCTGTGTAATACCACCTGCTTCACGGTCGGTTACACGGGTTTTACGAATTGCATCCAAAAGTGAAGTTTTACCGTGGTCAACGTGTCCCATAACACAGATTACGGGAGGACGTGAAACAAGGTTCTTCTCGTCTTCGTCGTCTTCCTTAAGAAGTTCCTCAATAACGTCAACCTTAACTGCCTTCTCGCAGATGATTTCGTACTCGATTGCAATATTTTCAGCTTCTTCAAAAGAAATTTCCGAGTTAACGTTAACAATCTGTCCCTGTAAGAACAGCTTCTTAACGATTGCAGCGGGCTGAATCTTCATCTTGTCCGCAAGTTCCTTGATGGTAATGGTCTCATCGACTGTGATTACCTTGATTACTTCTTCCTCTTCGACAGGTTTCTTCTCAGGCTTAATGAACTTACCTGTACGACGCTTCATTTCAAGTGTCTCTTCGTCGTCAATCATAAGGAAATCGCGCTTATTTCTTGACTCTCTCTCCTGATTACGACGCTTATCGGACTGTTTCTTTTCGTTGTCCTTGTTGTCGTAATTCTTGTTCTTGAATTTATCGTCACGTCTGTCACTTCCGGGTTTAGCCATTCCCGTTCCGCCGAATGAAGGCTTTTCGGGACGTCCCTGTGAGGCAAAAGAAGGTCTTGCGCCCTGATTATTTCTGTCCTTATTAAACTGAGGTCTTTCACCGTTCTGACCGTTTCTGTCACGGTTAAACTGAGGTCTTTCACCGTTCTGGCCGTTTCTGTCGCGGTTAAACTGAGGTCTTTCTCCGTTCTGGCCGTTTCTGTCACGGTTAAACTGAGGTCTTTCGCCGTTCTGACCGTTTCTGTTTCTGTCGTTTCTGTCACGGCTAAATTGAGGCTTTTCACCGTTATTTCTGTTATTGTCGCGAGGCTCTCTGGCTTCACGCTTGATATCACCAAGATATTCTTTCTTGGGAGTCTTTTCGATAACTGTTTCCGTAACGGGTGCCGAAGTTTCAACATTAACTGCTTCTGCATTATTTTCAATCTTTGTATTTACTTCAACATCTTCCGTTTCCTTTACAGCTTCCGGCTGCCCAAAAGATGCTGTTCTGTCGATTGCATTGTCTCTAACCTTAATAAGATTAGGTCTTGCGTAGCTGTTTCCGGAAATAGTGCGCTGGTTGTTACCCTGCGAAGGCTTATTGTATCCGTTATTGCCGGAAGGTCTGTTTCCGCCCTGGTTGTTCTGTGCGGGGCGATTTCCCGAAGCATTATTGTTGGGGCGCTGTCCGGGCATATTTGAGTTATGCGGATTGCTTACAAAAATAATTTTCTTCTTCTTTACGGGCTGTTCCTGCGCTTCGGGTGCCTTTTCTTCCGAAACAGGTTTCTGTTCGGGCTTTTCGGCAGGTTTTTCTTTGGCCGCAGTTTCAGACTTAGCGGGCGCCTTCTTGGCATAGTTATTTCTGACCATTGTTGCCGCATCTTCTTCTATGCTTGACTGAGCTGCCTTGGCCTCAATTCCCTTCTCCTGGAGAAATTGAAGAATGTCTTTACTGGGTACATCAAGTTCTTTAGATAATTCAAATACTTTTATTTTTGCCATTATATCTCCATTCATTAATTCACATGTTGTCCAACTTTATTTTCAAGGCATTGGAAAATCCTTCATCACAAATCGTAACGCTTGAACGCAGCTCTTTTCCGATTGCGTTGCCAAGCTGTTCCTTCGTGGAATATTCGTAACACGCGGTTTTGTAAAAAGCACACATGTTTTTAATGTCTTTCTTGGTATTGTCGGAAGCATCGGTTGCTACTATTACCAGGAAAGCCTTTCCTTCTTTAACGGCGCTTTCCGTCATGAACTCGCCGCTTACGGCTTTTCCTGCTTTCATACACAGTCCCAACAGGGACAATACTTTATCCTTCAAGTGTTTCATACTCCTTTAAAAGCCTGTCCGTAAGTTCTGCGGGCATCCCTGTCTTAAGCGAACGTTCAAGGCCTTTATTCTTAATTGCTTTTTTAAGGCATTCGCTGTTTTTGCAAAGATACGCGCCTCTTCCGTTTGCTTTCTTTCCGAGGTCCAATGTGATTTCCTGTTCCGGCGTCTTGGCAACCCGCATCATGTCGCGCTTGTCTTTCATCTCACCGCATCCTACACATTGTCTTAAAGGTATCTTCTTATCCATCAGATTAAGCTTCTCCTTCGGGGTTTTCCTCTTCGTACTCACCTTCATATTCGCCTTCATACTCTTCGTAATCATCGATGTAATCTTCGTAACGGAATCCGGGAGCATCCTTAGCCTGTGTCTCTGACTTGATATCAATCTTGTATCCTGTAAGCTTGGCTGCAAGTCTTGCATTCTGTCCTTCCTTACCGATTGCAAGTGACAACTGGTAATCGGGAACAACTACCTTGGCTGTACGCTCTTCGGGGTCAGCGAATACCGCAACAATTTTTGCGGGTGAAAGAGCATTCTGAATAAGATTACCGGGGTTCTCATCCCAGTTAATAACGTCAATCTTTTCTCCTCTAAGCTCGTCAACGATTGCGTTAACACGTGCACCGTTCATACCTACACATGCGCCGACAGCGTCAACGTTGGGGTTATTGCTCCATACGGCAATCTTTGTACGGCTTCCCGCTTCACGGGCAATGCTCATGATTTCAACTGTTCCGTCCTTGATTTCCGTAACTTCCTGCTCGAAAAGTCTCTTTACGAGTTCGGGATGTGTACGGCTGACCATAATCTTGGGGCCCTTTGAAGTGTTCTTTACTTCAAGGATGTAAAGCTTAATACGATCTGTGGGCTTAAGCTTTTCAGAAGGAACCTGCTCAGAATCGATTAATACCGCATCAGCCTTTCCGAGGTCGATAGAAATGTTCTTTCCGTTAATTCTCTGTACGATACCGGTAACGATATCTTTTTCTTTTTCATAATAAATGTTATAAACTACGCTTCTTTCTTCTTCACGAATCTTCTGTGTGATAACGTTTCTTGCGTTCTGAGCTGCGATACGTCCGAATTCCTTGGACTTGATATCAACATTAACGATGTCGCCGAGCTTTGAAGCTGCCTTAATCTTCTTGGCATCTGCAAGTGAAATCTGAAGATTTGAATCTTCAACTTCCTCTACTACTTCCTTCTTGGCATAAACACAGAAATCGCATGTTTCCTTGTTAATCTCTACTTCTACATTTTCGGAATTACCAAAATGGTTCTTGCAAGCGGTAAGAAGAGAATTCTTGATTGCCTCAAACAAAACTTCGCGGCTAATCTGCTTCTCCTTTTCAAGTAAATCCAACGCTTCCATTAATTCCTTATTCATTTTCCATTATCCTCCGTATTCTAAAAGTCTAAAGTCAGACTCACTTTTGCGATGTCCGATCTTTGAAAAATTGTTTCTGTTCCATCTATATCCAAGGTGACCGTTTCTTTCGAAAATCCGGTAAGCACACCTATGAATTCTTTTTTCTTGTTAATCGGTTTAAAAGTTTTAAGTTCAACTTCCTCGCCGATACTCTTTTCGAAATGAATATCCTTCTTTAACTGTCTTCCAAGTCCCGGACTTGAAACTTCAAGGTAATAGGCGTCCTCAATAAACTCGTCCTTGTCCAGTGCATCGGAAAGTGCCCGACTTACTTTCTCGCAATCGTCAATTGTGACTCCGCCTTCCTTGTCAATGTAAGCTCTCAAATACCACTCGCCGGCTTCTTCCACATATTCGACATCGTAAATGTCAACCTGTGCTTCTGCCGCTATCGGCTCCAAGAGTTTCATTGTCTTAACCTCATAATCTTCGTGTCTTGACATTACTTCTCCTTATTCATTTAACGTGTAGTACTGGTTAATTGGTTGTAAAAACGCATGAAAAAAGTGAGCCGCTTTTCGGCTCACTTCAAACATACTTTATTAACATAAGTAATATTAGCACTCCCCAAATATAAATGCAAGGGATAAATCAAGAAAATTTGCATAGGGGTAGGTGGCGGGATTGGCAGACTTATG
>JAZUJT010000012.1:0-20905 GCA_045642905.1 Lachnospiraceae bacterium | reverse complement strand
CCTAAGGACAGAGATATCGCAATGGTATTCCAGAACTACGCTCTGTATCCTCATATGTCAGTATATGATAACATGGCTTTCGGACTTAAGTTGAGAAAGGTTCCGAAGGATGAAATTGATAAGATGGTTAAGGAAGCAGCTAAGATCCTTGACTTAACTCCTCTTCTTGATCGTAAGCCCAAGGCTCTTTCAGGTGGACAGAGACAGCGTGTTGCTATGGGACGTGCTATCGTTCGTAATCCTAAGGTATTCCTTATGGACGAACCTCTTTCAAACCTTGATGCTAAGCTTCGTGTTCAGATGCGTATCGAGGTCGCTAAGTTACATCAGAGACTCGGCACAACCATCATTTACGTAACACATGACCAGACAGAAGCTATGACTCTTGGTACAAGAATCGTTGTTATGAAGGATGGTGTTATCCAGCAGGTTGATACACCTCAGAACTTATATGAGAAGCCTTGCAACCTCTTCGTTGCAGGATTCATGGGATCACCTCAGATGAACTTCCTTGATGCTGTAGTAGAAATTAACGGTGACGTTGCAAGCCTTAAGATTGCAGGCAAGTCAATCGCTCTTCCTCCGGCTAAGTCAAAGAAGCTTATCGAAGGCGGTTATGACGGAAAGACCGTTGTATTCGGTATCCGTCCTGAAGACGTTTATGATTCACAGATGTTCATCGAGACATCTCCTCAGAGCGTATTCGAGTCAACAGTTAAGGTTTAC
Organism: Lachnospiraceae bacterium; assembly: GCA_045642905.1. Taxonomy (GTDB): domain Bacteria; phylum Bacillota; class Clostridia; order Lachnospirales; family Lachnospiraceae; genus UBA1258. The sequence continues at coordinate 20,179 of JAZUJT010000012.1, read as the reverse complement.
GAATTACTTGGTGCAGAAGTGTACCTTTACTTTGATCTTGAAGAGTTCCCTATTACCGCAAGAGTTGACTCTCGTACAACTTCAAGACCCGGCGATGCTATCAAGTTTGCTCTTGACGTTGAAAAGATTCACGTATTCGATAAGGAAACAGAGCAGGTTATTACCAACTAGTTTTAAACTTGTTATTATTGGGGCATCGGCGCAAGCCGATGCCTTTTCTTTGGAGGAAATTATGATAACCGGACAGGTAATTCAAAGCAGCATAGACGATTTGCAGAAGATAACCAAGATAGATTTTTGCGTGTTTGACTTGGAGGGTATAGTAGTCGCTTCTACTTTTACACCCGAGGACATCACAAGGGAGTTTATCGACAGCTTTTCTCAGTCTCCGGCAGATTCGCAGGTTATCGGAATTCACCACTTGCTTAAAATATACGATGACAATGAGCTTTCGTATATTCTTGTTGCAAGAGGCACTTCCGACGATGTGTATATGGTTGCCAAGATTTGTGTATCCCAGATACAGGCTCTCATGGTTGCCTACAAAGAGAAGTTCGACCGTAATAACTTTTTCCAGAATTTGATGCTGGATAACCTTCTTTTGGTAGACATTTATAATCGTGCCAAGAAGCTTCGAATCGAAGTAACCGTTCCGCGCGTAGTATTTCTTATTGAGGCCGGTCTTGAAAAGGACAGCTCCGCCATGGACGTTTTGAAGGGTATGTTTACTCAGCAGTCGGGTGATTACCTTACCGCCGTAGATGAGAGCAACATTATTCTTATAAAACAGGTTGATGCAAGCTGCACTAATGAAGATCTTTTGGAGATTGGTTCTTCGATAGTAGATCTCGTAAATACCGAGGCAATGCTCAAGGTAAAGGTGGCATTCGGTACGGTTGTAAGCGAGCTTAAGGATGTTTCCAAGTCATACAAGGAAGCCAAGATGGCTCTTGAAGTCGGCAAGATTTTCTACGATGAAAAGCATGTTATTTCCTATGCAAACCTCGGAATCGGAAGACTTATATACCAGCTTCCCGAGAATTTGTGCCGTATTTTTATAGATGAGATTTTTGCTGACGGAATGGCTTTTTCAATCGATGATGAAACGCTTATGACGGTAAACAAGTTCTTTGAAAACGACCTTAACGTTTCGAGAACTGCCGAACAGCTTTACGTTCACAGAAATACTCTTGTCTACCGAATCGAAAAGCTTGAAAAGGCTACGGGACTTAACGTAAGAGAGTTTGATGACGCGCTTACATTTAAGATTGCGCTTATGGTTATAAATTATATAAGATATTTGGAGCAGAGCTAAGGGGCGGTTCACCATGGTGACAGTCCTTTTTGGGTGGCTTTTTACACACCTTCGCACTTAAAGGACGGCACAAAGCTTTCCGAGACGGCTTTACCGTCCTGTGTAAATCCGTTCTCGATTCCCAGTTCAAAAGCGTGGTTTATAACACGCTCATATTCACGTTTCGTGACTTTTCTTCGCAACAAATCATATGCGCTGTCTTCGGGAAGAAATTCCGGAAACGGCGTATATTGGTTCATGATGCTTATATAGATGTTGTCTTTATATGTACCGTAAAGGTAATCAAGAATTTCATTGGCTTCGTTTACGCCGCCGGGCATCACAAGATGTCTTACTACTACCCCTGATTTTAACATCCCGTTCTCGAGAAAAACCGGTGATGGTTGCTGGCGCACCATTTCAGCTATAGCTGCCTTCGCAACATCCGGATAATCCGCGGCTTTTGAATACAAGCGCGCGGTTTTTTCACGTATATATTTAAAATCAGGAAGATAAATATCGATAAGACCTTCCAACGATTTTAAACTTTCCACCGACTCGTACCCGCTTGAGTTATAAAGAACCGGGACCTTAAGTCCCATGGATTTCGCTATTTCGATTGCATGCCTGATGTGAGGGATAAAATGTACCCCGGTTACAAGATTTATGTTGTTGGCACCCTTGCTTTCAAGCTCAAGAAAAATGTCCGAAAGCTTATCTTCGCTGATTTCCCGATATGAATCATCCGAAAGCTTTACCGTTCCGGATATTTCGTGATTCTGACAGAAAACACAGTGAAGATTGCAGCCGGTAAAGAACACCGTACCGGAGCCGCTTTCACCGCTTATTATGGGCTCTTCCCACATGTGAAGCGAAGCCCTGGAAACCGTGAGGACATCACTCATCCCGCATATGCCGGAATTTTTGCGGCTTCTGTCGGCATGGCAGTTTCGCGGACAAAGTGTGCAGTTTTCATATTCTTTGAAAGCACTCATGTAATTTTTCCTTAACTGATATTGGGCAAAAGAAAAGTGCCGCTCTTTCAAGGACCTATCAGAGCGTGACATCCGGCGCCCTTACGGCACATGGGAGATTCCTCTTAGTGCTGCTTCGTTCCCGACCTGACACGGTTCGTGGATTCCCATTGCGTAAGACCGAATATCCGTTTTCTGATAAGACCATGAAAAAGCGGCACGGCATAACCAAAAGATATAATACATAACATTTGAGAAAAAGTCAAAGGGAAAGCAAATAGGCTTTATTTATTCGGAAAATATATTATAATGAAAGTGCTGTTTTTATTCTGAAAAAATATATTGAATAAAGCAATTCGGAGGTTACCATGAAAGAAATTTTACTTAAGGAATTTGAAGCACAATTCGGTTCGGCGAATGGGGCTGAAGTATTCTTTGCACCCGGTCGTGTGAACCTTATCGGTGAGCACACCGACTATAACGGAGGCCACGTATTTCCGTGCGCACTTACAATCGGAACATATGCGGCCGTAAGAAAGAGACAGGACAAGAATTTTTCTTTTTACTCAATGAACTTTAAGGAAGACGGCATAATAAGTGCAAGTCTTGATGATATAAAGGCGCGTCCCGAGAACAAGTGGACCAACTATCCGCAGGGCGTTATCTGGGCGTTCATGCAAAAGGGCATGGTGCCGGATTGTGGTTTCGACATTGTGTTCAACGGAAATATTCCCAACAGCTCGGGTCTTTCTTCGTCGGCGTCAATCGAGGTTTTGACGGGATTTATCCTTAAAAGCCTTTACGGTTTCGACGTTACGAATGTCGATTTGGCACTCATCGGCCAGTTCTCGGAGAACAATTTTAACGGCGTAAATTGCGGTATCATGGACCAGTTTGCGATTGCGATGGGCAAGAAGGACAACGCCATTTTTCTCGATACCAATACGCTTAAATATGAATACACACCCATTAAGCTTGAGGGCGCGAAGCTTGTAATTGCATGCAGTAACAAGAAGCGCGGGCTCGGCGATTCAAAGTATAACGAGAGAAGAAGAGAGTGCGAGGAAGCGCTTGAAAGTGTTAATAAGGTTAAAAAGGTCGGCTCCTGGGGCGAGCTTACAGAGGCGGAATTTGATAAGATAAAGGCTTCGATTGGCGACCCCATAAAGGAGAAGAGAGCCAAGCATGCGGTTTACGAGAACCAAAGAACCGTAAAGGCGGTTAGTGCTCTTAAGAACAATGACATCGAGACTTTCGGTAAGTTGATGATAGATTCGGACACTTCGCTTCGCGAAGACTATGAGGTTACGGGCGTTGAGCTGGATACTCTCGTAAGCGAAGCCTTGAAGGTTGACGGAGTTATCGGCTCACGTATGACCGGTGCCGGTTTCGGCGGATGCACCGTTTCCATCGTTAAGGATGAAGCGATTGATTCGTTTATCGCGAAGGTCGGCGAAAACTACCTTCGCAAGATCGGTTACAAGGCTGATTTCTACGTTGTTGAAGTCGGCGACGGCCCCAAGAAGCTTTAAGACTTTTCGGTGGTCGTGAAGCGAGGCGTAAAGCCTTGGCGGAATGGAGATTATAATGAACATCAATGAATTGGTTTCCAAGCTTGTTAAGTACGGAATTGATTTCGAGCTTGTAAATCCCTTGGATAAAATCTACACGATAAATCGTTTGCTGATGCTTTTGGGGCTGGACGAATTTGAAGAGGTTGAGACGAACTGTTCGACGGAGGAACTTCCCGATATTCTCGGAGGAATGTGCGATTATGCGCTCGAAAGGGGACTTATCGAGGAAGATTCGATAGTTCGAAGAGATTTGTTTGATACGGCGATTATGGGATGTCTTGTTCCGGCGCCAAGTACGGTTATTTCAAGATTTAATGAGCTTTATAAGGAAAGTCCATTAAAGGCAACGGACTTTTTCTACAAGTTTTCGCAGGATACGGATTATATCCGAAGATACAGAATTATCAAGGACAGAAAGTGGGTTACCGAAACCGAGTACGGCGATATCGATATTACCATCAATCTTTCCAAGCCCGAGAAGGACCCGAAGGCTATCGCCGCTGCCAAGCTTATGAAGCAGTCGGGATATCCCAAGTGCCTTTTATGTATGGAGAATGAAGGATACGCCGGTCGCATGAATCACCCCGCGCGTGAGAACCACAGAATCATTCCCGTCACCATTTTTGGAAGTCGCTGGGGATTCCAGTATTCACCTTACGTTTACTACAACGAGCATTGTATCGTATTTAACGGCAGCCATGTTCCAATGAAGATTGACCGCAATACGTTCAATAAACTTTTTGACTTTGTAAAAATGTTCCCGCACTATTTCGTGGGCTCCAATGCGGATTTGCCGATAGTCGGAGGCTCGATTTTGTCGCACGATCATTTCCAGGGCGGACATTATGACTTTGCAATGGCCAAGGCCGAAGTGGAATTTAAGTATGAGATTAAGGGCTTTGAAGATGTTTCGGTCGGTCGTGTTAAGTGGCCGATGTCGGTGCTTCGATTAAGCGGTAAGGACACCGAAAGACTCATTGAACTTGCCGATATTATCCTTAAAAAGTGGCGCGAATACAGTGATGAGGAGTGCTTCATTTATGCTTATACCGATAATGAACCGCACAACACGATAACTCCCATCGCCCGTAAACGCGGTGAATCTTACGAGCTTGACCTGGTGCTTCGAAACAACATAACCACGAAGGAGCATCCCTTGGGAGTATTCCATCCGCACGCCGACCTTCATCACATTAAGAAGGAGAACATCGGACTTATCGAAGTTATGGGACTTGCGGTTCTGCCGGCCCGACTTAAGGATGAGATGGAGTTATTAAAAGAGGCATATCGTAATAACGAAGATATTCGTGCCCATGAAACTCTTTTGGGGCACGCGGACTGGTTCGAAAAGTTTAAGCATCGTATAGACCAAAATCCCGATGACATCGATAAGATAATTCAGGATGAAATCGGAAAAGTATTTTCGAAGGTGCTCGAAGATGCGGGCGTATATAAGAGAACTTCCGAAGGCATGGCCGGTTTCGACCGATTTGTGGCTTCAATCAATAAATAACCGATAGCACGTCTGTCGGTCATAAAAATTCGAACGGAGAAGAGATTAGTATGAATTCAAAAGGAAATCCCAAAGCATTATTACCCATAGGCATATTTGTTGTTCTTTACCTTGGATTAGGTATTCTTTTCGAATATGTTTTAAAAATTGAAATGGGCTTTTATAACATCCCGATAGTTGTTGTATTTTTGGTAGCACTTTTAGCTGCATGCCTTCAAAATCCCAAGGTTAAGTTCGACGACAAGCTTGGAATTATGGCCAAGGGCGTAGGTGATAAGAACATTATTACCATGGTACTCATCTTTATGTGTGCAGGTATATTTGTAGGAGTTGTCGGCCGTTCAAGCGCCGAAAGCGTGGCATACTTCATGCTTTCGATTATTCCTTCGAAGTTTGCCGTTCTGGTTCTTTTCATAGTAAGTGCTTTTGTTTCGCTTGCAATGGGAACTTCCGTAGGAACCATCACACTTATTGTTCCGATTGCCGTCGCTGTAGCATCCGGATCGGGATTTTCGGTTCCCTTATGCGTAGGTACCGTAGTAGGAGGTGCAATGTTCGGAGATAACCTTTCATTTATTTCGGATACGACAATTGCTGCCTGCAACGGACAAGGTTGTGCGATGAAGGATAAGTTTCGCGAGAATTTCAAGATTGCACTTCCGGCAGCAGTCCTTTCAATGATAGTTATCCTTTTTAAGAGTCTCGGAACCGATGTCGGCGAGGCCAATATCGGAGAGTATAATCTTATCCAGATAATTCCTTATGTTCTTGTTCTTATCGGCGGAATTGTGGGAATAAATGTATTTGTAGTATTGATAATCGGAATTGTTACCGGTGCAATCATCATGCTTGCAACGGGAGCCACTGCCGCAACGGATATGCTTTCAAATATGGGCTCCGGCGTAACCGGTATGTTTGAAACCTCCATGGTAGCCATTCTTGTTTCGGCCATTTGCGCATTGATTGCCGAATATGGCGGATTTACTGCTCTTCTTAATCTCATTAAGAAGATATTTAAAGGAAAGAAAGGCGGACAGCTTGGTGTAGGCATTCTTGTAGGCGCCATGGATATTGCTACCGCCAACAATACGGTTGCCATCGTAATGGCTAACCCCATTGCCAAGGAAATTGCCGATAATTACGGCATTTCACCAAGAAAAACAGCATCCCTTCTGGATACGTTTTCGTGTATCTTCCAGGGAATTATTCCTTACGGTGCTCAGATGCTTGTAGCTATATCGATAGCAACGGAGCTTGGATACAATGTATCGGCATTTAAGATTATGCCCCATCTTCTTTATCCGTATATGCTTCTTTTAAGCTCGCTTGTTTTTATTTTTCTTATTCCCGATAAAAAGGCTTCGGAAAAATGACGCAGAAACTTCAGGAAATTTTTAACCGAATGGAGAGCATGTATTCGAAGGATTTGACCTGCTATCTTAATCATGATGACGGCTGGCAGCTTTTGATTGCTACCATAATGAGCGCGCAATGTACGGACAAGCGCGTAAACGAAGTGACGAAGGAGCTGTTTATAAAGTACCCGACGATGGAGGCGATAGCAAACGCTTCGGTTGAAGAGCTTGAACGAGACATTCATTCGGTGGGCCTAAGCCACAGCAAGGCCAAGAATATCATTGCGTGCATGAATAAGCTTTTGAAAGATTATAACGGAGAACTTCCCTCGCGGATTGAAGACCTCACTTCGCTTGCGGGCGTAGGCAGAAAGACAGCCAACGTTATAAGAAGTTATATCTTTCATGAACCGAGTGTTGTGGTGGATACGCATGTTTTGAGAATATCAAACAGACTTGGATTGGTGAAAACCGATAATCCGGTTACGGCAGAGCGAATGCTCATGAAAAAGGCAGATAAGGATTACTGGATATACATAAATCATTGGTTTATCGCACTCGGACGGACGATTTGCAAAGCGCCCAACCCTAAGTGCGAAGAGTGTTACCTTAACGATCTTTGTAAAGCCTCCAAGCTTAAGGCCATAGAAAAATAACCCTCAAAGTCTAGCTTACGAGGTAGTTGTTCTTTATATCTTCCAATGAGCGTGCAATGGAAGGGGCGGCAAGCGACTTGAGCTTGTCGGTTTTTAAAATGAGCTCGTCGATTTCGGAAAAACGTTTTTCCCGGGCATAATAATCGGCAAGAACTCTGAAGGTTTTTCCGACATCCGTACCGATGGAGATGCTGTATTCCATTATTTGGACAGCTTCTTTTGTGTATTTAAGCTTCAAAAGCTCATCGGCCCATTTCTGGAGAGTAGTAACAAGAGAAGTGTAGTTGGTGTCGGCAATCGAAAGGATGGGAAAGTTCGGCGCACCGTACATTTCCTTGACTTCGGTGTTGGTATAGCCGGTAAGATTTAAAATCTTTTCGTCTCTGAGGTCTTTTATGATTCGGATGTAGGAATCGATATCGGCATTGCCGGATACACAATCATAGGGAAGGTCATCGGGAATAACGACGTAATCAAGGTTATCGATGGGCTTTCGGCGGACAAAGTTCGCTTTTCGCTCACGTTCCCAGAAAGCTTCTTCGGCGTTGTCTTCTTCACGGGATTTGAGCTTGGTTTCAACAAGAACCCATAAACAGAAAATAGCAAATATCACTATGCTTGCATATTTCCAATACATATATTATAATTCCTTTCAGTATAAACATCAGAGGTGAACGATATGAATATCTACAGTAAAAAAGGTCGCAGGATATTTACAACGATTATCGTAATCATTTTAATAGCCGCGATGATTATCCCCATGTTATCATACTTAGTATCTTAAGGCAAGAAACGGAGATTCATCTTGGTTATCGGGAAAGTACCTGAAAATGTCCTGAAAAGGTCAATACTTAATCGAATCAGATCAAAGCGCAGTGAAGTCCTCGTCGGAGCCGATGTTGGAGTCGACTGCGCTGTTTTATCGTTTAAAGACAGTGAGTATTTTTATTCTTCCGTGAACACGAAATCGCTTCCGGTTAAGGATAATGCGTCCCTGTCTTTGTGTGCTGCAATAAACAGTGTTGCGGCGGCGGGCGCTGAACCGATAAGTGCCGAAGTTTCGGTTGTTCTTCCCGAAGGTACCGAGGAAAAATCCGTTAAATCAATATACGAAACACTTGACGCACTGGCGGCCAAGCTTCAGGTCCAGATAAGCGGATGTCACACGGAGGTTTCGAATGCGGTGACACGACCTGTTGTTACGGTTTCCGGCATAGGCAAGTCTGAGGAAAGATTTTCGAACACCGCCAAGCCCGGTGATGACATTGTCGTCACCAAGTGGATAGGCCTGGAAGGAACGAATATTATAGCCCATGAGCTTGAAGACAGGCTTTTGAAAAAGTTTCCGCAGAAGATGATTTACGATGCCGAGAATTTCGACAAATACCTTTCTGTATGCGGGGAGGCTGCTACTGCCGTTAAGTCCGGCGTTTCAGCCATGTATGCGGCAGGCGAGGGCGGTATTTTCAATGCACTCTGGAAACTTGCACAGGGCTCCGGCGTTGGACTTGAAGTAGATATGATGAAGCTTCCCGTTAAACAGGAAACTATTGAAATCAGTAATTTCTGTGATATTAATCCTTACGAACTTGCTTCCATGGGTTGTCTTGTAATAGCAGCTTCAGACGGAAACGAGCTTGTAATGAGATTAAAGGAACAGGGAATAAATGCTGTAACCGTAGGCAAGATAACCGATTCCAACGACAGAGTGGTTATCAACAGAGAGACGCGACGTTTTCTCGAGCCTTCGGGCAATGAAGAGCTTTACAAAATATTATGATACGATAAAGAAAAGAGGCAATTATCATGAGAGAACAAATACTTGCTACTATTGAAAAGAATTCAAAGATTGATATAAAGGAACTTTCGGTTCTTCTCGGAATGGAAGAAATCGATGTTGCCAATGAAATCAAGAAGATGGAAGAGGAAGGCGTTATCTGCGGATATCACACCTTAATCGACTGGGACAAGACAACACTTGAAAAGGTTTCCGCACTTATCGAGGTTCGCGTAACTCCTCAAAGAGGCCAGGGCTTCGACAGCATCGCCGAGAGAATTTACCAATATCCCGAGGTTAATGCCGTTTACCTTATTTCCGGCGGATACGATCTTTTGGTTACTTTGGAAGGAAAGAGCCTTAAGGACATTTCCCTTTTTGTTTCGGACAAGCTGTCAACTCTTGAATCGGTGTTAAGCACGGCGACTCATTTTATTTTGCGCAAATACAAGGATCACGGAACGATTCTTGCAAGCAAAAAATCCGATGAAAGAGAGACTTTGATGTTATGAGAAATCCATTAGCTGATGAGGTAGTTAAGATTAAGCCTTCGGGTATCAGAAAGTTTTTCGACATCGTTGCCGAGATGAAGGATGCTATTTCTCTTGGCGTCGGCGAACCGGATTTCGATACTCCCTGGCATATTCGCGATGAGGGAATTTATTCTCTTGAAAAAGGAAAAACATTCTATACTTCCAATTCCGGACTTATTGAGCTTCGTAAGGAAATTTGCAATTACGTTTCGAGAAAATACGATGTTTCTTATGAATGGAACAAGGAAGTACTTATTACCGTAGGCGGTTCCGAGGCAATTGACGTGGGTCTTCGCGCCATGCTCAACCCCGGAGATGAGGTTTTGATTCCCCAGCCGAGCTACGTTTCGTACGAGCCCTGCACTATACTTGCGGGAGGAAAGCCGGTTATTATTAACCTCAAGGCCGAAAATGAATTCAGACTTACCAAGGACGAGCTTTTAAGCGCCATTACGGACAAGACGAAGGTGCTTATACTTCCCTTCCCCAACAACCCTACCGGTGCAATAATGGAGAGAGAGGACCTTATTGAAATCGCTAAGGTTTGCGTTGAGAAGGATATTTTTGTAATGTCTGACGAGATTTACGCTGAACTTACTTACAAAGGAAAACACGTTTCGATTGCTTCACTTCCCGGCATGAAGGAACGTACAATTCTTATAAACGGATTTTCCAAGGCTTTTGCCATGACAGGCTGGCGTTTGGGATATGCATGCGGACCGGAAGCCATCATTAAGCAGATGACCAAGATTCACCAGTTCTGCATTATGTGTGCGCCCACCACAAGCCAGTATGCCGCTATCGAGGCTTTGAAGAACGGGGATGAAGACGTTGATATGATGCGCGAGGCATACAATCAGAGAAGACGTTTTCTTCTTAATGCTTTCAAGGAAATGGGACTTGAGTGTTTCGAGCCTTACGGAGCATTTTACGTATTCCCCTGCATAAAGGAATTCGGTATGACGAGCGATGAGTTTGCGACAAGATTTCTGGAAGAAGAAAAGGTTGCTGCCGTTCCCGGAACCGCTTTCGGTGATTCGGGCGAAGGTTTCCTTCGAATTTCCTATGCTTATTCACTCGACAGACTTAAGGAAGCCATGACAAGAATGGCCCGTTTTGTAGAAAAGTTGCGTAAGGAGCAGGGAAAATAGTGCATATCGTACTTCACCAGCCGGAAATACCGGCCAATACAGGAAATATCGGAAGAACTTGTGTGGCAACCAATACGCCGCTGCACTTAATTGAGCCGTTGGGATTTATGCTCAACGAAAAGTCCATAAAGCGTGCGGGAATGGATTATTGGGAGCACCTTGACGTTAATAGATACGTCAACTACGAGGATTTTTTAAGCAAAAATCCCGGTGCGAAGATTTGGTATGCTACCACAAAGGCTCATAAATGCTATACGGATGTACAGTTCGGACCCGACGATTTTATCATGTTCGGAAAAGAATCCGCAGGCATTCCCGAAGAGATACTTGTCGACAACGAGGAGTACTGTATTCGTATTCCCATGGAAGAAAAGATTCGCTCGTTGAATCTTTCAAATTCGGTTGCCATCGTTTTATATGAAGCTTTGCGCCAGAACGGTTTTGAAGGAATGAGCCGCGAGGGAGAACTTCACAGATTATCCTGGACACAAAAATGATACTGTTAACCAAAACCTCTCATACACGAGAGGTTTTTTTACATTTTACAAGGTAGAAAACAAATTTACCCTATGATAAAATAAAGGATATGAATGCTAAAGTATTAAAAACACTGGAATTTACAACTGTAATAGACAGACTTACCGAACACGCTTCTTCGGTTCCCGCCAAGAACCTTTGCAAGGCGCTTGAGCCGATGACGGATTTATCCGAAATCGAAGCGGCACAAAGAGAGACACAGGATGCCCTTTCAAGACTTATCAAGAAGGGAAGCATTAATTTCGGTAACAATAAGGATATGGGCTTTGCCATAAAAAGCCTCGAAATCGGAAGCACGTTAACGGCGCAGGAGCTGCTTTCTTTTGCCCGATTTTTAACCAACGTTTCAAGGGTTAAAAGTTACGGAAAGCGCGAGCGCGAGGACGAACAGAGAGACTCGCTGGACGATTATTTCGAACTTCTGGAGCCCATGACGAGTGTAGCCAATGAGATAAACCGTTGCATCCTTAACGAGGACGGCGACATTGCGGACGACGCGAGCTCTACGCTTAAGAGCATCAGAAAGAGTCTTCAGGTTACCAACGACAAGATTCATTCCGAGCTTAGCTCGATGGTAAACGGGTCGCTTCGTACTTATCTTCAGGATGCGGTTGTTACCATGCGCAACAATCGTTACTGTATTCCCGTCAAGGCCGAGTACAAATCGCAGGTTACCGGTATGGTGCACGACCAGTCGTCGACAGGCGCGACGATGTTTATCGAGCCGCAGGCGATTGTTAATTTGAATAACAAGTTAAGAGAATTGGAGCTTGACGAGCAGAAGGAAATTGCGGTTATTCTTGCCAGCCTTTCGGCTCAGCTTGCCGATCATACGGTGAGCTTGAAGACTGATTCAGAGCTTATGACGAAGCTGGATTTTTCTTTTGCCAAAGGTGCATATGCTCTTGAACTTAACGCGACAAGACCGATTTTCAATCAGGACAAATACATAAATATTCGAAAGGGACGCCATCCTTTACTGGACAAGAAAAAGGTTGTGCCCATCGACGTTCCGCTCGGAAAGGAGTACGACCTTCTCGTAATCACGGGTCCCAACACGGGCGGAAAGACCGTTACGTTAAAGACGGTGGGGCTGTTTACGCTGATGGGACAGGCAGGCCTTCATATTCCCGCGGGCGACCGTTCCGAACTTTCGATTTTCAACGAGGTTTTTGCCGACATCGGCGACGAACAGAGCATTGAACAGAGCTTATCCACATTCTCGTCTCATATGAAGTCGATTGTCCACATTTTGAAGGCGGCGGACGAGAACAGCTTATGCCTTTTCGACGAACTGGGTGCGGGAACCGACCCGACGGAAGGTGCGGCTCTTGCCATTGCGATTTTGAACTTTCTTCACGACCGCGGAATCAGGACCATGGCGACGACTCACTACAGCGAGCTTAAGGTTTATGCGCTTTCCACCAACTTCGTGGAAAATGCGTGCTGCGAATTTAACGTTGATACACTTTCGCCTACATACAGGCTTTTAATCGGTATTCCCGGAAAGTCCAATGCTTTCGCGATTTCCGGCAAGCTCGGTCTTTCGGATGAAATCATTGATGCTGCCAAGCGCCAGATAAACGAGGACGCCGAGAGATTTGAGGATGTCATCGCATCCCTTGAGACCAGCCGTGTTGAAATCGAGCGCAAGAAGGCGGAGATTTTCGAGACCGAGAAGGAGCTTTCGGCGCTTAAGGCCAAGGTTGAGTCCGAGAAGGAACGCCTGCAGGCATCACGCGACAAGATTCTTCGCGAGGCCAATGAAGAGGCGCGCGACATCTTAAGCGAGGCCAAGGAATACGCCGACGAAACCATCCGAATGATGCAGAAGTCGGGAAGCGCCGTTTCCATGAAGGATTTGGAGGCGCGACGTCAGGGCCTTCGCAATAAAATGGGCGAGAAGAACAACTCTCTTTCGCTTAAAGCCGAAAAGACGGCTACAAAGGGCGTCAAGGCGTCCGACCTTCACATCGGCGACATGGTTAAGCTTGTTTCCATGGGCCTTAAGGGTACCATCAGCACCCTTCCCGATGCCAAGGGAAATTGCTTTGTTCAGTGCGGCATCATCCGCACGCAGGCCAACATAAACGATATGGAAGCTGTTATGGAAGACACAATTACCGCGCCCGGAATGAGCCATTCCAAGGGTGGTGGCCAGGGCAAAATAAAAATGTCCAAGGCAATGAGCATTTCCTATGAGTGTAACCTCATCGGAATGACGGTGGACGAAGCCTTGGCGGTTTTGGACAAATATCTTGATGATGCTTATCTTTCACATATGACTTCGGTTCGCATCGTTCACGGCAAAGGAACGGGAACGTTAAGAAATGCGGTAGGAAATCATTTGAGAAGATGCAAATATGTTAAATCGTATCGTGCCGGCGAGTACGGCGAAGGCGATGCGGGTGTTACTATTGTCGAATTTAAGTAAGCGATATATTTAAGGAGAAGGCTTTATGGTAGGTAAACAGAGAATTTTGATAGTTGATGACGACAACAACATTGCCGAGCTTGTTTCGCTGTATCTTGTCAAGGAGTGCTTCGAAACACTGATTGTCAACGACGGTGAGTCGGCGGTAAAAGAGTTTGACGATTTCGAGCCGAATCTTGTGCTTCTCGACCTTATGCTTCCGGGAATGGACGGATATCAGGTATGCAGAGAGCTTAGAAGCAAGTCCTCAACTCCCATCATTATGCTTTCCGCCAAGGGCGAGGTTTTTGACAAGGTTTTGGGTCTCGAACTCGGGGCCGACGATTACATTGAAAAGCCCTTTGACCCCAAGGAGCTTGTTGCCAGAGTTAAAGCCGTATTACGACGCAGCAAGCCGCAGACAACCGTAGCCGTTGAAAGCGATGACAAGGTTGTCGAGTACAAGGACCTTTCGATAAACCTTACCAACTATTCGGTTAAATATATGGGCGAAGCGGTCGACATGCCGCCCAAGGAGCTTGAACTGTTGTATTTTCTTGCATCCCAGCCCAATCACGCATTTACGAGAGAACAGCTTTTGGATAAAATCTGGGGCTACGAGTATATCGGCGACACCAGAACCGTTGACGTTCACATTAAGAGACTTCGCGAGAAATTGAACGATAACGATGACTGGAAGATTTCAACCATCTGGGGAATAGGATACAAATTCGAGGTTACCGCAAAAAGCTGATGAGACGTACACTTTATTTTAAATTCTTATTTGCATATTTGATTTTCGGCGTGTTCGGATTCATTATAGTAAGCTCTTTCGTGTCGAGTTCCACGTACGACAAGCTTTTGAAGGACAAGGCAGAGGCCTGCTATCGTGAGGCCAACATGATCGCAAAGACCTACGCTTCGGACCTGTATTCCACGACACGAAGCCTTGATGAGGTTAAGCGTGAAATAGATGATTTGGACGTATTTATTTCGTCGGAAATATGGATTATTAACCCTTCGGGACTTATGGTCTTAAGCTCAAGACTTCCCATTTCCGTAGAAAACTCGCCGGTTGTCGAGAACTTTGACCCGACGGTAACCGGTAACAAATATTATACGACCGGTAACTTTTTCGGAACCTTCGACAAGGATATGCTAAGCGTTTTCGCACCTATCACATCCGATTACAAGGTAAAAGGTTATGTGGTTATTCATACGTCAATCGATGATATCGAAGCCGAGTGCGATGAATTTTTGGGTATCTCGTACCTTCTTTTGATAATACTTTTTATTTTGTCACTGATAATTCTGTTCTTCTTTACGGAGATGGTGTACATCCCGCTTAAGAGGATTACGGCGGCTACCGAGCAGTACGCTTCGGGAAATTTGCATTATGAATTTACCGTGGACAGCGACGATGAGATGGGTTATCTTGCCGGAACTCTTTCCTATATGGCCAACGAAATTGCCCGCGGTGAGGACAACCAGAAGAAGTTCATCGCCAACGTTTCGCACGATTTCAGGTCGCCGCTTACTTCCATTCGCGGATATCTGGAAGCCATGAAGGACGGCACAATTCCGCAGGAGATGCACGAAAAGTATTTGGGAATTGTCTTAAGCGAAACCGAGCGACTTACGAAGCTTACGAACAGTTTGCTTTCGCTCAACAACCTCAACATGAAGGGCGTTGTGCTCGATCTTACGGATTTTGACATTAATACCGTTATTCGCAACACGGCGGCTACCTTTGAAGGTACCTGCGCCGAGAAAAATATTACGATTGACCTTTTGCTGGTGGGCGAGAAAATGCCGGTTCATGCCGACGAAATGCGCATCGGCCAGGTGCTTTATAATCTTTTGGACAACGCGATTAAGTTCTCGCACCACGATTCGATAATAAAAATCGAGACATCCGAGAAGCGTAACAAATTGTTTGTTTCGGTCCGCGATTCGGGAATCGGTATTCCCGGTGAGGACCAGAAGTTTGTTTTCGACAGATTTTATAAGTCCGACAGCTCCCGCGGTAAGGACAAGAAGGGCACGGGTCTCGGTCTTGCAATTACCAAGGAAATTATTCTTGCACACAATGAGCACATAAATGTTATCAGTACCGAAGGAGTTGGAACGGAGTTTATTTTCTCCCTTTCCAAGGCAGAGGAGTAGGTAATTATGGAAGATAAATCTTTGGCCAAAGAAAAACAGAATACACCCGACGAGAAGCCCATTTCGGAGAAAAATGACGACTTTGTCGTAATTCGTGAGCAGATAAAAGCAAGACCCATTAACAAGAGCAAGCTTTTCAAAAACTCGCTTATAGTCGTTGTTCTTGCTGTTATTTTCGGAATTGTCGCTTGTGTCACTTTTTTCTTTTTGTCGCCTTTTGTAAGCGGTATTCTCGATAAGGATATGGAAGTACAGAAAGAGGATCCATTTATTTTTCCCGAAGAAGCGATAGAAGAGGAAATGCGTCCGGAAGACATGCTTATCGAAGAACCGGAACCCGAGATCGACTACAGCCAGTTCTCTTATCTCAATGAGGATGAGGTTCGAAGCCTCGTCGAAGGTGTGGTAAACAAGATTTCTTTCTCGGTGTCGGATTACCAGAATCTGTATCTTGAGTTATCGGCAATCGCATATGACTCGAAGCGCTCTCTTGTACGAGTAACGAGTGTTAAGAGCGCGACGGACTGGATGGATACGCTTGCCGCCGGCTCGAGCGAAATGAGCGGTGTGCTGGTGGCCGAGAATGATACGAGTCTTTTTATTTTGACATACATGTCAGCAGTTCCTTATAAGGAGAATATAGTTGTTACTTTCGCCAACAATTTTTCGATGCGCGCCGAATACGTGCAGGGCGACAGCAACACGGGGCTATGCATTCTTGAGGTCAAAAAAGAGGACATCCCCACTGCTACCATTAATTACGTAACAATCGCTATTCTCGGAAGCTCCAAGTCCAATTATCTTGCGGGAACGCCCATTATAGCACTCGGAAGCCCGATGGGTGTGTACGGTTCGTTCGGATACGGAATCGTTACGTCGAACGGCAAGACCATTAACATGGCGGACAATAACTATAGTTACATTACGACCGATATTAACGGAAGCAATCAGGCAACCGGTGTAGTCATTAACCTTAAGGGTAACGTGGTCGGTATCATTAATACCGTTAATGCGCCCAAGGACATGAGCAATGTTGTCGGAATCTTAGGGGTAACCGAGCTTAAGAAGACCATTGAGAGAATGGTAAATCAGGCCAATAATCCTTTTTTTGGCATAAAATCCATTGATGTTCCGGTTGAGGCACAGTATGATTACGGAGCTGAAAGCGGCGCGTTCGTGCTGGAAATAATTATGGGTTCGCCTGCCATGAATGTGGGCATTCAAAGCGGTGATATCATTACGTCGTTTAACGGAAGAACCATTAATTCGTACGAGGATTTGAACACCCAGATTTATCTGACACAGCCCGGCGACGAGGTTGAGGTGAAGGCCTTAAGACTTGTGCAGGGTGAATACAAGGAAATCATTTTTACTGTTGTGATGGGGCAGCAGAAATAAGATACGAAGTTTAGAAAGAAGGACATTATTTTATGAAGTACATTCAGGAATTTAAAGACGGTGACCGCGTTGCGGGAGTTTATCTTTGCAAGCACAAGACTTCGGCGATGACCAAGAACGGAAAACCGTATGAAAGCGTCATTCTGCAGGATAAGACAGGAAGCCTTGACGGAAAGATTTGGGAAATCGGCAGTGCCGGAATCGAAGATTTCGACGCGCTTGATTATATCGATGTTGTGGGCGATGTGACCGTTTTTAACAACCAGCTTCAGATTTCGATTAAGCGTGTTCGTAAAGTTGAAGAGGGTGAATACAACCCCGCAGACTATCTTCCCGTAAGCTCACGGGATAACGATGAAATGTACAACGAGCTTCTTTCGTATGTTAAGGGTGTGGAGAATCATTATCTCCATGCGCTTCTCGAAGAATTTTTTGTAAAAGACGAGGCATTTATTAAGGCATTCAGAAAGTCGAGTGCAGCGAAGAGCGTCCATCATTGTTTTGTGGGCGGACTTTTGGAGCATACCGTTTCGGTTACTTCCAACTGCAAGTTTATGGCAGCCAAGTATCCTTATCTTAAGAAGGACCTTTTGATTACCGCGGCTTTACTTCATGATTGCGCCAAGGTTAAAGAATTTTCATGCTTCCCCGAAAACGATTATACCGATGAGGGAAATCTTTTGGGACATATTGTTATGGGATGTGAAATGATCGGTAAGAAGGCTGAACTTATTGACGGTTTCCCTGTTTCTTTGGAGAACGAGCTTAAACATTGTATTCTTTCGCACCACGGAAAGCTTGAATTCGGCTCGCCCAAGAAGCCCGCTTTAATGGAAGCTGTGGCGTTAAATTATGCCGATGATCTTGATGCCAAGATGGAAACTTTCAAGGAAATCCTTGATTCGACAAGCGAAACAGGATGGCTTGGTTACAACAAGCTTTTCGAAACGAACTTAAGACCTACAAAGGCGGCTGAATAATGTTAGTTAAGAATGATGAAATTGAAGTAGAAATAACTGCCCTCGGTTCAGAGGGCGAGGGAATAGGTCATCTCGAGGACGGGATGACCATTTTTGTAACGGATGCTTTGGTTGGCGATCGTGTACTTGCCCATGTGGTTAAAGTCAAGAAAACTTACGCATACGCATTTACGGTAAAGATTTTAAGGCCTTCCGAATTCAGAGTGGAAGCAAAATGTCCCGTTGCCGTTAAGTGCGGAGGATGCACTCTTTTGCATCTTTCATATAAAAAGCAGCTTGAATATAAGCAGGACAAAGTCCGTGACTGCATAGAGAGAATCGGCGGAATAAAAAATCCCCCCATGGAACCGATTGTTGGGGCCGATACACCTTATTTTTACAGAAATAAAGCCCAATTTCCGGTAGGCGTTGACAAGAATGGGAAGGCGGTTGTCGGTTTTTACAGAAAGCGTTCTCACGATGTCGTTGCCAACACCTCCTGTGCAATTCAGGCAGAGCTTAATTCCAAACTTCTAAAATGCGTGGAAGACTTCTTAAACGAAAATCACATAAGCGCTTACGACGAAAGCACGCATAAGGGACTAGTGCGTCACGTGTTTACCCGTATCGGTTTCGCGACCGGCGAGGTTATGGTGTGTCTTGTCGTTAACGGAAGAGAGCTTCCGTCGCATGAAAAGCTTTTTGAACGACTTAGCGACATCTGTAAAGAGGACGGAAAGGAACTTAAGTGTTTCTGCCTTAACGTTAACATGGCCGACACAAACGTTATCCTTGGAAAAGAATGTATTTCCCTTTACGGGAATTTATATATCGAAGACAAAATCGGTGACGTCCGCTACAGAATTTCACCGCTTTCTTTCTATCAGGTTAACCCGGAGCAGACAGGAAAGCTTTACTCGCTTGCCCGTGACTATGCCGGACTTACCGGAAATGAAGTGGTATGGGACCTTTATTGCGGCATCGGCACCATCTCTCTTTTCATGGCGCGAAAGGCCGGAAAAGTGTACGGTGTCGAAATTGTGCCGGAAGCTATTGAGGATGCCAAAATCAACGCTTCCATCAACAATATCGATAATGCAGAGTTTTTCGTGGGCGCCTCGGAGGATGTGGCTGACACACTTCCGACTCCCGATGTTATCGTAGTCGATCCCCCGAGAAAGGGCTGCGACGAGAAGCTTCTTGAGACGATAGTGAAGGTTTCTCCCAAACGCCTAGTTTACGTATCCTGCGATCCCGCGACACTTGGCCGCGATTTGAAATATCTTGTTGATAAGGGATTTAGCGTTGAGAAGGTAACGCCCGTGGATCAGTTCTGCCATACAATGCATGTTGAGACTGTCGTGCTTCTTGAGCACGTCAGTCTCAACGACTAAGTTTGCCTTCGGCAAGAGATGTTTTGCGCTGCGCGCAAAGTGAAGTGCGCCTGCGGCGCGTGAAGTTCTACGCTACGCACAGAGTGAAAGAAATGAAGAAACGGAAAAAGCTTTGCTGAACGAATGCGGGATTATCCGTAGGATGCTTGTAAAGTCGATTACAACAGCTAAACATAATTCTAATGGAGATAACTGAATTACATAACGAGAGGAGTATGGTATTTATGGAATACTGGGATCTTTATGACAAGAATAGGAAACCGCTTGGTAGGACTCACCTTCGTGGCGATAAATTTGAAGAAGGTGAATATTATGTTTGCTGTGAAATATGGGTGCTCAATTCTGAGGGGAAACTGCTTTGTACAAAGCGTCATCCTGATAAGAAGGCAGGCAATCTTTGGGAGTTTTCGGGCGGCGGAACTTTGGCAGGAGAAACAACTGAACAGTCTGCGGTTCGTGAACTTTTTGAAGAGACCGGAATAGAG
>JAZUJT010000011.1:0-15896 GCA_045642905.1 Lachnospiraceae bacterium | reverse complement strand
TCCGATGAGGATATGCGTGAAATGCTCAAAGAAGAGCTTGCAAACGCCAAGTCCGATGTGGAAAGTCTTGAAGAACAGTTAAAGATTCTTCTTCTTCCCAAGGACCCCAATGATGACAAAAACGTTATCGTGGAAATACGTGCAGGTGCAGGCGGAGACGAAGCAGCACTTTTTGCTGCGGAGATTTACCGTATGTACGTACACTATGCCGAAAAGCAGCATTGGAAGATAGAACTTATGAACGTTGATGAAATCGGTATCGGCGGTATCAAGGACGTTAACTTCATGATTAACGGAAACGGTGCTTATTCCAAGCTTAAATATGAAAGCGGTGTTCATCGTGTTCAGCGTGTTCCGGAAACCGAGTCGGGCGGTCGTATTCATACTTCAACCGCTACGGTTGCCGTTATGCCCGAAGTTGAAGATGTAGATATTGTTATCGATGAAAAGGATATTCGTATCGACGTTATGCGTGCTTCCGGTAACGGTGGTCAGTGTGTCAACACGACAGACTCCGCTGTTCGACTTACTCATTACCCTACGGGTATCGTTGTTTATTCGCAGACCGAGAAATCACAGCTTCAGAACAAGGACAAGGCTTTTGCTCTTTTGAGAGCCAAGCTTTATGACTTGGAAATGCAGAAACAGCATGATGAAGAGGCTGAACTTCGACGCAGCCAGATCGGAACGGGTGACCGCTCCGAAAAGATCAGAACTTACAATTTCCCTCAGACACGTGTAACCGATCATCGTATCGGACTTACGGTTCACAATCTTGAAGAAATTCTTGACGGTGATTTGGAGGAAATTTTAGACAGCCTCATAGCAGCCGACCAGGCTGCCAAGCTTGCAAAGATGCAACAGCAATAATTTGTGCTAAAGAAAAAACCACTGCTTTGTGTGCAGTGGTTTTTGTATTATTTCGAAACTTATCAATCGCCCGAATCCAATGCTTCGAGACCCTTTGCATTGGCAACCTTTGAAGCTTTGATGTTCTTTACAAGAGCGGTAAATACCAGGAAGCTTAAAAGAACAAGTACTACGGCGTATACGGGAAGTGAACGCCATTTTCCGGTTAAGTTAAACATTAATCCCAATAAAACGGGAGTAACGGTCTGTGCTGACATGCTGGATGCGTAGTAGTAACCGGTGAACTTACCAATCTTGTTGGATGAACACAACTCAACAACCATAGGGAATGAACAATTGTGTACAAGAGCCATTCCGAAACCTTTGATTGCCCATACAACATACAAAAGAACGGGGAAGGAGTATTCGCCGTTAACACCTACGATATTTCCCGTGGGAGATACGAAGCACATAACAACCAATCCCGTGAAGGTAACAAGAAGACCGGTGGAAATTGTCCACTTACGACCGATTTTATCTGCTATGGAACCTGCGGTAGCAAAACCGACAACCGAAGCAACACCGCCCAAAATGGTAAGAACCATCGTCGAACTTGATGCGGAATTCAGGTAGTAGATTACGTAGTTTCCGATGTATGTTCCGATTGCGTTGTCGGACATGAACCATAAAAATTCTGCACCCAGAATCGAAAGAAGCATAATCTTGTTGGCTTTGGACATGGGAGCGTCATCGTCTACGGGAGTTTCGATGGCAGCCATCGCCTCACCCTTTGCCATGTCTTCCTTCATTTCTTCTTCAATCTTATTCTCTTTAATGGTAGCGAATAAAACGAGTGCCGAAATTACCATAAGAATGGAAGCGATGATGAAAGGAATTTCGATTGTCCAAACCTTTCTTGCCTCGTCGGTTGCATTGATATAATCGGAAAGCTTAAGGAAAATACCAAGTACCGTTGCAAAGGCACCGCCGAGATAACCCATGATGTTAATAATGCCGTTTGCCTTGGCACGCAAGGGCTTGGGTGTAATATCGGGCATTAATGAAACGGCGGGATTTCTGTACATCATCATGAACAGAAGCACGATAGCCATTGTAATAACCATTCCGATAATGTTGTTGTAATGGAAGAACAACGGAATGAACGGGAATGCGATTGCCGAAACAAAAGTACCCGTAAGAATGAACGGCATACGCTTTCCGATGGATGTATGTGTCTTGTCGGAAAGATTTCCGAAAATCGGAAGAAGAATCAATGCCGCAAGGTTATCACATGCCATGATGATTCCGACTATCCATTGAACATTCAGTATCTTGGATGCATCGGAAGCTTTAAGCTCTGCCGATGACATTCCGTACATGCGTCTTGCAAAAATATCCGTCAGGAATGTAGGGCACCAGGAATCATATACCTGCCATAATAACAGGATGCCGAAGAAGGCAAAACCGATAAGGCAGGTGCGCTTAACATTAAGCTTTAATGTTCCGGGCTCGGTAGTTTTTGATTTACTCATAAAGTTTACCCCCGAATAAATTTTTATACCTAAACTATACCTTATTGAGAATACATTTACAATAAATGAATTTTGGTAGTAAAATGAAATTTGTTATTGGAATCAATCTAAAATATTTTTTACTAAGCAGAGGGACATATTCATGAAGGTTACACTTGATAAACTCACGAAAAAATTTCCTAACAGAAACAAGAAGATTAAAGAGGATGTTATAGCGGTCAATGAGTTTTCTTTTGACATTCCCGATGGTAAGCTTATAGGCCTTTTGGGACCTTCGGGGTGCGGAAAGAGCACTACGCTGAATTTGATTTCGGGACTGGAAAAGCCGACATCCGGTAAAATATACTTCGGAGAAGATGATGTTACAGACCTTCCGGCACAGAACAGAGGAGTTGGTCTTGTATTCCAAAACTATGCACTCTATCCGCATCTTACGGTAGAGCAGAATATTATTTTCCCGCTTCAGAATTTGAAGGGAGAGGAAAAGCTTACCAAGGAGCAGATGAAAGACAAGGCTTTAGAGGCCGCAAAACTTGTTCAGATAGATGAGTATATGGAAAGAAAGCCAAGCGAGCTTTCGGGTGGTCAGCAGCAGAGAGTTGCAATTGCGCGAGCACTTGTAAAGCTTCCGAAAATCCTTCTTTTGGACGAACCCTTGTCCAACCTGGACGCAAGACTTCGACTTCAGACACGTGAAGAAATTCGTCGTATACAGAAAGAAACACAGATAACAACCATTTTCGTAACTCACGATCAGGAAGAGGCGATGAGCATTTCCGATTTAATCGTTGTTATGAAGGATGGTGTGGTAAATCAGATAGGAAAGCCTCAGGATGTTTATAATTTCCCCGTAAATCTTTTTGTGGCCAAGTTTTTGGGAACTCCGCCGATTAATGTTTTCGAAGGACGGGTTGAGAACGGTTATATTTGCATCGGCGACGACAGACTCGTCAAGATTAGCGGCGCAGAGGATAAGCCGGTTTACGTAGCCATAAGACCGGAAGGCTTTATCCCGGCAGCAGACGGCGCATTAAAATGCGATGTGATTAATTATGAAGTGATGGGACGCGATTCCAGCGTAGTTTCGAGCCATAAAGGAATGCTTGGTGAGAATATCCGCTCAATCGTGGACTCCGAAAGCATTATTGACCACACAAGTCGAACAATAGCGTTCAATATAAAACCCTCCAAAATTCATATTTTTGATATGGAAACCGAGGAGAGAATAAACTTTACTGTCGAATGAACGGAGCATATATATGAAGAAAGAACTTAAAGGATTTTTATATCTGTTGCCCGCGTTATTGTTTCTCGGTGCATTTATGATTTATCCTCTGGTGGATGTTTTTGTTTATTCGTTTGAGGAAAATTACAATTTCGCATCCCAAAGCTTTACGGGAACAGGACTTTACAATTTCAAGTATGTATTGAGAGACCCGTACTTTACGCAGGCTCTTTTAAACACATTTATTATCGTTATTATTACCGTGCCGGTTTCGACGGCATTGGCATTACTGATCTCGGTGGGCTTAAGCTCGATTACCAAGCTTAAGAATCTTTTCCAGACAATTTATTTTTTGCCGTATGTAACAAATACTCTCGCGGTAGGCTTGGTTTTCATGATTTTGTTTAAGAAAACGCCTTACTCGGACGGAATGGTAAATGTGCTGATAAACTTTTTCGGCGGAAGCTCCGTGGACTTTATCGACGGACCGTATTGGGCAAAAATGTTCGTTATGTGTTTTTACACAATCTGGATTGTTTTGCCGTTTAAGATTTTGATTCTCACAAGTGCGCTTGCGGGAGTTAACGAAGACTTGTACAAGGCAGCCAAGGTGGACGGAACACCGGGACATCGTATCTTCTTTAAGATTACGCTTCCGATGATATCTCCGATGATTTTCTATCTTGTCATTACCGGATTTATCGGCGCCTTCAAGGCTTATAGCGATGAGGTTGCGTTGTTCGGAACGGATCTGAACGCTGCGGGCATGAATACCATTGTAGGATATGTTTACGACATGCTGTACGGAAACTCCGGCGGATATCCGTCGTATGCTTCGGCAGCAGCGCTAATATTGTTTGCCATAGTACTTACAATTACCTGTATCAACCTTTTGGTAAGCAGGAAAACAGTTCAGTACTAAACCAGTCAATAATCTAAACGGAGATAGAAATGAACACACAGGAAACCTATGATTTAATCGAAAGGAAAGCACGTACACAGAAGATTGTAAAGAATATTTTTCTTTATGCGTTTTTGGTGCTGGTGGCACTTTTGGTGCTCTTTCCTTTTTACTGGATGATACTTACATCACTTAAAAGCTACAGTACGTATAACAGCGAATACATTCCGAAGTTCTTTACGCTTTCCCCGACTCTTGCCAATTACAGGGACGCATTTACCGGGGTATCGTTAGGCAGGTATTTTTTCAATACTTTTGTTTTTACCGTATTGACGACGGCAATAATGATGGTGGTTATAATCTTTTCCGCTTTCGCGTTCGCACGTCTTGAGTTTCGCGGCAAGAACATAGTGTTTACGTTCTTCCTGTCACTTATGATGATTCCCAACGAGCTTGTGGTTATCACCAATTACGTAACCATTACGAATCTTGACTTACGAAATACGTTTTTGGGACTTATCCTTCCGTCGGTTACGTCGGTATTTTACATTTACCTTTTAAAGGAGAATTTCGAGCAGATTCCGGAAACCCTTTACAAGGCGGCGAAGGTTGACGGCACTTCGGATTTGAAATATCTTTTCAAGGTATGCCTTCCGATAGCACGCCCTACGCTTATTACGATAATCATTCTTAAGGTTATCGAGTGCTGGAATTCATACGTATGGCCCCGACTTATCACGGACGACGAGAAATATTTCCTTGTTTCGAACGGTATCCAGCAGATTCGCGAGAACGGCTTCGGACGAGAAAACATTCCTGCGATGATGGCAGCGGTTGTTTCAATTTCGCTTCCTTTGATAATTTTGTTTTTGATATTCAGAAATAAAATAATGGAAGGCGTTTCGAGAGGAGGTACAAAGGGATGATGACCTCGGGCAAAAGAAAAACTTCCTTCATTTTACTTGTCATTACGATTATGGCGGCAACGTTTCTTTCGGGCTGCCACGGCTCGAAAGGACTGAAGACATTTGAAAAGCCGCAGTCTTTCGATGAAAATGCCAAATATGAGATTTCCTTCTGGGCGAAGAACGATACCAATAAGACGCAGACGGCCATTTATGAAGAGGCCATTGCTTCTTTTGAAAAGCTCTATCCCAATATTAAGGTGAATATGCGACTTTATACCGATTACGGCAAGATTTACAATGACGTAATTACCAATATTTCGACGCAGACAACACCCAATGTATGTATTACGTACCCGGACCACATATGTACTTATATTTCGGGCGCAAATACTGTTGTGCCGTTGGATGAACTGATGGCGGATGAAGAGTACGGACTTTCGGGAAGCAAGGTTAAGTTTGACTCACCTTCATATGAAGAGGTTATTCCGAAGTTTTTGGATGAATGTACTATTTCGGGTGTGCACTACGCACTTCCTTACATGCGTTCGACGGAAGCTTTGTATGTTAACAAGACCATGCTTGAAAAGCTCGGATATACACTTCCCGATGTGGTTTCATGGGATTTCATCTGGGAAGTAAGCGCGAAGGCAACAGAGAAGAATGCTGACGGAACTTACAAGATAAACGGACAGAATGTAATGATTCCGTTTATTTATAAGTCTACCGATAACATGATGATACAGATGCTTAAGCAGTCGGGCGGCGGTTATTCCGATGAGGAAGGCAATATTTTAATCTTTAACGATGACACAAAAAATATTCTTTCCACAATAGCCCCTTATGCAAAAAGCGGCGCTTTTTCAACATTTAAGATTTCAAGCTACCCCGGAAACTTTTTGAATGCGGGACAGTGCATTTTCGCTATCGATTCCACGGCGGGTTCCACCTGGATGGGTTGCGATGCACCGCTTATGGATATCGCGGAAGACAAGATTGTTAAGTTTGAAACCGCGGTTCGTCCCATACCTCAGTTTGATACAAATAATCCGAAGATGATTTCACAGGGACCTTCGGTTTGTATCTTCAACAAGGAGGACAGCGGTGAGGTAATGGCATCCTGGCTCTTTACCCAGTACCTTCTTACCAATGATGTTCAGATAGCTTATTCGAAAACCGAAGGTTATTGCCCGGTTACTTATAAAGCGCAGCAGAGCGGGGAATATACCGATTATCTTGAAAGATGCGGCGAAGATAACACAGAACATTATGACGTAAAGATTAATGCCACGAAGCTTTTGATAGACAACATAGACAACACATTTGTAACGCCTGCGTTTAAGGGCTCCACATCACTTAGAGATGCCGCCGGCCAGATGATTGAAGATGTTTGCAAGTCGGTACGAAGAAAAGAAACGGTCAACGAAGATTATTTCAAAAAGGAATTTGACAGCGTCTCGAGCCTTTATCGACTCAACAGTAAGTCAATGGTAGGCCTTGGCGCCGGTTCCTCCGAGGATGTCGGAGAGCTTCCGCTTTCGTCAAAGATTCTTTTGATTTCGATTGCGGTAATCTGGGTATTAATAGCAATTTATGCAATAAGACAGGCTCTTTTGAAGAAAAGATTGTCAAAATAAACATTGTTTATGAAATATCCTTTAGTATAATGAGGGTGTTCTAAGTTATAAACCAACTATTTTTGGAGGACAAAGTTATGAAGAAGATTATTGCGTTAGTAATGGCTCTTACACTTGTTCTTGCATTCGCAGGCTGCGGCGCAGAGGACAACACAAAGAAGAGCGAAGGTGTTATGACTTATGCCGAGTATGATGCAGCAGCAGTTGATGATGCTGTAGTTATCGAGACATTCGTTCAGAACAAGCAGTCATGGTGGGATAACAAGGCTACTCTTTACACAGCCGATCCCGAAGGTGCTTATTTCATTTACAACATGACATGTTCTGAAGAAGATTATGCTAAGCTTACACCCGGTACAAAGATTAAAGTTACAGGATACAAGGCTGAGTGGGCAGGCGAGAAAGAAATCGCCGAAGGCGCTACATTCGAAATCGAAAGCGGCAACTACATTGCTCCCGCTTTAGATGTTACAGCTAACCTTGCTGATGAAGCATTCCTTCTTGCTCATCAGAATCAGTTCGCTTCATTCAAGGGAATGACAGTTGAAGAGTCCAATGAAGGCGGCGATCCTTTCATGTACAACTGGGATGGCTCAGGCTCACAGGGCGATGACCTTTACTTCACAGTTTCGGCAGACGGAAAAACATATACTTTCACAGTTGAGTCTTATCTTTGCGATAAGGATTCGGAAGTTTACAAGACAGTTGAAGGCTTAAAGGTTGGCGACGTAGTTGATATGGAAGGTTTCCTTTACTGGTATGAAGGACTTAACCCTCACATCACAAGCGTAGTTGTTAAGTAATTTATTTTACGACTGATAATGAAAACCGCGTACATTTTGATATGTACGCGGTTTTTTTTTATGGGTAAGCCTGTCATATAAAGTCACAAATTACTTAACAAAGTAATGGCGGGCAATCCACTTGCTGAGGCCTTCAAGACCGGGATAGACGATACGCTCACTCATGTTTAACTGGTCGAGCATATCCCTGATGCGCCAGCGAAGAGACTTGTCGATAACGTATTTGACGGTATTGTTGGTGTACTTGTCCAAAAAGCCTTCGATGTCGGTCATTTCCATGGGAACCAGAGAAAAGAAGGAATATTGATTTACGATTCTTTGGTTTATTGAAGGCGGCTCAATGATGATCATTGATTTATCGCTCATGTCTTTATCATATTGATCCAAAGACTTGGTAATCTGTCCGAGCATGTCCACGGAGAAGATAGTCGACTGATTCTTATTAACCACAGCCTGATAATTATCGGGAAGGAGTGAATAAAGCTCCTGAATATCGATACGCCATACCATGCAGTCGTGGTCGTCCATTCTTTCAAGCTTTCTTTCGGTAGTGGCAAAATGAAGACCTACCAGGGGAGAATGCGTCCAGTCAAGCAGTCGGGTAGGAAGCCCGTAGTGCTGTCCCAAAATCATCTGCCGCCAAACAGATTCGGAAATGGTGGGCTCACCGATTTCGGCGTATTTGGCAAAATTTTCCAAAATGGCAGGCTCCAAAGATTTCTGAAGATGCTTGCAGTTTCTTTTAAGACTTGTTGCCATCTTGTAGGAAGCATCCGGCATTCCGCGATACAGATAGGAACTTCTGTTGCGGTCGAGGTCGGGACGAAATTCCTGCTCGGTTAAAAGCGGCATAAGTTCTTCCAACGTAGTAATTCGAATTTCTTCAATCATTTTTAAGTACCTTCCGTAAAAAACATGTGGTAACAATTAGTGACTATAATTACTATACCATATTTTGCTGTTTTTGTGTTATACTAATACAAATACTTGTAAGAGGATAAATTTCATGGAAGTTGAAAATATCAGAAAAGATTGTGTTGAAACGCTTTTGGATAAGAAGTTTTTACGTATGTACGATTTGCATTATGCGGAGGGAAGACATTATTTCGAAGCCTCCAGGCGTAAAGAAGACGAGCTTGTCATGCATATGTCCGATGATGAATATTTGAACATGAAGCCGGATGCCGTTACATGCTATGTTGTGCTGAGAAAGGCGGGAAGCGACCCGAAACTTCTTCTTCATTACGAATACAGATATCCTGTCGGAAGAATGGTATTAAGCGTGCCGGCAGGGCTTATGGACCCCGAAGACAATGATTTGAAAGAAACGGCCGTACGTGAAATATTTGAAGAGACCGGAATAAAGGTTGGAAGCGAAGATACCGTTAAGGTTATTAATCCTCTTGTATTTTCAACACCGGGAATGACCGATGAAAGCAATGCGCTTGTTTACGTAGATGTTAAGGATGCGGATTTTGATGCACTTACCTCAAAGGGCTGCGAGGGAAGTGAATGCTTCGGTGGTTTTCTTTTGCTGGACAAGGAAAAAGCAAAGGAGATTTTGAATAAAGGAACCGATGAAAACAATGGCTTTTACCCGATGTTTACGTGGGGAGCTTTGATGTATTTTCTTTATGAAGTTAAATAATTTTAAGCGGAGCGGAAGATATGAATATTCTTATTAAAGGTGCACAGGCCATAGTGCCGCAGGACGATAATGATGTTGTAATAAATGCCGATATATATATTGAGGGAGACAGAATCACCGGCATAAATAAAAAGCCCGACGGCTTTAAGGAAGATAAGGTGATTGACGGAACCGACAGACTGGTTATCCCCGGACTTGTTAACTGCCATACGCATTCATATATGGCATTTATGAGAAATGCGGCAGATGATTTGTCTTTTATGGACTGGCTTTTCGGCCGCATCGATCCCATTGAACAGAAAATGAGCGATGAGGATACATATTGGGGAGCTTTGCTTGCAATTATAGAAATGGTTAAAAGCGGAACGACCTGCTTTAATGATATGCAGATGAATCCTTTTCAGACTACCAAGGCCGTTAAGGAATCCGGTATGCGTGCGGTTATTTCAAGAGGTCTTGTCGGTAACGGCAATGATGAGGGCGGAAGACGCCGCATTAACGAAACATACGCCGAAATGGATTTTTGCAAGGATTGCGACAGAATTACGTTTATGATGGGACCGCATGCTCCGTATACATGCGATGAAGAGTACTTTAAAATTGTTGCTTCGGAAGCCAAGAAGGCCGGAGTGGGTGTACATATTCACCTTTCCGAGTCGGAAAGCGAGATTGAGGGCGTAAGGGAAAAATATGACTGCACACCGATAGAGATGGCTGAAAGAAACGGATTGTTTGACGGTTTGTGTGTTGCGGCTCATTGTGTCCGGATTGATGAAAAGGATATGGACATTTTAAAAGCTCACAACGTAAGCGTAGTTACAAATCCGGCATCCAACATGAAGCTCGGAAACGGATTCGCACCCGTCAAAGAGATGATGGATAAGGGAATAAATGTCTGTCTGGGTACCGACGGTGCCGCCAGCAACAATTCACTTAACCTGTTCCATGAGCTTGGCTTACTTACCTTGATTCATAAGGGAACACACAAGACTCCTCAATGCATTTCGGCCAAAGAAGCATTTAAAATTGCTACGATAAACGGCGCCAAGGCATTGGGACTTGATAAGGAAATCGGCACGATTGAAGTCGGCAAGAAGGCGGATTTGGCTATTATCGACCTTGAAAATCCTTCACTTATGCCCGCAAATGATATGATAGCCGCTCTTTCTTATTCGGCTAACGGTTCCGAAGTGGATACGGTCATTATCGACGGATGCGTTGTGATGGAAGGCAAGAAAATGCTTACTGTAGACGAAAAAACAGTTTACGCCAAGGTCAACGAAATTGCGGGAAGACTTATAAAATAGGCATAATTATCAAAAAAATGCGCAAATTTTTGTATGGAAAATTTTGATTTTTCTATATCTAAAATGCAAAAAATGTAATATAATGTTCGTAGTAAACAAGAATGTAGGGCCGGTATGAATAAGAAAAGTATATTTGACTTATTTAAACAAAAACTTCAATTTTCGCTTACCGCTATTTCGGTAATTCCGATTCTCGCACTCGGTATCGTGCTTTCGGTTACCGGTATTGCTGCTGTTCGCAGTACCGCCGAGGACGAGATTAACATGATGCTTACAGGTATGTGCCAGCAGCTTCGTCAGGAATTTTACGAGAAGTATCCGGGAGATTTTTCATCATCCGACGGTGTATTTTATTCGGGTAATCATGATATAGCGGACAGCTTTTATCTTTTGGACAGTTATCATACTCATTTCAAGGCTGAAGTGACGATTTTCTTCGGAAATACCCGCGCTATCACCACTATTAAGGATGCCAAGGGAGTTCCGCTTACAGGTACCGTTCAGGAGGATACAAGAGTTCTGTCGACTGTAAAGACCGGTAGAAATTATATTTCCAAGAATATCGAGATAAACGGTGAAAATTATTACGGTGTCTATGTTCCGTTATATGATCACGGAATTGTGTCAGGAATGGTTTTCGCCGGTGTTACGGATAAGGCGTTCCTTTCCAATACCAAGAACTTTACTCTCGTAATTGTTCTCTTAACGGCAGTCATGCTTGTTATAACAAGTATTATTATCGGTCGTTACTCACACGGAATAGGCCGAATGCTTTCATCCATTAAAAGTTATCTCGGACTTTTGGTTCAGAAGCAGACACCGGATGTTGCAATGGCACCTTCCGTACTTAAGCGTTCCGATGAAATCGGTGACTTGGCAAGATATGCGGTTGAGGCAGGTAATCAGCTTAAGACCATTATCGGAAGAGATACACTTACCGGATTATATAACCGCAGAACAGGTCGTCAGTTCCTGGGACTTTTGTGGGATACGGCACGTATCAATTTCACATCACTTGCACTTGTTATGTGTGATATCGACTTCTTTAAGAAAGTTAACGATGCATACGGTCACGATGAAGGCGACGTTGTATTGAAAACAGTCGGTGAAGTCCTTTCCAAGTATTGTGATAATTCCAACGATTCATTTGCAATCCGTTGGGGTGGTGAAGAGTTCCTGATGGGATTTTTGATGTCGGGACCTCAGACACTTAAGATAGTAAACAATATTCGTGATGAGATTAAAGCCAAGGAATTTACGGCTCCCAACGGTGAGACATTCAAGATTACCATGACATTCGGTCTCGTTACGGCTGCATCCACCGAAGAGATTTCTTCAGTAGTTGCAAGAGCCGATGCCAAGCTTTATAAAGGTAAGGAAAACGGCAGAGATCAGATAGTAGTATAAAGTTAAGATAATTGTGAAAGGGAAATATATATAAAATAATGGACCGACCATTTATGGCCGGTCCATTATTTTATTCCTGCTTCAATTTTTCCTTGTTCTTAATGCGATAGTCTCTCGGAGAACATGAGTACATTCTTCTGAACTGCCGGTTGAAGTTGGATATGTTGTTGTAACCGCACCGTTGTGCGATGAGAGAGATATCGTCATCGGTCGACAGAAGTTCATATACAAAAGCTCCCAGGCGAATATGTGAAAGATATTCGATGGCACTTATTCCGGCAACACTTTTAAACGTATTCATAAAATGGCTGGAACTTACGGAACATAAGGAAGCCAGATAATCTATGGATATGTCTTTATCATAGTTCTTGTTCATATAAGTCAATGCGGGACGAATCAAATCACTTTGACGGCGACTTCCGATATCATCCTCAGAGATGTTTGATTCTTCGGTAATATAATAGAAAAAATCAAGTAAGGCACCTTTTAACCTGATGTCATCGCGTGCCGTGTTTTTGGAGGCTGCTTCCAATATGATATTAAGTGCTGAAACGAGTTTATTATAATTGGAGCTTTCCGAAGAATAGAAAAGCGTCGGAACAGCATCACCGGATGAAATTTGACCAAGGCAGTCAGAGTACGATCTGTCATTATCGTTAACGCCCAACAACCGGTCACTGAAGACAAAAGCAATATATTGCATGGAACCTTCATCGTAAAGATAGGCGGAGTGAAGCATATTCGGAAGGGTAATAATTATATCGCCTTTATGTGCGGTAAAATGTTCATTTCCGTTTACAAACTGTCCTGTTCCTTCCAATACATAATCTATCTCGTATTCGCTGTGCCAGTGAAGCGGTACGTTTTGGAAATATTCGGGTAATCGGCAGTCGTATATACTGTAGGGTACTTTCTGCGTACTGTGGATTCTCTTTTCAAATGTACTGTATGAGAGAGCCGGGCTGTTTTTGATTATTTGAGTATTAACCATGTAATCATCACCTGTTAATAAATAAATCCCATGTCATTTAGTAGAATAGTATCATAATATCATAGAATATGAGTAGAATAAAGAGATGTTTCAATAGTATACTATAAGCGTACAGTTGGTTATTGTATTTTAGGAGGTATTTTATGAGATTTACAGATGATAACGGTTCTCTTGTATTTTTCGTAAACGGAGAGATGGGAAGAATCGAAGCATGGGGCGAGAACTCTTTGCGTATTCGTACAACAATGCTTTCTTCATTTTCGGGAAAAGACTGGGCACTGACCGAAGAGGTCAACAAGACCGGCGGTAAGGTTGTTATCGGTACGGAAGACAATTGGGTAGGGGACGGTACCATAAATCAGGTGCCGACAGCTTCCGTTACAAACGGCCGCATTAAAGCAGTAGTGAATTTTGCCGGCGTTATTTCTTTTTACAAAGATGACAAGCTCTTTTTAAGAGAATATTTCCGTTCATACGGCGGAACGATTTCAAGAGAAAGCCGTTGCCTTAAGATTGTTAACCGTGAATGGAAAGGAATTATCGGCGGCAGCGATTACAAGCTTAACATGAAGTTCGAAAGCAATCCCGGAGAAAAGATTTTCGGTATGGGTCAGTATCAGCAGGCTTGTATGGATCTTAAGGGATGCGTTTTGGAACTTGCGCAGCGCAATTCGCAGATTTCCGTTCCTTTTGCCGTATCATCACTCGGATACGGATTTTTGTGGAACAATCCCGCTGTGGGACGTGTTACTTTCGGAAATAACTACACCGAGTGGATTGCAAGGTCTACCAAGGAAGCCGATTACTGGGTTACGGTAGATGATACTCCCAAGGGTATTTTAAATAACTATACACAGGCTACGGGACGAAGCGATATGTTCCCCGAAGAACTTATGGGTCTTTGGCAGTGCAAGCTTCGCTACAGAACGCAGGAAGAAGTTTTAAGTGTTGCAAGAAAGTACAGGGAGGAAGGAATTAAGATTGACCAGATTGTTATCGATTTCTTCCACTGGACAGTACAGGGCGACTGGAAATTCGACAAGACTTACTGGCCCGATCCGAAGGCAATGGTAGATGAACTTCACTCAATGGGCATAAAAGTCATTGTTTCCATCTGGCCGTCGGTAGACAGAAAGAGTGAAAATTTCTACCCCATGATGGAACAGGGACTTTTGATAAAGACGGAAAGAGGAGCCGCGCAGACATATGATTATCAGGGTGACTGCGTGGAAATCGATCCTTTCAATCCCAAGACAAGAAAGTATGTATGGGATGTATGCAGGAAAAACTACTACGACTTGGGAATAGATGCTTTCTGGCTTGACAATTCCGAACCCGATTACGGTGTTTACGACTTTGAAAACTACAGATATTGCGACGGCCCCGCTCTTCAGATCAGTAATATTTATCCGCAGATGTACAGCAGAGTTTTCTACGATGAAATGAGCAAGGAAAACAAGCCTGTCGTTAACCTTTTAAGATGCGGCTGGGCAGGCTCCCAGAAATACGGCAACGTAATTTGGTCGGGCGATGTTCCCAGTACTTTCGAAAGCTTCAAGGACCAGGTTCAGTGCGGACTTAACATGGGACTTGCCGGAATTGCATGGTGGACAACGGATATCGGCGGTTTCATGACGGACGACGTTAACGATCCCGATTTCAGACAGTTACTCATAAGATGGTATCAGTTTGCGGTATATTCCGCAGTTCTTCGTATGCACGGCGACAGAGGACCTTACAACATTCCTCCGCTTGATACAAGAGACTGGGGAGGCGGATACCTTCATACCGGTCAGCCCAACGAGTTGTGGAGCTACGGCGAAGATAACTACGAAATCATGAAGAAATACTACAACATTCGTATTGAAATGCATGATTACATTAAAAAACTTTACGAAGAGGCACACGAAAACGGTTCACCGCTTATTCGCGCCATGTTTTACGAGTTCCCCGAGGATGAGAAGTGCTGGAATATCGATGACCAGTACATGTTCGGCGAGAAGTACCTCGTAGCACCCATTTTTGAGCTTAATCGCTTCGCAAGAGAAGTTTATCTTCCCGACGGAAAGTGGAAGCTTACTTCCACGGGTGAAGTATTCGACGGAAAGCAGACTGTAACGGTTGATGCACCCATAGAATACATGCCTGTTTTCGAGCGCGTATAAATTATGAGGGGATTTACTGGAAATACATAATGCAACAACGGCAAAGGCCACTGATTTTTTACATCGGTGGTCTTTACTGTTTTTCTTTTTTCGAGTATAACGAAATGAGTGCAGACTGCCGATAAAATATGATATTTTACACGGCAGTGTAAACGGTTTTTATAAGAAGGTGTTTATCATGAGTGCAAAAGAAAAAACACTTAACATGACGGAAGGAAGCTGCGTAAAACTTTTGCTTGTTTTTGCGCTTCCCATGCTTGTAGGAAATGTTTTTCAACAAATCTATAACCTTGTGGACTCCGTTATTGTGGGAAGACTTATCGGAGCGGATGCGCTTGCGGCAATCGGTGCAACTTCATCGGTTACGTTTCTGTTCTTCGCACTTTGCAACGGTATCGGTTCCGGCGGCGGAATTATCGCGTCACAATTTTTCGGAAACAACGACACACAGGGCGTAAAGAAAACAATTGCCAATACCGGATATGTAATGCTTGTATTTCCGACAATTGTAGGTATTGCGGCGTTT
>JAZUJT010000010.1:0-35643 GCA_045642905.1 Lachnospiraceae bacterium | reverse complement strand
ACTTTGCGCCATGAAGCCGAGTGGTAACGGGATTCCGAAGACGGCTTGTTCTCACAAAGCCGCGAGGAATCCGGCAAAATGGCTCGTAGATTTTCTTTGCGGAGTTCGACCAAGAAAAAACATTTCCCGAGCGCCGAGAGGATCGAAGAACCGGGAAAATGGCGAGGCCATTTTCCGAGCGCCGAGAGGCGCGACAGGGTGGAGGGGCGCGACAGGGGCGCATAAAAATCCCCCGAGATTACTCGGGGGATTCAAGCTAAACGGAATCAAAAATTATTCGGCAGATTTGGCCATTTCGCTAATGTAAGATTTGGACTTGCCGGCGAACCAGGAGTCGGGGAAACGGTCGATAACGATGTTGAAGTATTTCTCGGCTTCTTCGAAGTTGTCTTTCATGCGATAAGAGTTGGCAAGCATGTAGATTGCATCAACGTTATCCTCGTTGAAGAAGTAGGCGCTTGAGAAATAAGCGAGGGCGTCGTCGTACTGGGCGGCGCGATAAGCTTCTTCACCCTGGGCGTAGTAGCTGTCGCTTACGCCGGGGCCGATGGCCTTCTTGAGAGCGTAATATAAAGCCTTGTAGTTCTCGGAAGTGTCTTCCGTCCAGGCCGATTCATCGACTGCGGTAATGTAGTCGGCAATGTCAACCACGTTCTCGGGATTTTCAAGATACATCGCCGAAGCCTTCAAAAGGTTTTCCATGGAAAGTAAAGTACCTTCCGTGCCGGAATAAGCTTCGAGGCTGGAGGAAAGAGCTGCGATCTTGTCGTTCTGCTCACTGATCTTGCCTTCAAGCTCGGTGATGGTAAGGTTCTTCGAGTCAATCTGAGTGCCGATGTTCTTGATTTCGGCGTTGGATTTCTGCTTAACGTTTTGGATTTGCGCCGGCAGAACCAGGAAAAACGCCAGACAGAAGCCGATTGCTATGCCCACGATAATGTTGAGAACGGTCGTTGAACCCTTCTTCTCTTTGATGCCGCGGGGTTGAA
Organism: Lachnospiraceae bacterium; assembly: GCA_045642905.1. Lineage (GTDB taxonomy): Bacteria > Bacillota > Clostridia > Lachnospirales > Lachnospiraceae > UBA1258. The sequence goes on along the minus strand of JAZUJT010000010.1, from coordinate 34,654 downwards.
TAATAAGCTCGTTGTCTCTGACAAAAGAAACCGTCTCGTTGCCGTCGGATTCCTTGGCCTTCTTGCCGTTGTTGTCAGGATTTATTAAAGCTTCCGCTTCCTTTAAGTAAGCAAGAGTGATGGTGTTGTTAACATCAATCTTCCTGCAACGCTCAAGTTCTCTCTTGGCAGCTTCCGGCTCGTTCTTGGAAAGATAAATCAAAGCGAGAAGCTGACGGGCGCGTAAAAAGTTGGGGGTAGACTTAAGTAAGGCTCTAAGCTGGATGGCCCCCATATCCTCGCCGCCGTTTCTGCAATATTGCAAAGCGACATTGTATTTCTTGATGGCCTGATTGATAGATTCCAATCTTCCGGCGTTATTCTGAACAATCTTGATGTACTCGATTGCAATGTTCTTCTTGGGTTTAATGCTCTTGCTGATGAGCCACTCGCATAAAGCTTCCACAACTTCGCCGGTTTCAAAATAAACCAAGCCGAGAAGATTTCGTGCCTTTATGTTGTTTTTATTGAATTTAAGGCTTTCCTTAAGACTTACCGCCGCACCCGAAAGGTCTCTGACCTTGGCCTTCTCCAAACCCTGATTGTAGAAGTAGTAGGAGGCTGCCAAAATCTTCTTGTAAAGTCTGACATCTGTCGAACAGTTGGTACAGTAGTCGTGCTCGGTAAGTTCAGCCCTGCACTTGTAACATCTCATTAAGTTTAATCCTCTTTACTGTCTTTGAGCATTTGAATCAAAATTTCTACAGCATCCGTTACGTCCTGATGATGTAAAATGTCTTCAATATTGTCGACTTCGTTGCTGGGAGTAAACTTCTTCAATTCCTCTTCAAAGTTAATCATTTAAATATCCTCTTTATTTCACCGACGAGATATAAAGAACCCGCGGCATAACACATCGTATTGTTGTCTGCTTCGGAAAGCATCGCATCCAGAGCGCTTTGAACGTTTGTGGCAAAAGAAACACGTTCGCCCAAATCACCAAAACACGCCTTGAGCCTATCTGTATCTGCTGCCCTTGAACTTTCAAGGCCTGCAATGAAAATCCTGTCGAAAAGCATCGACTTAATAATCAAGGAGGCAATAATTTCAATCTGCTTGTCCGAAACGGCTGAATAGAGAAGGTAACGCTTATCGCTTTCGATACGGCTGACCGAATCGAGAAAAGCATTTATACCGTCCTCGTTATGTGCACCGTCAATAATAAAGTTATCGGAAAGTCTTTCCATTCTGCCGGGCCAATACATTGACTTGATTCCGTGTTCATATGCGTCTTGCAAAATGCTAAACTGTGGACACTTCCGGGAGAAAACCTCCAGTGCCGTATAGGCAATCGATGCATTCCAGACCTGATAGGAGGCAAAACCACCTACAGAAAGACTAGCATTTCCATGATAAAGGGTCTTTAATGAAAAATCAATCCCCGTAGACCCATAATTAATAATATCATAATTTTTATTTGATACCGAAACCGCTTCACATCCTCTCTCCAAAGCAGTTTTTTCGATAACATCGCCCGAAACCGGTTTGTCGGCATAAACAATCGGAACACCGTTTTTAATGATGCCCGCCTTCTCAAAAGCAATCTTCTCCACGGTGTCGCCGAGATATTCCATGTGATCCATTCCGATTTCCGTAATAATACAAAGCTTCGGTGCACTTACGGAATTGGTGGCATCAAGTCTTCCGCCCAAGCCCGTTTCAAGAATAAGTACGTCGGGCTTTTTTCTTTGGTACCATATTACAGACATGAAAAACAAAAATTCAAAAAAGGACGGGTGATAATCCGCATGGTTGTTCTTTTCTTTAAAATCAAGAAGAAAATCGTTTATGTCATTGAAGCATTCCGCAAATTCATCTCTTGAAATCATCTCGCCGTCCAAAGAAAAACGTTCGCGGACGCTTTCAAGATGAGGCGACGTAAACATGCCGGCTTTGTATCCCGCGCATTTTAATATTGCACACAAATAGGCACAAACAGAACGTTTTCCGTTTGTGCCGGCTACATGAATCACTGGTATTTGCTTACTGATATCGCCGATGAATTCCAAAAATTCTTTCGTAACCTCAGGGTCGTTTTTCCCGGAAAACCTCGGAATATCAAAAATATACGCTTTCGCGTCTTCATAATTGTATGCCATGATACTTCCTATTTGACGATAACCGATGTAACAATTCTACCGCCTTCGTTTCTGTATTTCATGAAAGATGTATCTGCGGGAACGGGGAATGAATTTCCTTCCACATACAGAGTAACACCTTCGTAAATCTTTTCATTGGCAACAACTTCGCTGCCTTTGCCGCGCTCAATGATGTCGGAAAGTTTTTCTTTTTCATTACGGGCATTGTCAAGCTTTTCAAAGAACTCATCCTTGCGGGCATTGAGCTCCAGAATTTCAATATCCGTAGCTTCCGGATTCTTGTCGCGTCCGAGACGCTTGTCTTTAAGGATAGTCGTCATACGTTCAACAACTTCCGCGAGATTTTTCTGTGCATCGCTTTCTTCCTGGAACACTTCAAGATATCTTGCATAGTCCTCGCCGGAATATCCGCTGATGACGCTTGTCTTGGTGCCGACATCGTTTCCGATATATTGTGCGGTAACTCCCAAAAGACCATGAACCGAGCCACCGAGAATCAAGCCGTTATCACCGTCGGCGTATACTCTTCCGCCGGATTTAACGATTGCATTTATAAAAGAGTTGGAACGCACATCGCCTTCCGCCTCAACATAACAATGCTCTATAAAGTCAGCTGACACATTACCTTTTGAAACAATACGTCCCTTCTGTCCGCCCTGAACGCCGCGTTTAATAACTATATCGCCGCCCGCATAAATGGTGGCGGCTTCAACAACACCATCAATGGTAACGTTTCTGCTGGCACGTACGACTACGCCCGCTTCAACGTTTCCGCTTATGTGAATATCTCCGAAAAATTCAATCTTGGCTGTGACAAGGTCAACGTCACCCTTAACTTCGTAAACGTTCTTTATGTCGATAAATCTGTCGCGCTCGCGATACTCGATTTTACCTGCCACGGTTGCATAGTAAACATCCGCATCCTTGCTGTTGTCTATGCCTCTTCCCTTTAAAGGAAGCAATTCCTTACAAGGCTTAAGCTTGGATTCCTTACCGGTTACATCAAATCCCGCCGTGCCTTCCTCGGCGTGATGATACACTGCAATTTTCTGTCCCGCATCAACCGTTGAAAGAGCGGACATGGAAGAATAGTCGCACGTTCCGTCTTCCCTTATGGTAGGGCTCTTCTTGGAAGAAGCGTCAAAGAAGAACTCATAATATCCGTCCTTGCCGTCTACCGTTTCATGTCCCTTGGCAACTATAATTTCGCGCCCGAAAACACCCTTCTTGGCAATTGCCGAAAGGTTAGAGGAATGAAGCCCTTTTACTACTTTATTGGCAGCCAGAAAATTGATGATTTCATTTTTGGAAAACCTTACAGACTTGTCCGAAGGTTCCTTAATGCAAATCCATGCCGTCATACCCCCGTCACTGATTCTTACCGTCGCGAGGTTTTCAAGCGTATTGCTCACCTTTATATCTTCCTCAACTTCGTGCGGCTCAACCATCTGCTGCGGAGTGTAGTACTTGAGCATATTATTCAGTTCGTCAATCGATTTTTGTAAATCATCCGACATATTATTCGTTCCTTCTTGCGACGTAACCCCACTGTCCCCTCAAGAAAATTATACTAATAATATAGTCTCGTCAAATTAACAAAACGACAGGCAAGCGGGTGTACGCCTACCTGTCGATTCAATTATCCATTATTTGCTGAGCTGTTGCAAGCGGTTTTTAACCTGTTCAAGCATCTGCTCATACTTAACGAGTTTTTCTTTTTCCTCATTAACCTTGGCTTCGGGAGCCTTGGAAATGAACTTCTCGTTGGAAAGCATGGAGTTCGAACGCTTAATCTCGCCGTTAAGTCTTTCCTCTTCCTTCTTGAGACGCTCGATTTCAACTGCGATATCTACAAGCTCTTCGAAAGGAATGTAAACGGTGGCGCCGGGAATAACAACCGAAACAGCATCATCCGCGATACCCTTCTTCTCGCTTAAAACCTCAACCTTTGAAGCGTAAGCCAGTGTCTGGAAGAACAGCATGCCGTCCGTAAATGTTTTTCTTACTTCATCGCTGTCACTTACAACGAAAACCTCGGCCTTTCTTGAAGGCGCAACGTTCATGTTGCTTCTTACGTTACGGATTGCGCGAACGGCTTCCTTAATGATTTCAATTGCTTTTTCCTCTTCGGCAAAAGAAAATGCCTCATCAAACTCGGGCCACTTGGAAATCATGATTGATTCCTCTTCGTCCTGAATTGTCGTGAAGATTTCTTCCGTTACGAAAGGCATGTAAGGATGTAAAAGCTTGAGTGCATCGATGCAAACATGCTTAAGTGTCCACAAAGCCGCATTCTTGGAAGCGCTGTTCTCTTCCTTGTAAAGTCTGGGTTTAACCATTTCAATGTACCAGTCGCAGAACTCATCCCAGATAAAGTCGTAAACCTTGGATACTGCAACACCGAGTTCGTATTTTTCCATGTTCTCGGTAACGTCTTTGATAAGGGTGTTCATCTTGGAAAGAATCCACTTATCTACAGGCTCGAGTTCCTTGTCCGAAGGCTTTGAAGGCTCTTCGTCGGTAAGGTTCATCATAATGAATCTCGAAGCGTTCCAAAGCTTGTTGGCGAAGTTTCTGCTGGCTTCAACACGCTCGTTGTAGAAACGCATATCATTACCGGGTGCGTTACCTGTAATAAGTGTAAGTCTTAATGCGTCGGCACCGTACTGGTCGATAATTTCGAGAGGATCGATACCGTTTCCTAAGGACTTACTCATCTTACGTCCCTGTGAATCACGTACAAGGCCGTGGAACAAAACAGTCTTGAAAGGTCTTTCGCCCATATTTTCGAATCCTGAGAAAATCATTCTGATAACCCAGAAGAAAATGATGTCGTAACCTGTTACCAAAACATCCGTAGGATAGAAGTACTTCAAATCCTCGGTCATTTCGGGCCATCCCAAAGTCGAGAAAGGCCAAAGAGCCGATGAAAACCAGGTATCAAGTGTATCGGGATCCTGTTCAAAGTGTTTGCATCCGCACTTGGGGCACTTATCGGGAGCCATTCTCGCTACAACGGTTTCACCGCATTCATTACAGTAATAAGCGGGAATACGATGACCCCACCAGAGCTGTCTTGAAATACACCAGTCACGGATGTTGTCCGTCCAGTTATAGTAAGTCTTGTCCATTCTTTCGGGAACAAGCTTAATGTCGCCTTCCTTTACTGCTTTAACAGCGGGCTTGATAAGCTCGTCCATCTTAACAAACCACTGTTTCTTAATCATAGGCTCGATAGTTGTCTTGCAACGGTCGTGTGTACCAACGTTGTGTGAGTAATCTTCTATTTCTACCAAAAGTCCCAAATCATCAAGGTCTTTAACGATTTGCTTTCTTGCCTCGTAACGATCGAGACCGGCATACTTTCCGCCGTTTTCATTAATGGTAGCATCATCGTTAAGGATGTTGATTTCGGGAAGGTTATGGCGCTTTCCTACTTCAAAGTCGTTCGGGTCGTGTGCGGGAGTAATCTTAACAACACCTGTACCGAATTCCATGTCTACATAAGAATCTTCTACAACGGGAATCGGCTTGTTTACCAGAGGAAGCCATACATATCTTCCCTTAAGGTAATGATATCTTTCATCATCTGGATTAATTGCAACCGCAGAGTCTCCGAGCATTGTCTCGGGTCTTGTTGTTGCAAACTCCAAAAATTCCGTTTCCGAAGGCTTTCCGTTCTCGTCTACGAGAGGATACTTAATATGCCAGAAATGTCCGGCCTGCTCTTCATATTCAACCTCGGCATCCGAAATGGAAGTGTTACATACAGGACACCAGTTGATAATTCTGGAGCCTTTGTAAATCCATCCCTTTTCATGCATCTTGCAGAATACTTCGGTTACTGCCTTGTTGCAGCCTTCATCCATTGTGAAACGTTCTCTGTCCCAGTCACAGGAAGAGCCCATCTTCTTAAGCTGTGAAATAATACGTCCGCCGTATTCGTCTTTCCACTGCCATGCTCTTTCAAGGAATTTTTCACGTCCCAAATCTTCCTTGGCAATTCCTTCCTTCTTTAAAGTTTCGATAATCTTTACCTCTGTAGCGATGGAAGCATGGTCTGTACCGGGCTGCCATAATGCGTTATAGCCCTGCATACGCTTAAATCTGATAAGTATATCCTGCATGGTATTGTCGAGTGCATGTCCCATGTGGAGCTGTCCCGTAATATTCGGAGGGGGAATAACAATTGTAAAAGGTTTCTTGGTCTTGTCTACCTCGGCATGGAAATATTTCTTGTCCAACCAGTTTTTATAGATTCTGTCTTCCATACCTTTGGGATTGTATGTTTTTTCAAGCTCTTTTCTCATATATACGTCCTCATTATTTTCTCTGATAATTAATGATAAAAGGCCTTCGTATACGCGAAGGCCTTAATAGCAAAATGATTACTGATGGTAAATATACTCAACATCATCAAAAACGTCTGAAGGGCAAAGAGTAATATATGTCTTGCCTGTATTCATTACAAGCGGCTCTCTTGTATTGAAATCCTGGAACTCCATAATGTTATTTTCACCGGGCTTATACCAATACATGGGAATAAGCACACCGTCTGAAAGGTAATAACCTACGCCTTCGGAAATAACATTGTAAATAAGATATCCGTTATCATCGAGCTGATTGAATGAAACGTTAAGAATGATGGCGTTTTTAAATGACATAATCTTGTTGTCATCAAGAGGATCTACGTGAGCATCGCCATATTCGTAATAATCATATGTCTGGGTATCTGCGTTATACTTCAATTCTGTAGAATTGTGAGGATAAGGAAGCTTCACACCATCGACGTATGCATAGATTTCATTGGTCTCATCAAGCTTAAGGGGCTTGTTGGAGAATGTGAAGTGATTTCCCTGTGCATAATCGTTGTATGTCTTTGAATATCCTGCGCTTTCAATTCTTGAAGGAAGACCTGCATATGTCTGATTCTTCTCGGGGTTTGTGTATGCCTCGCTTGTGACGTACTCGGTAAACTCACTTGCCTTTCCGTTGGAGAATCTTGCAAATCCACCGCTTAAGTTGTTGGTGTAATCCTTGGCAACCCAATCGTTGATATAGAAAGGACCACCATCGTGAATAAGGATTGCGTTATATTCTGCAGCCAACATGAAGTTTGTGGGGCGGGCACTTCTTACGGAACCGAACTGCTTAAGGTTTCCCCAGTCCTTCACAAGACACATAAGACGTGTAATACGTCCGTTAGCTGTTGAATTCATTAATTCGTAAACGACGTCTGCGCTGTTAAGACCGTAATGAGGCAATGCCTTGGACTCGTTGTCGACCATGACGGCAATAGGTCTCTGATCTTTAAGGCTTTCGTCAATCCATTCATTTGTAAGTTCGCTTCTGTACATTCCTTCACGTACTTCTTCGACTTCAGGCTCGGCCGTGGGCTCGAGCTCGGCCACGACTTCTTTCTCCGTGCTTACGGAAGAAACCGATGTCTCTTCGACCGAAGAAACTGATGTGCTGTCGCTTGCACTTGTCTGTTCAACCTTGTCACCGCATGCTGCAAGCGATAAAGCGGCAACAGTCAAAAGTGCAAATAAAAATGATTTCTTCATAACTGCTCCTAATACTGTTTAAAAATTGATAGTCATTGAAACTAACTTAGTAAATATATCATAGGGGCGAAAAGTTTTCAACTCCTCAAGCCCATAAATAAGGGGAAAAAGAAGATTTTTCTTTTCCCCCTCAAGTTTAATCGAGTTCTTTCTTACCGGTATACAGTTCGTAGTACCGGCCCTGCATTTCGAGAAGTTCCTCGTGGTTACCTCTTTCGATTACTTCACCGTGCTCGAGAACAATAATGGCGTTGGCGTTTCGTACCGTCGAAAGACGATGAGCGATTACCAATGTGGTTCTGTCCTTCATAAGTCTGTCCATACCGTGTTCGATATGACGCTCCGTTCTTGTATCAACCGAGCTTGTGGCTTCGTCAAGGATAAGAATGGGTGCTTTTGAAATAGCGGCTCTTGCAATGTTCAAAAGCTGTCTCTGGCCCTGGCTTAAATTCGAGCCGTCACCGTCAAGTACCGTATCGTATCCGTTTTCAAGTCTCATGATAAATGAGTGTGCGCTGGCAAGCTTGGCTGCCTCAACAACTTCCTCATCGGTTGCATCAAGTCGTCCGTATCTGATATTTTCGCGTACCGTTCCGCTGAAAAGGTGCGTATCCTGCAAAACCATCGCGATGTTCTGTCTTAAGAAATCGCGCTTGATGTGTCTGATATCAACACCGTCAATTTCAATCGAACCCGAATCAATATCGTAAAATCTCGTAATAAGATTCGTGATGGTTGTCTTTCCGGCACCCGTTGAACCTACAAGTGCTATCTTCTGACCGGGCTTGGCGTAAAGCGAAACGTTCTTAAGTACAACATGTTCGGGGTTGTAACCGAAAGTAACATCCTTTAATACTACCTCGCCTCTCATGTTTTCAAGAACTACCGCATCCTCATCGTCGGGTGTTTCCGGCGCAGAATCCATTACATCAAATACTCGCTCGGCACCCGCAAGTGCTGAAAAGATTGATGTAACCTGCATCGAAAGTTCGTTAATGGGACGTGAGAACTGCCTTGAGTAGTTTACAAAAATCGTAAGTCCGCCGACATCGAATCCTCTGAGTACGCAAAGGATTCCGCCGATCATGGCTGTAAGTGAATAAGCAACCTGGCTTAAGTTACCCATAACAGGTCCCATGATTCCGCCGAAGAACTGTGCGCTGAGCTGCTTGTTACGAAGATCTGTGTTGAGGTAATCAAATTCTTCGCATGTAAGCTGTTCGTGGTTAAATACCTTGACAACCTTCTGGCCGCTTATTGTTTCTTCCACGAAACCGTTCAACGATCCGAGTGCTGCCTGCTGTTGCTTGTAATACTTTCTGCTTCGTGTACCTACAATCTGCCCTGCCTTAATCATCAAAGGAGACATTACAAGAGTTACGATTGTAAGCCATACGTTGGTATAAAGCATCAATGCAAGTGTTCCCACCAAAGTGATGACACCCGAAATGATGGAAATAATCGTGTTGTTAAGCATATCGCCGACCGCATCAACGTCGTTGGTAAATCTCGACATGATGTCGCCGTGGTCGTTGGAGTCGTAATATCTTAAAGGAAGCTTTCCTATCTTTTCGTTTAAGTCATTACGAAGCTTAAACAATGCTTTCTGTGAAACGGTAACCATAATGCGTGACTGGAAATACTGGGAAATAATACCGATTCCGTAAATCGCCGCCATGGCAAGGATTCCGTAAAGAAGTACCTTTACCGTTCCTTCACCGCTCGCAATACTGTTAATGACAGGTCTCAATACGTATGAGCCCGCAAGTGATGAAGCGGAGTTAATGATAACCAAAATTCCCACAACAACAATCTTGGGAACATCCTGTGACATATAGCCGAAAAGTCTCTTGATACTGGGCCATACGTTTCTCGGCTTAGGAGGCATCGGTGCTCCGGGCATTGCCGGGGCATCACCTTTCTTTTTCTTTTTCCTGAAGGAAATGGGATCGGGGCCGGCTCCGGGGCCGTGACCTCTGCCGCCGCCACCCTTGGCAAGCTGCTTTAAATATTCTTCACGTTTCTTGGCATATTTGGCATCAAGGCGTGCTCTGGTTCTTTCGTCCATTATTGAGTCACCTCCTTGTCCATCTGAGAGTAGTAAATTTCTTTGTAAGCCTCGCAGCTTTCCATGAGCTGCTCATGTTTGCCGAGGCCTACAATCTCGCCCTCGTCTATAACGATAATCTTGTCGGCTTCAATAACCGAAGAAATACGCTGTGCAATAATAATCTTGGTTGTCTCGGGGCAGAATGCTTTAAGATTCTTCCTGATTTCGGCCTCGGTTGCCGTATCTACGGCACTTGTGGAATCGTCGAGAATCAAAATTTTTGGCTTTTTAAGCATCGCACGTGCAATACACAGACGCTGCTTCTGTCCGCCGGAAACGTTTACACCGCCCTGCCCAAGGCTCGTCTCGTAGCCCTCCTCGAAGGAAGTTACGAAGCCGTCCGCCTGCGCAAGCTTGGCAACATTAACGACATCCTCGTGTGAAGCATAGTCATCGCCCCACATAAGGTTTTCTTCAATCGAACCGGAGAAAAGAACGTTCTTTTGAAGCACCATCGATACTCCGTCACGAAGATTTTTAAGTGAATAGTACTTAACATCTACTCCGTCAACGAAAACGCGTCCTTCATCCGGGTCGTAAAGTCTCGGAATCATCTGAACAAGCGTTGTCTTTCCCGAACCGGTTGAACCGATAATACCTACCGTTTCACCCGATGCGATATCGAAGCTTATCTTATTAAGAACAGGTTCGCCGCTTTCCTTATAATATCTGAAGGAAACATCTTCAAATCTTACGGCACCCGACTCAACAAGCTTGTCGGGCATTGTGCAACTATCGTCCGTAAGGTCGATGTCGCAGTCGAGAACTTCATTGATACGCTTTGCGGAAGCAATTGCACGAGAGCTCTGCAAAACTACCATTGAAACCATAATAAGTGAGAAAAGAATCTGTGTTACATATGTAATGAAGGCAGTCAAATCACCGACCATCATTTCGCCGATAATAATCTGCTTTCCGCCGAACCATACTACCGCAAGAGTCGTGAAGTTCATCGCAAGACTCATCAAAGGTCCTACGGTAATCATAACCTTGAATGCGCGAAGACCGGTATCCATCAAATCCTCGTTGGCATCCCTGAAGCGCTTCTGCTCGTAATCGTCTCTTACGAAAGACTTAATTACACGCACGTTTTGCAAAGATTCGCGAATGGTTGAATTCAGCTTATCGATTTTGCCCTGTAACGCCTGGAATCTCGGGAATGCAAGCTTTATGACAATTACCGTCGTCACAATAATAATCGGAACAACAATAACGATAACAAGTGCAAGCTTCTTGTTTATCAAAAATGCCATGATAACCGCACCGATAAGCATTCCGGGTGCACGAAGCATCATACGAAGTGCCATATTTATCAGGTTCTGAACCTGCGTAACGTCGTTGGTAAGTCTTGTTACCAAAGAGCCTGTACTGAACTTATCGATATTGGCAAAAGAAAATCTTTGAACTTTCCTGAATGCGTCTGTTCTCAAATCAGCGGCAAAATTTATTGAAGCCTTCGCTGCAAAATATGCTCCGCCGATTCCGCCCAGAGCCATTATAACTGCCGTCAGAATCATCAGACATCCCGTTCTTAAAATGTACGGGACATTTCCTTCAATCGTACCTACATTAATAATCCCCGACATAAGTTTGGGAAGAACAATCTCACCGATTACTTCCACAATCATAAGACAGGGACCGATAATAAATGCCGAAAGGTACGGTTTTATATACTTTCCGTATCGTTTCATAATCCTTTTCCTCCGGATTTTCCTTATCCTTGGTTGTCATTATATTAACAAAGTATATTTTTACAATTAAATAAAGTCAAATCATTCCGTGCTTATTTTATAATTTCTTTATTATTGATTGCTATTTGTAACCCTTTATAACATAACCAGGCAGGCTGAATGCATCAATCATCCGCCTGCCCTTTCGTAAGCAATAGAATTTTAATATTTTTATTTTGCCTCATTCTTTCCGGCTTTTTTCTGTTTTTTAATAGTGTACATTTCCTGATCGGCCTGCTCGATGACCGCATTCAGCTCGTCCGTGTTCCTGACAGTCGCCATGTGATAACCGATTGAGGCTTCAAGCTTGTAAGGCTTCCCTGAAGATTTGTTAAATTCTTCCATCTTTTCGTTTATTGTATCTATGCAAAGAGCCGCATCCTTCTTGGTATAGCCCGGAGCAAGTATTACAAATTCATCGCCGCCGTATCTCATCAAAAGTTCGCCGTGGCGCTTAACCTGCTTCATGACACCCGCAATAGACTTAATCAGTGTGTCTCCCTCATCATGACCGTACTGGTCATTAACCTTCTTTAGTCCGTCCAAATCAAGGAAAACAACGCATATTTTCTTATTGTTGTTAACGCACTCTTCTATAATCGGCTCGGCAAGTTTGAAGAATCCGGCACGATTGTAGACACCCGTAAGTGTGTCGTAAATCCACATCCTGTCAAGTGCATGAATCATCTGTTCCATGATGCTTTGCTTTCTGAAATTTTCAAAAGCATTGCTCGACATCATCGCCCAGTTGGGGAAGAAATCGCTTCTTATAAGTTCTCCGGAACCTCCCAAAATCGCGTAGCCGTAATTTCGGTCAAGATAGTGAATGGGATAGAAATAGTAGGTAACTCCCTTTCGGCCGCCGTTGGCTTTCGGCGGGAAAAGGTCAAATCGATTGAACTCTTCGCCGTCAGCGGAGGCATTGGCTTCGCCGTTCTGGATGGAGATAATATTTATCATTGAATCGGTATATGAACGTTCGCTTCCGTCCGACTCATTAAGCATCGCGGCGTTGTATCCGTTATAATCAATTTGCGTCTCAGGTCTTAAGTTGAGGCAAAGATACAGTTCGTTCGGTTTCAGATTCAGTGCGTATTCTCTCATATAATTAATGAGGCTTATATATTCACTTTGTGACATCAGATCGGCGGTCATGCGCTTAACAAGCTGGGTAAGCTCGGCTTTCTGATACAATTCGACACTCATGTTTCTGTCAAGGTCCGAAAACTTGTCTTCCGTGCATTTGCATCCGCAGCTTTCGGCAACTCTTATGCTTATAGGAAGAAAAACATTCTCACCCAATTCATATTCATCGAGATTATGAAGTATATCAATAGCCTTTAGGCCTTTCATATACTGCTGCCTTTTAATCGTAGTAAGTCGAGGAGACAAAAGACGTGAGGAATAATCATAATCCACGCCCGTCACCTTAACATCCTTGGGCACTTTGATGTTTCTTCGCATCAATTCGTTTATAACGCCTACCGCCATCTGGTCGTTGGCGCACACAATCGCATCGGGAATTTCTTTAAGCTCGTCCAAATAGTAAGCTACGGCATTTACTCCGCTTGTGTACTCGTAATTTCCTTCGAATACATATTTCCTGTGAAAAGTAATATCATGGTTTTTCAAAGACTCGATAAATCCCTCGTATCTTGAAATGGAATCCGCTCCGCCCTTCGTTCCTGCGAGGAAAAACAATTTCTTACAGTTATGAACTTCAATCATGTGATCCGTAAGTTCTCTTACCGACTCTTTTTCATTGGACACTATATTAATGAAGTGTTTGTCTTCACCGTCTATGCAGACGCACGGAACTTTGCTCTTCTTAATTCTTGCAAGAATATCGGAAAGGCCGCTTGTACTTCTGAAGGTATTCCTTACTATTACTATTCCGTCAAAAGAAGAAAAATCCGGAAGTTCGAAAATGGAATACTCCCCGTCACTGTATGCATTGCTTCCCGATACGTTTACATGACAGCAAAAAACAGAGCATACGTCTTCGTATTCTCTTACTTTTCTCTCTATTCCTTTCATGATTGCCTTTTGACTGTCAAAGACAAGGCCACATATCAAGACGGCAATTTTCATTGATTTTATCCTCTTTTTGCCTATTGACTACATTGTACACAACTCTATTAACGAAGAATATTATTCCGGATTTCTCCCAAGGGAAATTGCATTTTTCAAAATTGACTTGCAAGATGAACTTGCATGTTGACATAATTTTCAGATTTTTGTTTGCATAACAACGAAAAGTGGATTACATAACAACGTTGACCTGTTCAGTATCGAAAAAATCTATGAATTTTCGGTCTTTCATTCTTGCAAAATTTAAGTGTCCAATTTAAGTTCCACCGGACGAAAAATCAACACTTTCCACAGAGTTATCCACAATTTCTGACGTCATTTCCCCTAAATCGCGTGTCATTTAGGAAAAACTGACTGTCATATATTTCAGTTATCCACATCAAACAGGGACGCTGGTACCATATACATAAACACTTTACAATAACCCGAAATTAATTGTGTCAATTTTTCACATAATTTTGCAAATCAGACAATTGAAAAATATAAAAAAACCAAAAACCGGAAAAAAGAAGGGCAGAAAAAACCGAAAAAAGGAAGGAAAAAAGAAGGAAAAAGAGAGAAAAAGAGGCGAAAAAGAGAAGAGAAAGAAGATAGAGATAAGAAAAAGAAGAGGAAAAAGAAGAAAGCCGAAACGATATGATATAATAACACAGAAAACAATCGGATAAAGCTCGGATAAAGACCGAACAAAGAACATATGACGAACATATAAAGAACAGATAACAAGTGGAGATTATCATGAAGAAGTTTGCAAAGTTATTTTTTACAGCGATAATACTAACTTTTGTTTTGTTTCTCGGATTTTATGCGGTGACACACATAAACGTATCGGGCCGCTACAACAAGGAGAAGATCCTAAAGCGCGGAAACTATGAAAAGCTTACTGAAAAGAAGGGCAAAAAGTACGACAGGTATACAGTTCCCGGCGAACATGTAAAGCCTGCCGATTATTTGACTTTCTCCGTATACAAAAGCGCCTTAAGCGCCAAAAAAGTTTTCAAAAACTACAAAGAAAAAGCCTTCCGCGAAATAGAAGCCGAAGGAGACGACTATGTTCAGGGATGGCTTGATGGTGTAACGGATGCCTCGATACGCGAATACGCCGTACTTAAAGGCAACATGATTATTTATGCCGAAATTACCGTCATTTCCGAATGGCCCATGTCGGAGGATTCCGATCCCGGCGAAGGCGTATGGAATGACGAAGAACTCAAAAAGCAAATAACCGACCTTATGAACAATTGGTAACCTTCCGGAGGCATGAGCGGCAAAAACAAATTCACCCTGTCGGCTCCGGGCTTTACTTTTCAAGTAAAAGTGCTATCTCATCTTTATAGGGCGCATACGACTTCTTGGGGTCGTTTTCGTCCTTGATATAGGGAGTTTCAAGACATTTGGGTATATCAATAAGTTGAGGATGATTAATAACCTTCTTAAGGCTTGAAAGGCCTATCGTTCCCTTGCCTATATTGGCGTGGCGGTCCTTGTGAGCGCCTAAAGGATTCATGCTATCGTTTATGTGCGCACAGGCAATTCGGTCTTTACCAAGCTTATTATTGATTTCCTCTATGATGGCATCAAAATTATTGACCACATCGTAGCCCGCATCATTTAAATGGCAGGTATCAATGCATACTCTTAATCTCGAATTGTCTTTTACGCCGTCGATAATCATCTTAAGCTCGTCTATGGTGACTCCCAGTTCGCTTCCCTTACCCGCCATGGTTTCAAGTGCTATATTTCCGTCGGAAGAATTGGAAAGAACATAATCAAGCCCTTCTATTATCCTTGCAATCCCCTCTTCTCTGGGAGCGTCCTTGCAGGAACCCGGATGAAGCACCATAATGTCGCTTCCCATGGCATGTCCTCTCTGCAATTCCGTAATTAAAAGTTCCTTTCCCAGATTGAAAATGTCGTCATTTTCCGTATTTGCAAGGTTAATTATATAGGGCGCATGAACTATAAAGCTTTTAATTCCGCTTTTTTCCATAAGCTCCTTGGCCTCGTCTATTCGCATTTCCTCCAAGGGCTTTCTTCTCGAATTCTGAGGTGCCCCCGTATATACCATAAAAGTGTTGGCGTTGTAGCTTAAAGCCTCCTTTACGGAGCCCAAAAACTGCTCTTTTCCGCTTAATCCCACATGTGATCCAAGTAACATGATTTCCTCCTAAAATTTATAACCATTCATCCCAGAATCTTTCGACTTTCGAAGATGCCGTGTTCACGCTCACCCTGTCGTAATCGCTCCACTCTCGCGGGAACATTTTGACATAGGAATTTTGCAAAAATCTTTCATCCAAAAGCGCAACCACACCGATATCGCTCTCGGTTCGAATAACTCTTCCCGCCGCCTGCAGCACCTTGTTCATTCCCGGATATCTGTAGGCATAGTCAAAGCCCGAAACGCCGCTTGCATCGAACATTTCCTTGATAAGTTCCCGTTCCAGACACACCAACGGAAGTCCCGTTCCCACGATTATCGCGCCAATCAGCGAATCCTCCTTCAAATCGATTCCTTCCGAGAAAATTCCGCCCATAACGCAGAAGCCGATAAGTGTTGACTCCGATTCTTCCTCCACATCCATTCCTTTTATCATGTCAAAAGAAACATCGTCGCTTCCCTTAAACCTCGAAAGGAAAGCTTCCTTATCCTCCTCTTTCATGCCGGAAAACTGTACAAGACACTCCGCATTCAAACGGTCCGCAAAGCAGTTCTTATATGCTTCATAAACCTTATCCATAAACCCGTATGACGGGAAAAATACCATGTAATTGCCGTCTCTTTGCGAAACAATTTCGTAAATGTATTTTGCGATTTTTAAATACTCATCATCGTTTCTTCGGGTATATTTACTGGTAACATCATCCGCGATAAGAAGCTTCTTTCGATTCGGATTAAATACCGACTTTGCATAAACTTCGTAATCGTCCTCTTTGCCGGCAAGCAAAAGCTTATAGTAATCAATCGGCAGTAACGTAGCCGAGAACAACACCGTAGAGCGTACATTATCAAGGCAGGCCATAAGGTTGTCTCTTGGATTTATACAAAACAGCTTAACAAAAAAGTCTCCGGCATCGTCATATGAACAGTAAACACTGTAATTTTCGTCCAAAAGCTCGTAAGTCGTAAGAAACGATGACAGCTCAAAATAATATTCCAAAAGCTGTTTTTTAAGCTCCGGAGATACTATATGTACAGGCTTTCCGTCTATGGTATTCTTCTGCTCCTCTTTGTCGGGCTTACTCTTGTCCTGAATAATCTTTTCAATATCCGAATAAAGCCTTGTAAGTGAAAGATACAAATCATCAATAGGCGGATCCACAAGATTCTCTTCACACTCGCGTTTCAACGACAGCATGATTTTATTGCACTTTTCGGCCTTCTTGGAAAGGTTCGGAATTTCAATTTCGGTAATACGCTTTAAAGCCATCAAATCTTCCTTAATGATAGCTGCGGAAAACATTTCCCTTGCCCTGTCCACGAGGTTATGTGCCTCATCTATAAGGAATATGTAATCGTTCTTCTTCTCGTCCGCAAAATAGCGTTTCAGCTTGGCTCTGGGGTCAAAAGCATAATTGTAGTCGCCCACTATCAAATCGCAAAACATGGAAAGATCGAGACTCATTTCGAAAGGACATACCATAAATCGCCTTGAATATTCGATTATCGTCTCTCTCGTAAAGCTGTCCGCCTCATTAAGCATGGTAAACATAGCGTCATTTACACGGTCAAAATGGCCCTTTGCGTACGGGCAGGAATCGGGGTTGCATTCGCTGTCCCCGGTCATGCATATTTTTTCTTTGGCCGTAAGGACAATGCTCTTTAACCTTAGACCTTTTTCACGCAAAATGTCCGCCGTGTCGGCCGCAACCGTTCTCGTAATTGTCTTGGCGGTCAGATAAAAAATCTTGGAAGAAAGATCCTGTCCCATCGCCTGGATTGCCGGATACATCGTGGAAATGGTCTTTCCGACACCGGTGGGCGCCTCAAGAAACAGTTTCTTTTTGTGATAAATCGTGTAGTAAACCTGCTTTACAAGTTCATCCTGACCGTCTCTGTAGTCAAAAGGAAAAGGAAGGCCCTTAATCGACGTATTGCGCTCATCGTGCCATTTCAACGTAAATGCAGCCCATCTTTCATACTCGCCGCACACGCCTTCCACAAACATTTTAAGCTCGATATATGAGTATTCTTCGTTGAAATACTTAACCTCTTCGGTTTCAATGTTGCAATATGTAATTCTGACATTAATGCTTGAAAGATTTCTTTCCTCGCTCACGATATATGCGTAGAATTTGGCTTGTGCAAGATGGATTTCATAAGGTGCTTTATAGCGCATTACATCGGCGTAGGTAGACTTAATTTCATCCACGGTAATTCCGCTTTGGTTATCGATTATGCCGTCTGCGCGGCCTTCAACGTGAATATCGCACTCTTTACCCTTATACGTAAAGTTAAGCGGTACTTCCGCGCTGTAATCGGCGCCGGCTCTCTTCTGAAGCATCCTGTGAATGCGCCCGCCTTCGACCATGGCGTTTTCCCTGAATGTACCTATTCGATTGTCTATATCTCCACTTCGCAGAATGAATTCCACGAGTGTACGCACCGAAATATCTACCTGCATAATTGCCTCGTTTTATTTTTCTTTTTCCATTTTATCAGATTTTTTTCTTGCAATAAACGTATTTTTGTACTTAAATATAAAGATGGTATGAATTAAAAAAGCGGCTTGCCGCAGAACGGAGATTTACTATGGAAACCAGGATTCCCAAGGGTTATGAACCGGCTTTAAACCTTCATGACACCCAAATTGCCATCAAAACCGTTAAAGATTTCTTCCAGAATCTTCTTTCGGAACGTTTGAATTTATTACGTGTATCGGCGCCTTTATTCGTCGATCCGGCAATGGGACTTAATGATAACCTTAACGGTGTCGAAAGACCCGTTACATTCGGAATTAAAGAGCAGAATGATTACGAAGCTGAAATTGTACATTCACTTGCCAAGTGGAAGCGTTACGCGTTAAAGCGCTACGGCTTTTCCGTGGGCGAAGGTCTCTACACGGATATGAATGCCATTCGCCGCGACGAGGATACCGACAACATTCATTCCATCTTCGTTGATCAGTGGGACTGGGAAAAGGTCATTACCCGCGAGGAGCGAACTCTTGAAACGCTTCAAAACGTTGTAAAAGACGTTTACAAGGTTCTTCGTAAGACTGAGAAATACCTTTCCATTCAGTACGATTATATAGAGGAAATTCTTCCTCACGACATTTACTTTATCACAAGTGAGGAACTTTACGAGCGCTTCCCCGAGTACTCTGCCAAGGAGCGCGAATACATTATTACCAAGGCCAAAGGCGCTGTTTGCATCATGCAGATCGGTGACGTTTTGGAGAACGGTGAGCCCCACGACGGTCGTGCTCCCGACTACGATGACTGGCAGCTTAACGCCGACATCCTTGTTTACTACCCTGTTTTGGACATCGCCCTTGAGCTTTCATCAATGGGTATTCGTGTTGATGCCAAGTCCTTAAAGGAACAGCTTGACAAAGCCGGTTGTCCCGAGCGCGCCAAGCTTGATTTCCACAAGGCTGTTTTAAACGATGAGCTTCCCCTTACAATCGGAGGCGGTATCGGTCAGTCCCGTATTTGTATGTTCTTCTTAAGAAAAGCCCACATCGGTGAAGTTCAGTGCTCCATGTGGCCCGAAAGCACCGTGAAGCTTCTTAAAGAGAATAATATTCCGGTATTGTAAATTCTATTAGTCGATATAAAAATCGCCGCAACAAAACGTTGCGGCGATTTTTCGTCATCTTTCAGTATATTGGTTTCTTTACTTCACTGAGTCTTCTTTCTTGATTTCCCTGCTGCGTCTCACAAACTCGATTGCGGACATTCCGATAACGGAAATAAGAAGAATTGCCTGCGGAATGCGGTTGCCGATAAAAAGATTTTTTACGGCATCGCAATACTTCACAAGATAAATAAGTACGCCGGATACGGCGCCGGTAACAAAGGTGTACCAAACCTTCGGGTACTTCGGGAAAGCATAAAGTGTTACGGCATATGCGCATACGCTTCCGAAGCCGAGAACCGAATTCTTGCCCATGTATGCGTAAAGCAAGGTTACAAGAAGAATAGATAAACCGGGCTGCATAAAGGTCCTTGCCTTTTTGTAGGATACGCCGGTAAAAACAAAATGCTCGGTAACGGGCTTAAGTATACCGAAAAGCAGAATGCCGAGTAAAAGCGGAACGTCGGTTACCGAAGGAGCCACTAAAGCCGGCACATCCGATACGGCACCCGAAACGGATGAAGCGGTGTTTAGTGCATCGACGGCCGCCTGAGGATTTGAAGCGGCAATCTTCTGCATTTCAATTTCAATGTTGTTGCCCCAGCCTGCTATGGAAGCGCCCATTAAAGCGATAAGTGCGGTCCATGCGGCGGGTTCGTATTTGAATACGGGCTTGGGAAGCTCTGTTTCTTTTTCCTTACGCCAAAGCTTGATGAAAGGTTTTCTGATAATGAAGCAGGGGAACAACGCCGAAACCGTTGTTACACCGTAATACAGCGAAGGCATGGAATACATTGCGTCGTTCTCGTATCCAAGCTGTACCAAAAGAATCGAAATCACAACATACAAGGCATTTTTCATAAGCCATATGCCGATGACGTAAACAAACATCGGAAGTACCAGGGCAAGCATGTTGTTCATGGCTTTCTTGCCTGCGGCTTTCTGCATGTCTTTTATTTCTTCGGGAGTTTTCCGCACTACCTTGCCGCTTTCGTCGATTGAAACCGATGAGGTTTCCGTGCGGGTACGATACTTGTTGTCCGTCTCTCCCACCATGGGAAGCAAAGCGGCGCGAAGGCCTGCGACGGTATTTACAATCTTGTCGGCGCCGGCATTATCAAGCTCTTCTCTTGAACCGTAGCCGTATGCTACACCGATGTTTCGAACTCCGAGTTTTAAAGCCGCTTCAATGTCGTACTTGCGATCGCCGATCATAACGACATCATCATACTCAATCTCGGTATCCTTAAACATTTGATTTAAAGTTTCATTTAAAACGTCTTCCTTTTTGTCGCGGCTGCCGTCCAATTCGGAGCCTACAACAACATCGAAGAAATCCCTGATTTCAAAGTGCTTTAAAATATCCTCAACAAAAACCGTGGGCTTGCTGGATGCTATGGCAACCACTCTTCCCTTCTTCCTGAGGTCGCGAAGAAGTTCGTAAATGCCCGGATATAACTCGTTTTCAAACTTTCCTACAGTTGAAAAACGCTCTCTGTAATAAGTAATTGCCTGCTCGGCCTCCTCGGGCGACATTTTGAAATATTCCATAAAGGAATCTCTTAACGGGGGACCGATAAACGACTCAAGCTCATCGATATCCGGAGCTTCCATTCCCATCTTCGTAACTGCGTACTGCACACTGGTGCAAATACCCACCTTCGGGTCCGATAAAGTTCCGTCAAGATCAAATAAAACATATCTGTACATAAATTATCTCTCTCATTCTTTTCATTAATACAACAGAGACATTATACCATCATCGCCTGTTTTTTCACATACAAAAGGGCTTTTTTCACCGCAGGAATCATCAGAATAATGATTGTAATCACGTATTCGGGCAAAATGTAGGACATGTTGTAGACGATTCCGGCCCATACCGCCGCCACATTGTCCTTTACACCCGACGTATAGCTTGTATAAAAAATGACGCCCGAAATACACACAAAGACGAACCTTCCGAATACACCAAGACTGTAGCCCTTGATAAGTCCGTTCTTTTTATTGCAAAAGAAACCGGACAGTCCAAGCGCGCCAAACGCCAGAAGGTAGTCCAAAAGAACCTGCACGGGGTGGATAAAATAAGGATTTGATACAAACTGAATAAGTCCATGTGCGACTGCTGCGCAAATACCGGTCACCGGTCCGAACCAGTAACCCGCAAGCGTAACAAACAGCATCGAGAAAAGTGTGCACGAACCGCCGAATGGAAGAGACGGCAGCTTTACAAAGTTGGCGGTAACCGTCGCAAGCGCAATCGTTGCGGCGCAAAAACAGATACTTCTTGTGGTAATACGATTTTTAGACATAAAAAATCCTCCTAAGAATTAATCTCGGGAGGGGAACTGTCGCTTAAATAAGCAACATAATGCTTCCTTACGCCGGTATTATCCGGTTCAAGTGATGAGGGTCAAGAAACAAAAGTTTCAATCTCAGCAAAGGCTCCCCTAGCGAATATTTATTTTTAACCGTTTATCATCCTGTCAAAAGAAAGAATCTTTTCACTTAGCTTAAGCTTTGATAACGGTTTACGAATCAGATTAAACAACTTAATGCGCACAAAGTCAATAGCAAGGCCCACCGCAAATACGCAAACCACCGCAATAATAAGCCCTATAAAGAAAGAAATAATATTGTCATCAACCATATTCACTATACCGAGCCACTTGGGCCATTCATAGCGAAATACCACGGTCTCGTGAAGCAGATAAATTCCGAGAGCCATCGGCGAAAGTGCGCATACAACGGCAGCACATTTTTCCTTCATGGGCTTTTTGTTCATGAAAGCCGCAAAAATACCGACAGAAGCCGCGAGTACAAAAATGTTATTGTAATCTCTGGGCATCATTCTTGCCGTGATAGTATCGAGTTTTCCGAATTTGCCGGTAATAAACATCAAAACGAACATTTCAAGGAAGACAACAAAGCTTCCCGAAAGATATAATGCCACCGATTTCTTTACGTTCGTAAGATGCTTAAATCCGTAAAGTCTGAAATATGCGCCGATAAGATATACGATAAGGCACCATAAAACGTTGTAACCGGACTCATCCATGGTAAGCGATATCGGAGAAAAGCTCTTAAGCAAAGACTCGAAGATCAAAAGAATAATAATCAAAGAGCCAAACTGAGCTTTATTCATGTTCCTGATACCGCGATTAATAAGCGGGCTTAGCATATACAGAGCAATGTAACAGGTAATGAACCAGTAAACGTCCATGTGAACGGGAAGAACACTTCTGAAAATATTGTATAAATCAAGCTTTTCGCCGGTAAAATTAAACGCAAAAGCAATACCGAACGGCAAAATCGTGTAAAACAGCGTCTGCAGGATAAGTTCAATCAATCTTCCGAGCTTAAAAGACGATTTCGAAAGATAATATCCGCTCAACAATAAAAACGCATTTACCGCAACTATCGATAAGCTTTCCAGCAGCCATGCCACAACAGGAACCAAATGCATCTCACTGTACATATTGCGCAAATTGTTACCCTTATCGAGCGCATGTAATACAATAATCATTGCCATGCACAAAAGTCTCAACAACTCACCGTTTGCATTTCTCTGAGTCTTAATAACCTTAGTATCCGACACAATAACTCCTTATCAATAAGTCAAGCCTCTCGTAGGCTGCATAAATTCCTCAAGTCTGTGATTATATACATCCATTGCCGACTCTTCGTACGCAGGATGTGCCTCCTCTACGCCCAAAAGCTTCATAAGGTACACCGTAAAGGGCGGATTTAACACAAGAAGGGGGCCGATAATATATGTTCCCAAAAAATTGTTGCGGCGAATACCCTCCGACTTGGTCTCAGGGCTTAAACCGTCGCCTCTTACGGTTTCAAACAAGCCGTCAAACTCACCGTATGAATGAGTAAACTGGCTCTTGAAGCCTACAATGTCAATATCCTCAAATTTTCCGACATATAAAGAATTGTAGCGTTCAAGCATACGTCTTACCGCATGCGTCTTAAAAATACCGAGGCAGGGAATCTTCTCACCGTTATCGCACTCAATATATTCTCCGAAAAGTTCAAGCGCATTTCCGGTAATCAAAAAAATCTTACCGGCATCAATAAGCTCCTCTATGCGGGTCTTGTATTTAAAAAGAACATCAAGCACAAGACTCTGGCTCTTTTCCGTCATGGTTCCGAGATAAATCATATCAACATCGTCGGCCTTGGCAAAATAAGGCTCCGACTTGAGGGAAGTATTGATAACCTCTGCATTGTCCTTACCGATACTTCTTACAAGATACTCAATGTTCATCAAATCTCCGTAGAGATTGGCAACTTCGGGGAATAAAATTTCAATCTTTATCATCGCTTATCCCTCCAGTCCATTTGCACGTTCAACAAGAATCTTACGTACTTTTTGTGTAAGGTCAAAAGAATCAACGCCGTGGAATACACAAACCTTCATTCCCTTTTCAAGCTTAATCTTTCTTGCACCTTCAAGCTCATCGGGCATAAGCTTAATCTTGTCGTCCGATACTCCGGCAAAAAGAAGTCTCAAGCGGTAATCTCTCGCACGAGGTCCCGAAACTACTATCTCGCCGATATTCTCGTCATTTAAGAATTCAAAATCACAATCATACATCCAGCAGGTGTTTTCCGACCAATGCTGCTCATCGTATAAGCAATTCATCATAAGAAGAACCGACTTCTTGCCCTCGATGCCTTTTACGTAATCAAATGCACGTGAGATGGCAAGCGCGTTCTTTTCTTTGGCCAATTGGGTAATAATGGTAACACCGTTAGTCTCAACGAGCTTATAACGGGACTCCACAACCTTGGCTTTCTTCATGTACTTAATAAGTTCATCGTGAGAAAATCCCATTTCCCTGAAGAGCGCCGTAATCGCTACCATGTTGTAAATATTGAAAATACTGTCGTTTACAAACTCATAAACACCGCTTGAAGTCTTGTCCTTAATAGTAACGGTATTGTTTACACGGTCGATATTGCATCCAGCATAATCGTACTCGGGTGACTTGAAATCGCAATCAACGCAATGAGCGCGACCGATGTGATGATATCTTAAGTAATCGTATTTAAGCTTTCCGCTGCACTTGGGACAAATTCTTATATCGTTAATAAGGTTGATACACTCGGTTACATCGCTTTCAAGCTTCTCTATTCCGTAATAAACACGCTTATTTTCGGGAGCAATACCTACGGAAATCAAATCGTCGCCGTTTAAAATGAGCTTGGATTCTTTAGGAATATTGTCGGTAAGAAGGCCTCCGATAAACTCGGGATGACCGTTTCTCATAATGGAATCTCTGAAAAGATTCGTGATAAGAACGTATTCAGGCTTAACGTAAGGGAAAATTCTTATTGTACTTCTCTCATCGGTTTCAAATACCGCGGTATCAAACTTCGCCTTACCCGATAAAGACGCGCCCTTAATGAGTGCGGTCGTAAGTCCGGTTCTTGTATTGGAGCCTGCACGGTTATCCAAAACCTTCTTGCCGGAAGCTTCGAAAATATCACATACCATGTTATTTACGGTCGTCTTTCCGTTGGTACCGGTAACCGAAATGATATGCTCAGGCTTACCTATATATTTCAAAAAATCCGGACAGATATTTATTGCGATCTGTCCGGGAAAATTGGTCGCATTGTGCCCGGTAAGCTTCATAACCGGAATGGCAGCCTTGGCTGCCCATAATGCAAGCAAAAATCTAAAATTACCCATTTGTTTCCTTCCGTGCAGTTTAGTGCACATAAAAATTTATGTAAAAACAAAAATAAGTACTTCAAAAATTAAGCATTCAAAAATTCCATCAATTTCTGATGCTTGTCCTTGGCGAGTTCATATCCGATCTTGTAGTAATTACGAAGTGTATCGGGATTGGTCTCGTTGTTGGTAAGAATAACATCATCCGGAGGACGATAAACAAATACCTTGCCTTCCTTCTCAAGTTCATGAACTTTTTCGATGGAGCCGTTATAAACATCGGGGCGAACATCAATGGCATGTAAAAGACCGGGATATTTTCTGTAGAAAAGCTTCGTATACCAATTATCGTAAACATCTCCTCTGGGAGTTTTACGGTAACTTGCTTCTCTGGTGAAAATAACAACAATCTTCTCCCAGCCAAGTTCCAATGCTTTGGAAATCGGAATGGCATCCGCCATACCGCCGTCCATCATGGGAACGCCCTTGTAGTGACCTACTCTTGCAAGAATGGGAAGTGAGTTGGCATTGCGGCAAATCTGAAGAAAATCATCAAGACTTTCAAAGTGGTCGTAATAGATTGCCTCACCCGTCATACAGTTTATGGTACTTGTAATGAACTTCTTTCCTGAATTTACAAAGCTTTCGAAATCAAAAGGACACTCAACCTTGGGAATGCGATTGAATAAAAGGTCCATATTAAAGAAGTCGTGAGTCTTTAAAAATACCGAAAGCCCCAACAATTTCTTAGTCTCCAATGGCTTTACTATGGCATCAAGGATACGTCCCTTCTGTCCCGAAACATAATTCATTCCGGCGTAAGCACCTGCCGAAACTGCAAGGACATTGGGGATTTCTATATTATTGTCAAGGTAATAATCGAGTATGCCGGCAGTGAAAATGCTGCGCATAGCTCCGCCCTCTAAAATAATACCTGTGTTCTTGTTCATAAATTTCTTATATCTCCGTTCGAATGTGATTCGTGAAAAAGGATTCACATACGACGTTATTTTACCACAATTGTTTCATTAAGTCCAAAAGAATATATAAGTCTTTCCTTAACCTTGAGGTTGGTAAGCTTTTCAATTGCCTTTTGATAATATACAAGCTGCGTTTCATAACGTGAAATAAGTTCGGAAGCTTCTTCTACTCTGTCCGTCTTATAATCCATAAGGACAATGTCTCCGTCCTCTTCAAAGTACACGTCAATTACACCCTGCACCAGTATTGTTTCGTCAAAAGGAAAATCCTTGTCAACGTCCGAAGCCGGAAGACCTATTACAAACGGCTGCTCCTTATAAAGCTTGCCGTTAAGCGCCGCCTTACTCATTCTTTTTGCAAGAGGGGATTCCATAAACTTCATAAGCTTACCTTTCGGAACGATTTCGAACTCTTCGCGCGTTATTTTGCCTGCATCGACCAGTTTAGTCAAGCCATCAGAAAGTTCCTCCGAATCTTTGGGAAGTTTTGAAAAATCCCACAGGCACAAAAGCTTATGATATGCGCTTCCCCTGTCGGTTCCCGAAACTTCCGCATCGCCTCCCGCGAAGCGTGGTACATAAGGTGTACTAACCGGGTCCGGAAAAGGATTATGACTTTCTCCCGGTACATCCTCGAGTGCTGCCATCTTAAGCTCCGAAACCGTAGTCTTGGTATAAAGGCGGCTTAATCCTTTAAACGGGTAGTCGAAAGAAAAACGCTTCGAAAGAGTTTCTTTTGCCATATTGACTTTAACAGTCACTTCAGCATTCTCGTATTCTTCCCTGAGGGTTTGCATATCGACTTTATTCTTGATTTCATCTATTCCGATATCTTCTTTGGTATAGACATTTATGTCAAAAAGCTTGGGACATCTTAATATTGAAGGCAACATAAGGCCGAGGTAGGAATTGGTCTTTACGGCATTGCATCCGTCAATCGTCTTGGCGACGTCTTTAACCGTTGCCGTCACAATGAGTTTCTCTCTGGCACGTGTCATCGCTACGTACAAAACCCGGATATGTTCGCTCAATTCTTCCCATGTCATCTTGGACAGAATGTATTTGCGCATCAGGGTCTCTCTGCAGATACGCTTCTTTGAATCATAAAACTTAAGCCCGACACCCCTGTCAATGTCACGTAAAACCGGATTTTTATGATCCATTGTGTTAAATTGCTTTTCAGCCGAAACCAGGAAGCAAACCGGATACTCAAGACCTTTGCTTGCATGTATTGTCATAATCGAAACGCAATCCATTGAGTCATCTAAGACCTGTGCTTCACCTTCCTCGGCATTTATTTTCTCCATAAGTTCTACATATCGTAAGAAATGGAACAACCCATGGAAGCTTGTCCTGGCATATTCGGAAGCCTTGGAAATAAGCATCTTTACATTGGATTCTCTTCGGGCTCCGTCGGGAAGTGCGCTTACATAGAGAAGATATCCCGTGCTGTCTACGATTTCGCCGATCAACTCCGCGATTGGCGTATACACGCTCTTATCTCTGTAGCTTTCAATCATGTTGATGAAATTTAAAACCTTCTCATCGCCGGTTTTATCAAAATAGTCCTTAACCTTGTCCCACAGATAAATCAATGAAGGGTCTGCGCCTGATACAATCAACGCGCCTTCCTCGTCGGTAAACTTACCGAAATACGAAACCATCAATCCGTACAGTGACACGTCATCCAAAGGATTATCTATAACTCTTAACAAGTTCATCACCATACATATTTCCCGTGCGGAGTAAAAATCACCTTTTCCCTTTATCTGATATGGAATGCCGCACCTGTCAAAGGCTTCGCAAAGCGCGGTTATAGTAGGTCCGTAAGCCTTATATAAAATTGCAATATCTTTATAGCCGGCCGTTCTTTCTACATTGTTGCCTTTGTCGAAGATGATCTGTTTTCCCACTATGGAATTAATCTTGTTTACAATGGCCAAAGCTTCAAGCTTACCCTTTTCTTCGTCCGCCGAAGCTTCAATAAGCATAAGCTCGCTTTTGTTATCCAAAGAATCCTCCGAAGGGTATGCAGCCTTATTGTTCAGCCGTTCCTTATCGGTATAAATCGTGTCGGAATACTCCTTAATCATCAGATCTTCAAAAACCGCATTAACGCTGTCGATTACCGATTTTCTGCTACGATAATTTTCTTTTAAAACTATTTCCCTGTCGGTCTTTCTCGCTTTGGATGAATATTTGGCCTGCTTTCCTATAAATATCTGCGGCCTTGCAAGTCTGAAACGGTAAATGCTCTGCTTAACGTCACCTACCATGAATCGGTTACCGATATTTTCATCATTTTCTCTGGACACACTCTTTAAAATAAGTTCCTGGACAAGATTCGAATCCTGGTATTCGTCTATCATTACTTCTTCAAAGTAGTCGCGATAACTTAATGCCACATCCGTCACGGTAAAGTTGTCGATATCCGTAAACTTATCTATAAGAATATCGATTGCCATATGCTCCATGTCGGTAAAATCAAGAATCTGTCTGTCTCTCTTGGCCTCGGAAAAGCTTTCGATAAAGTCGGTAACAAGGTCAAAAAGTTTATTTACGGAAGCAGCTGTAGCGTTCATATCCGCCACAAGAGTTTCGGGCTTCTCATAAGCGTACAGGTCACGCATGGCAAGAATCTCGTTCTTCCAGTTGTCATGTAACGCCTTTACATAAATCTTGTCGTCCTCACTTCCCGACACTTTGGAAGGAAGACGCATAAACTCCCCTTTGTCAAACGCATCGACAAACCCTTCGAAATCATTTTTATCGAGCGCCTCTTTAATAATTCCGATATATTCTTTATCCGAATTGAAACATTTAAGGTATTGCACAGGTCCCGCGTTGCAAATACTTATTGCTTCGTCTATTTTCAGAAGCAGCGCATCTGCTTTGTCGCGACACTCCTTTATGATATTCATGACCATTTCGGACTTTAAAAACTCTTCGATACTGCCAAAAGAATAATCCCCTCTGTGTTCATTTATCCATTTAACGGGCCAGGGATAACTCATGGCAAACTTATAAATATCCAATATGCAGTTTTCCAGACTGTCATCGTTATCGGTTTTGGAATAAGAATCCGCAAGTCTGAAAAACGTCGGGTCCCCCGATTCGTAAGCCCTGTCGATTACTTCCTTTACCACATCTTTGCATAAAAGCTTGATTTCCCCTTCGGAAGCAATTCGAAAAGACGGGTCAAGACCAATGGCATGGAAATGATTCTTTACAAGAAAAAGGCAGAAGCTGTCAATCGTCATAATCTTTGCGTTATGAACCAACGTAGCCTGTCTTGCCAGATGATTGTCCGCAGGATTTTCAAGAAGTTTTTTATCCAAAGCCTTCGTGATACGGTCCTTCATCTCTCCCGCAGCGGCATTTGTAAAAGTAACTACCAAAAGTTTATCGATATCTATAGGATTAACGGGATCGGTGATACGTCTGATTATACGTTCAACAAGGACCGCCGTTTTACCGGAACCCGCAGCCGCAGCCACAAGCACATTTTCATTTCTTGAATCAATTATTGCCTGTTGATCCGTTGAAAAGATAATCTCTGCCATCTTCCTTTCCTCCCATTACTATTTCTCTTGCGGTATCCGCATCCACGTCATTGTCCTTTCGTACTTCAAAGCCTTCAACATGACAATCGAAGCCGCATACCGTATGATACGGACAATAATCGCAAGAAGTATTATCCCGGCCGCTTGCGCCGGTACCCTTTATAGGCGAAGCACTTATATCGCCCGAGAAAATATTTCGGCCGATTCTTATAGTCATTCTTTCCACATAGTCCATCATGGACTTCATCTCTTCCGCACTTAAAACGCTTTTCTTACTGTCGGACAACAATCCCTTGCCATTGGCCGAATATTGAACGGGAATAATGTCCGATGAAGTTTCTGCGGCTGTTTCATCCAATCTTTTAATGTTTTCGGTATCTTCAAGAAGCATGCCCGAAAGTGCACAAGCCGATTTAATACTTCCGGAAAGTTCCTCATCCGTTGGATTGCCCTTAGCGTCCACGTACGGGTCCTGTATCCGATAATAAAGCATTGCCGAAGGGACCACTTCCTTGCCGGAATATTGAAGCGCTGTCTTCTTCACCGCTTCCGACATATAAGTCACAAGCTGCTGGGAAATTCCGTGATAAATCGCAGTAACATCCAGCTTTTTGGCCGAAGATTTGTAATCGGTAATTTTCACGAAAACCTTGTCATCCTCGTGACATAAATCTATACGGTCAATCTTTCCCGTTAATCGAAGCGAGCCGAAGCCTTCGCCCAAATCAATATCATCGAAAAACTTGTATTCGGCCGAAGAAGGCACAAACCTGCCCCTTGAAAGCTGATACTTCTGCATGGTAACAGTGCGCTTAATAAGCTCCTTGATGCGTGCGATAATATACGCACTTCTGGCGCCTTCGTTCAAAATGCCCTGGTCATAGTTATTACAATACTCTTCAATCGTGTCATCCAGAAGCTTTTCAAACTCTTCCTCCGGGAAGTCGGCGAATGTGTAACCCTTGCCGGCAAGTTTGACAAAAAACGTATCCAAAATACCGTGGCAAACATTTCCGAGGCTCAACCTGTCAAAGTCAATAGTTTCATTCTCGGAAATCCTAAGTCCGTACGCAAGATAGTGCTCATACGCACATTTGGCATAAGTCTCAAAGCGGCTGACACTGCCTTCAAGAACATCCGAATAAAGCTTTGAAGTAATTTCTCTTGATAACGGCATGGAAACGTATCTGAAAAATGCCGCATCGTCTATACTTTCTTTTCTGTCGCCGAGGTCGTTTTCTTCATAAAGTTTCGCCAAGGCATGTAAAATACTGACCGTGTCCTCATCTGCCCTTCCCAAAACGTAATTCTTCATTCCGGCCGCATAGTATTTCATTGAATCGGAAACGGAAATCATTCTCTTCATAAGCGGAAGGCTTTCGTCGCTTTCGATTTTAAGGTTACCAAACAACCGTCTGACGTTCTCGATAAGGTAAGCCGGTCTTAAGGCATTACTGTTTCTGTCCTGACAGGCAAAAGAAAGAATCAGCTTATGGGAAGGTTTACACAAAGCGGTATAAAGATACAGTCTTTGCGTGTACATTTCATCTCTTGAAGTAGGTGCCATTTCAAATCCTTTTTCGGAAAGCATCTGTCTTTCAACCGATGATAAAATGCCGCCCTTTTCACTGTTCTTCGGTATATTTGTATCGTTAACGCCTGCAAAAAACAAAACCTTTATGTTGTTAAGTCGTGTTCTTTCAATGTCACCGACGACGATACGGTCCACGCCCTTGGGAATAATGCCCACCTTTATTTCCTGTAAGCCGGCTTCAAATATCTTGTAAAATTCTTCAAATGTTATTTCTTCATCGCCCAAAAGCCCGTCCATTGTATCCAGAAGATTCATGACAAGCTTATAAATCTGGCGGTATTCCAATGCTTTGGAAATGTCTCCCATGGCTTCAAACTTATCCGAAAATGCGCCAAGTCTTTCAAAGGAGCGATTATCCGTCAAAAATCCGTAAATTGCCCGCACATACTCGCCGACGGTTTTATAAGGCTTTTCGAGCGGTTCCAAAAGCTTAATCAGTTTTTCCCTGGTTTCATTGCGAAGCGGAACCTGTAAAAGTGCAACTTCTCTTTGCAAGCCTTTTTGCGTACGCCTGAATTCTCTGTGATATGAAGACTTACCTCTGATATTAAGGCTCTTGACGTAGCGATCAAACCGGTCCGTCTCGTCTCTGTCAAAATCCGTAAAGCCGCTTCTTAAGAAGTGGAACACACTGTCATAAGAATAATCTTTTATGACAATCTGCATTGCGCTCATCAAAAATTCAATAAACGGATTTAAGGTAATCTTGCTGTTACGGTCAATAAAGCACGGCATGGACAATTCATTAAACTTACCTTCAAACAGACCCGCATAGCTTTCAAAATCACCCGCAACAACTGCAATATCGCGATAACTGTACTCGCCCGTTCTTATCAATTCACCGATACGGTTACAGATACAGTCAACCTCACTTGAAATATCGGAAGCCTTAAATATTGAAATATTCGAAGTATCACCTTCATAAACTTCATAAGGAAAAACAAAAAGATTTCTTTCAAGATGCTTCATCAAAGGATTATTCGTAAATCTTCCGAACTCTTTGCTGTCTATAGAAACCTGCTTTTCAATGGGAACATGATCCTCCGTTGCAAACCCTGCAAGCCTGTGTGCGGTTTTCCTTGAAAGGTAAAATAATTTTTCCTCGCCCCCGCCCATTGTAAGGTCTTCGTCATGCGAAAGATTCAATGTCACAATAATCTTCTCGCACAGAAGCGAAAGTTTTCTTATTACATTCTCCTGTATAGGTGTAAAGCCTGTAAATCCATCAAAAATAACAACTGCTTTCTTAATAATGACCGAATCAGTCAGTTTATTGCAGAGTACATCCAGCGTCTCTTCGTTCGTAATGAATTTTTCCTTGTTATAATCTGTAAAAGCCTTATAAACAGTGGCCAAATCCATAAGCTTCATCTTCAAAAGATTATTGTCTGTTCCCTCCGAAAGGCGCATCAAATCTTCGACGGATACGTCATATTGCATAAATTCGGATATGGAAGACTTTATCTCATGGATGTATCCGACCTTGGACATATTCTTGCCAAGATAAGGCATTTTATCGCTAATCCTTGACGCCACCGTTCTTAAAACAAGACTCTTTCCGGTATCATCCAATACAGGATATTCCGGCTTTCCGGTCTCCTCAAAAATACGATAGCAAAGACGCGAAAAGCTTAATACATCGATATTCATAATACCGCCGCTCGGATGTCTTTTAACAATATCCATCTGAGTCTGCATGGTAAACTGATCCGGAACAATCAATAAATAATTCACGTCCGGATGTTTTAATGACTCGGAAATCATCATATCGTATACGTATGTACTTTTCCCTGCCCCTGTCGGGCCCACAACAAACTGAAGACTCATAAACTCCTCCGAATGTAACTTAATACAAATATTATACACCCATCATACACTCTTTAGTGTCCGATTTATAACTCATCCGGGCAAGCTGACGCAACTTTTCACAGTTTATATCGTTACACACTTAAGTACAGAGCAATGTAACTTATTTCACCGCGTCGGGCGACTGATATATTTAATAGTTTGTTTGCTCGCATTTACTAAACTATTCATATTATAAATGTCGCCAGACAGAAAGGGGAAAGCATGAGTTTATCTCGTGCACGTATAACCATGAGTCATATTCTTGTGTCCGGAATTCTTCAAAGGGAAACTATCGTTAAAGTGCGTCGTCTTCCGATTGAATACAGTGCACTTACCAATGACAGTGATTTTATTCATATGGGCTTTGGCGGAGATTCCTACAATGAAGCCGTAGCACTAAAAGCATTGGGTGACCGTGTGGATTTCTTCTCAATGATTGGTGAAGCGGATTATGCTTCTTTAATAAACACCCCTGCAAAACTGTTTGAAATAGATACCAACTATATACTGCCGAAGCTGTCGGAAACTCCTTCTGCGGTTATTTTCTATGCTCCCAATAAGAAGCAACAGATATTCGAAGACAAAAAAGATGTGCGCGATGCACAATATAATGTTAATTTGTTCAAGGGAAAATTGCAGACGGCGGACCTTTTACTTTCGGCAAATGCCAATTTCTGCAGACCGTTAATAGCCGAAGCTCTAAGTGCAGGAAAGAAAATAGCGATAAACATCAGAAATTTTGATTACGCAACAGTAAAATATAATAGCTACTTTCTTGAAAGTGCTGATATAATGTATCTTAGTGATGATAATCTCGATAAGGATCCTTATGACTTTTTGAAAGAAGTTGTTGAGGCATATTCTCCCGAGGTTGTTATCCTCGGTCAGGGAGCCGAAGGACTCATAATATACAGTAAAAACACCGAAACGTACGTGCACTACAACAGCGTTAAGACAAGTACCGTTGTAAATACGGTCGGAGCCGGAAACGCTTTGTTTGCTTCGTTTTTACATTATTATCTTAAGACCGGAGATGCTACCCTCTCCATACAGAACGCTTTGTTGTTCGCTTCTTACAAGATAGGTTTCTTAGGTTCGTCAAACGGATTTTTGACGGAAGAAGAAATCGAACACTGGCGCTCATTAATCTGGTAAACCGTAATAGTATGCAGCCGTTTCAATGATATGGTACTGTTTCTTTTGCGGCACCAAATAATTGAAACGGAGCACACGTAAAATATGAAAGAAAAGCTTTACACTATTCCTTTAAACGACGCCGTTAACGCCGGCGACGAATGTCCTTTCTGCTATATTGAAAGAAATGTTGAGCAGGATTTGCTTGATTATGTTTTAGGTTCTGCAGCTTCTTATATGGAAGCTGACACACGCGCCCTTACCGATGATGCGGGATTTTGTCGCGAGCATATTCGCAAAATGTACGATTACGGTAATACTCTCGGAAACGCGTGGATATTAAAGACTCATTATCGTCGTGTCATTTCCGAAATGACTTCCGAATTCAAGAAATATTCACCCCAGAAAATATC
>JAZUJT010000009.1:0-63946 GCA_045642905.1 Lachnospiraceae bacterium | reverse complement strand
CATCCTGTATTATGCTGCTTATCTTTGCCACAGGTGTCTCTGTAATTACTTATGTTGTGATAATTAATCATGGATATAATACGGTTCTCAAGATTAAATGAATGTTTGTATAATATAAGTGATAGCTTGTAAAAGTTTATTGCAGCATAATGTACTACAGAGAGTATTATTACTGTAAATGGTAGAGGTGATACTGTTGCGCTTTCGTATGAGGAATATAAAAATATGAAAGCGATGAAGAAAACAAAAAAGTAATTATATATGCAGATGTAGACCAACGACAGGATTATATAAATATAGTGCGCGGACTATAGAATTTGGCGCGTTGTCACAAAAGTTTGATACAGGGTTAGCATCAAACGAATACATGATATATCGAGGGAAAACAATGAAAAAGATTTCAGTCATTTTTTTGAGCATAGTTTTGGTTCTTGGCTTGTGCGCATGCGGGGGAAAGAAAACTTCCGAAATTAAGGAACCGGCATCCGTATCCCAAAGCGAAGACGTTACAAACAATAGCGATGCGGAAAGTATCGGCGATACCAAAACCGAAGAAATAGCGGAGTCTTCCGTGAATTCGACATCAATGAGTGAAAATGAAGCGATTTTTGAAGCAAAATCCGAGAATGTTTCCGAACCGGAAAAGAAACAGGATGAGGAAGCCGTATCGGAAGAAAACGGAATATATACACAGATTCTTGACGCTTACCATGCAGTCCTTGTAAGCGAGTTTGAAATTGACAATTACTGCCCCATGACGCTCGGAGCATGTGAAACAACAATCGGAAGCCCGAGTGATTCTGCACTTAACGGTGTCGGATATGCGATAAAGGATATAAATGCAGACGGCAGACAGGAACTTCTGATTATGGTGGTAGAAAATCCGGGTGAAACACCTTGCCTTGGAAAGAGAATAGTTGCTCTTTATACAGATGTAAATGACGAGCCGCGCTTCCTTAAGGGAGGCTGGGCACGTAACAGAATCTTTTTGTTGAACGACGGTCGAATTTATAACGAAGGCTCAAGCGGAGTAAATGATTCTTCTTTTGAAACTTTCAGACTTATGGAAAATACCGACTTGTTGGAACAGCTTGATTCGAAGGATTCAAAATCCGATGATTTTGAGAAGCAACGTGAAGAGATGAATAAACTCATTGAAACGGTCGAGATAAAATCATTTGCCGATTATGAAGTGTCGGCGGATTATCCGAATTCGGCCAAGGAATTCTGGTCGGCGGTTTATGTTGATCCTGCCGAAGAGACATTGGCATTTGCCGGTAAAGATGAGTACTCGGTATCTGACTCCGAATATGCCAGAAAACTTGTTTTCTATACGCCTTCCGAAGTGTACGATTTCAGGTTCTGTTCTTTGGAACCCCTGATTTCAGCTGACGGAGAACTGCGCTTTATCGAAGAAAAACTGTATAAGCTTGATGAATTGCATATTGATAAAGCGGTAACGATTACATTGGAGTTTCCGGGCGATACGCCGCACTACGGAATATCCTATAAAGATGCCCTGGGAAATGTACGAAGATACGCCATTTGCGAAAGTGGGTTTGACGGTTCGATTTTTCTTTTGCAATATGAAGTGACTCAGGAAGAAAAAATATGCGAGGCATATGCGGAGTATATTGAATATATAGCAGG
Source organism: Lachnospiraceae bacterium (assembly GCA_045642905.1). Classification (GTDB taxonomy): domain Bacteria; phylum Bacillota; class Clostridia; order Lachnospirales; family Lachnospiraceae; genus UBA1258. The sequence continues at coordinate 62,296 of JAZUJT010000009.1, read as the reverse complement.
TGATTGCGCATCATTGGAAGAGCTTGCATTTGCAACCGTTGATGTAAATAATGACGGCGTAAGAGAACTTCTCTATGCCGAGAGCAGCGTTAATGCCGCCGGAGTGAACGTATGCTTCTACGATAAAGGAGCCATCATTAATGTGGGACCTTGCGGATGCTACGGCTCAATAAAATACGCGCCGCTTGAGGGAAAGCTTATATCCATTATGGACAACATGGATTACATGAACTATGAGTTAATCGCTATCGGCGAAAAGTTCGAGTCGACTGTTGAACAGAAATTCGCGATTGAACCCAATGCCGAGGACGACAGCTTCCTTTTCTTTGTGGATGATAAGGAAGTGACGCAGAACGAGTATGCGGACGCATTCTCAAAGCTTCAGGATATGGAAATAAAAAGTCTTGATTATGATGATATGTACTTATACATTTGGTGCAACGAAGAAACCGGTTCCGTTAAAAGTCGCATCGCAAAAATGTATTTGGAAGACGAACCTTCGAGGAAATATGACTTGATTAATCCGAGAGCACCGAAATAGGTAGGAGAAGTAAAGGAATGAAAGGAAATTTTTTCGACAAAAGAAAAGATAGCGCCCCAAAGAAGCCGTACCCGCAACGGGCCATGGATCCTCGCTTTAACGACGATATCTCGATGGGCGCGGTTTATGCCGGACCGCCGATGGATGAACCGGATATACGCTTGAATAAAACGCCCGTTACCATGATGGTTTACGCAGGACCTGATATGCAAAGAGGCAGAACCGTTTTACCGCCAAAGGGTGTTGAAATAATAAAATGTCCCGTATGCGGTTCGAATAACAGTTCACTTGGCAAGTTTTGTACAGAGTGCGGAAATTCTTTATCGAAAACGGTATAGAGGTTTCAAAGCGGAAGATGGAATATTATCTTACAAGATGTGTCTGGGAAATTACTTTGGCATGTTGCTTTTCATGTAAGTATTGCGGTTCGAAGGGCGGCAGGGCAAGAGAGAACGAACTTACTACCGAAGAATGTCTTGATATTTCGGACCAGCTTAAAAAACTTGGCTGCAGACGTGTTTCCATGATCGGCGGCGAAGTATTTATGCGAAAAGACTGGAAACAGATAGTATCAAGACTTACCGGACATGGGATTAAAGTAAATATCATTACTAACGGTTTTGTATTCAACGAGGGATTGATCACCGACCTCAAGGAAGCGGGAGTTGAATCGGTATCTGTTTCCATAGACGGACCGGAAAAGATTCATGACAAATACCGCCAGCAAGGAAGCTATGAGCGTGCGCTGAAGGCCATGGATACACTTTGCAACGCAAGGATTCCGGTTTCTGTAATCAGTACGATTAACAGCGAAAATTCACTATGTCTTGAAAAGCTTTACGAAACACTTAAAAAGTATCCGATATATGCGTGGCAGCTTCAATCATGTTCTCCGATGGGAAATGCCGCGTTAAACGGTGTGGATTACGCCTACGATATGGCGAAGGTTATTGAATTTGTCGCCGCTAACGTCGAAACCGCACCTTTCGCGCTGGGAGTTGCGGACAACATAGGCTACTTTACGAAAGAGGAAGGCTATATTCGCGGCACAAAAGGTGTGAAGGCTGAGTTCAGAGGCTGCCTTGCGGGAATATCCGCTATAGGAATCGACAGTGTCGGAAACGTCAGAGGGTGCGAATCCATGTACGACGAGCGATTCAACGAAGGCAACCTTCGCAAGCAGTCGCTTGAAGAAATCTGGAATAATCCCGATAATTTTGCCTATAACAGGAAGTTTTCCCCCGATATGCTCACCGGAAAGTGCAGCAAGTGCGATATGGGGAAATATTGTGCCGGAGGATGCAGGTCGTACAATTATTTTGTGCATAATAAGCTGTACGAATCCCCTTTTTGTGCCAAAGTATTGTAAGCGCGACATGTGTTTGTGGAAAAAATAAACAAACACCGCCGAAAATGTTGCAAAAATATCGTTGAAATATTCTTGACATGAAATGTTTTCGTATGGTATCAATATTTCATAGGAAAACTCAATGTAACTGACGGAATTATGTGGAGCACCACAGAGGAACGTTGAGAATAAAAGTCGACCGTCTGGGCATACTTGTTAATGAGTCAAGTATGCCTTTTCTATTCAAAAGAAAAGGTTACTTTTTCCAAATACTGAAGACAATAGGAGAGAAAACAATGGAAAAGAAGCTTGTTTACAAAGGAAAAACAAAAGATGTATTTGCAGTTGATAACGGAAATTACCTTTTAAAGTTCAAAGATGACTGTACAGGCAAGGATGGAGTGTTTGATCCCGGTGAAAACTCCGTAGGTCTTCAGATTGAAGGTGTCGGCGACGTTAACCTTCGTATGACCGAGTATTTCTTTGAAAAAGTAAATGCAGCAGGAATTAAGACACACTTCGTTAAGGCTAACCTTGATGACACAACAATGGAAGTTCTTCCCGCTACAGTATTTGGTCACGGACTTGAAGTAATCTGCAGATATAAGGCTGTAGGAAGCTTCTTCAGACGTTACGGCGAATACATCGAAGAAGGTGCCGATCTTCCCGCATACGTTGAAATGACATTCAAGAACGACAAAAAGGGCGATCCGCTTGTAACCAAGGATGCACTTGTTGACCTTAAGGTTATGAGTGACAAGCAGTACGATGATATCAAGGTTATGACTCAGAAGATCACAAAGATCGTAGCTGATGACCTTAAGGCTAAGGGACTTGGCCTTTATGATATCAAGTTTGAGTTCGGATATGACAAGGACGGAAGCGTTATGCTTATCGACGAAATCGCATCAGGAAACATGCGTGTTTACAAGAACGGTGAATACATCGATCCCATGACACTTTCAAAACTTTTCTTTGCATAAGATAATATAGAAACCATAGAGAAAGCCGGCGAATGAAAATTCGTCGGCTTTATTTTTTACTTCAATACGGTTCCCAATGTGGAAAGGTATCTGTCTCCCGTGTCGGGCAAAAGAACAACTATGTTCTTGCCGGCATTTTCTTTACGCTTTGCAAGCTCAATTCCCGCATACAGTGAAGCTCCGGAGGTAATACCCGTTAACAAACCTTCTTTTTGGGCCAACATGCCGACGGCTTCGTAAGCTTCTTCATCCTTGATGTGAATAATCTCATCGTAAATGTCACGGTTAAGAACGGAAGGAATGAAGTTGGCTCCGATACCCTGAAGACCGTGTGCTGCAGCGGGTTCGCCCTCCAGGACGCGGGAAGCATCGGGTTCAACGGCAATAACCTTCATCGAAGGGATTTTTGACTTCAAATATTCACCCGTACCTGTGATGGTACCTCCTGTGCCGACACCGGCAACGAAGAAATCAACTTCGCCGTCGGAGGCTTCATATATTTCGGGACCTGTGGTTTCAAAATGAGCCTTGGGGTTGGCGGGGTTATCAAACTGTCCGGCGATGAAACTGTCGGGTATTTCTTTTAAAAGTTCTTCAGCCTTTTCGATGGCGCCTTTCATTCCGAGAGCACCGGGAGTAAGAACAAGCTTGGCACCGTAGATGCCCATGAGAAGTTTACGCTCTTCGCTCATGTTATCGGGCATTACAATAATCAGCTTGTAGCCCTTTGAAGCACATAAGGCGGCAAGGCCGATTCCCGTGTTTCCGGAAGTTGGCTCTATAATGGTTGAGTTTTTGGTAAGCGTTCCTTTTCTTTCGGCATCGGTGATGATGGAAAGAGCTACCCGGTCCTTGGCTGAACCGGCGGGGTTGAAATACTCAATCTTGGCGAAAATTTTGGCGCTGAGATTAAGCGACTCTTCTATGTTCTTAAGCTCCATCAACGGAGTATGTCCGATAAGCTCGGCAATTGATGAATAAGCATGCATAACAAGACCTCTTTTCAAAGTAATATGAAAATAATTTTATCATTACTCGATTTTAGGTGCAAGGTATGATAGAATAAGCTGAAATTTTGTGTGTAGTGTGTGAAACATTGATTATGAGGTAGATTATGAAAAAGAAAAAACACAACGGATGGAAAACAGCATTTATTATTTTGCTCGTACTTGTTGTTTTGTTTTTTGTATGGGCAATTTTCTCGGATGATGAAGAAGATTCTTCATCATCGGGAAGCGCATCGCCTGCCGAACTTGCGGCAAGCTACGATAACGAGACTGTAGAAGTTTTGTTTGATAAGGATGCAGTAAGGGAGAAAAAGGTTTCCCTTAAAGGAAATGGTGAAGACACGGTTACGGTTCTTGTTTACATGAACGGCTCAAACCTTGAAACAGAGGACGGAGAGGCTACCAACGACCTTGACGAAATGGTAAGCGCCGGTTCTTCCGACAAGGTAAACGTTGTCGTACAGACCATGAATACTAAAAAGTGGTCCGCAAAGTACGGTATTTCCAGCAACCATACGCAGATTTATACGGTGGACGGAAACGGACTTAATCTTGTAAAGGATAATCTTCCCGAGCTTAACTGTGCCGATCCGAAGACTCTTTCCGACTTTATTATCTGGGGAGTACAAAACTATCCTGCAGACAGATATATTTTGCAGTTTTGGAATCACGGAGGCGGCCCCGTTTACGGTTTCGGATATGATGACAAGACCGAATCGGAAGATTCGCTTTCCATCGACGAAATGCAGACGGCATTTAAGACAGCCGGAGTTTATTTCGACTTTATCGGAATGGACTGCTGTTTGATGTCTACCCTGGAAACAGCCTGTGCATTTTATGATTATTGTGATTATATGCTTCTTTCGGAAGACTTTGAATCAGGTCTCGGATGGTCTTATAAGGGATGGCTTAAAGCTCTTTACAACAATACATCCATTTCAACCCCCGAGCTTTCAAAGATTATCATAGATGATATGGTTAACAGTAATGCTTCGGACAGCGAGTGGGGCGATGATTCCATAATGGCACTTATCGATGAATCCATGATGAAGGTTTTGTATCAGGCATGGACGGACTTCGCATATGCCAATGAATCCGCTCTTTCCGGAAGCAACTACAGCCGAAAGAGGTCAAGACCTCAGAACGGACGTGTTCATCCTTCGGTAGATAAATTATCCCGTTTCGGATTTTTCTCAGGCTGGCTGGATGACAGCGAAGAGGAAGTATATATGTCCGATTATTACGTAACGGATATCATGGCAGTTGCAAGTACAATGGACACGGCTGAATCAAAAGCTCTTGCGTCTGCTCTTTCCAATTCAATCGTATACGTAAATTCATGCGGTGAAGATACTGCACTTACAGGAATCTCTGTTACACTTCCGTACGGCGACAGTAACTTTTACGGCGATTTGCAGACGGTATTTACTAACTGCGGTTTCGATTCAACGTATATTAACTGGCTTGGAAATTTCACATCCGCTTCGGGTTCGGGCGATTTTTACGATTATGACGAGTGGGACGATGAATGGTCCGGCTGGGACGACTACGAAGACGATTACGACTGGGGCGGCTGGTTCGACGACTGGGATGAATACGATGATGACAGCTACTGGAGCGACGACGAATACTGGGGCTGGGACGATTTCGAGTATGAAAATTCCTGGAATAACTGGTACGACGAAGGCGACTGGGGTTACGAAGACGACTGGTATTACGAAGGTGATGACTGGTATTACGGCGACGACTACGGTTATGGCGACGACTGGTACTATTATGACTGGTATTGAGATAATAGCCGGTAAGATTTTATTATGAAGTAAGGATGCTTCGGCTTGGCCGGAGCGCAATGGAGATTTTATGAAAGTTCGTAAACTGATTTTTGTGGCAATGATTTTCTCAGCCGCGCTGCTTACGGGATGCTCCCACAAGCACAAGATTGTGGAGGCGACCTGTACGGAGGCTTCATATTGTAAGAAGTGTAAGGAAACATTCGGAAAACCTTTGGGACATACCATAGAGGGAGCAACCTGTACGGAAGCGGGAATCTGCACCCGGTGTAATCTTCCGGCGGGAGAGTCTTTGGGCCATGACTTCAATCCTGCAACATGTCAGACTCCGAAAACATGTAAAAGATGCGGTCTGGTTGAAGGAGACGTTTCCGATCACGATTACGCTCCTGCCAACTATCAGTTCGGCGAGCGCTGTACGATGTGCGGTGACGAGCGCGGTGAAAAGCTCGTTGCGGATTTCGAAAAATATCAAATCGCAATAAATGTGACCGAGGGTATGCAGTACGAGTATCCCACAAGGACTCATGAGAATGAGGCCAAAGAAACAACACCGATGGTCACCATGGGTTCGTTCAAGGTGCTTGACAAAACACCCGAGCCTTCGGATGGCACGGTACTTCAAAACAGCGGTTCGGATTATGAATGGGTAAGCGCGGAAATATTGTTGGAATCCATCGACTTAAACGGTGCAACGTACGGAGTAACATATTGTTTTCTTTTGGAAGACTATTATGATATAGCCGGACATGACAAGACAGTTGTGACGGATGAAAACAATATAATGACATATTCCGTAAACTTTGGCGGAAAAGTGTATGACAAGTGCAAGTGTTACGTTGAAAAGACCGACAAGTGGGAAGTCGGTGAAGGCGGAACGACCAAGCTTACTTACTATATAAACGTACCGAAAGGATACGACGGAACCGTTATCGGACTTATTGATGCAAGAACACAATACGACGACGGAATGCACATAAATGACGTAGTTACGGACAGAACTTTATTGTGGAGACTTCCCCAGGCATAGTATTGACGAGGAAATTAAATGGATGACAGGAAAAATTATCCCCTTCCCGTAAGAGTGTTGCCGCTTCTTACGGTTTTAATCGCAGGGGTGTTGATTTCAATTGCATATGATTTTTCTTTTTCCTCCAATGATGATTCATTGCTGCGGGCAATAGCTTCGGGAGTGTATACGGGAAAGCCGGAGGCACATCTTATATACATCATGTATCCCTTGGGATGTGTATTTAGGGGGCTTTACTCAATACTTCCTTCGGTGGAATGGTACGGCATATTTATGGTGGGAATGCACTTTCTGTGCTGGTATCTTCTTGTAAAACGGGTTGTTTCCTGCTTTGAGGCAATCGGGGAAAGAATTTTCGCCAATGTAGCGACACTGCTTCTTATTGTTACGGTTGACTTGAAATATATGCTGATGCACCAATATACGGTGCTTGCCGGCGTGATGGTTGCAACCGCGATTTTGTGGATTGCAACGACCTCGATAGTATCGGCACACGGGGAAAAATCCGCGAAGGACGGAATAGTACCGTTGGTTCTTTTAATCGTTTCTTTGTGGCTTCGAAAAGAAGTTTTGCTTATGGGCCTTCCGCTTGTGTGCATTGCTATTCTTGTTAAAGGCTTTAAGAATATAAAGAAAACCCTGGTATATGCGCTTATTTTTGCAGTAGTATTTTCAGCTTCGTTTGTTACGGAAAAATTTGCGTACTCTTCACGGGAGTGGAAGGATTTCAAGGCGTTTAACGAGGCGCGCACCGAGGCTTACGATTATAATAAGTTTCCCGAGTACGAGACATACAAGGATATGTACGAAAAACTCGAAATACCCGAAAGCGAGTACACGATACTTACGTGGGGACTGGATGTTTCGCTTGCAAAGCATGCGACGACCGAGAGCCTTAAGACCATCACAGGCTGCTACGATGACATTATAAAGGACTGGCAGCAGTATTACAGTGTTCCCAAGAAGATTATTAAGGACACGGTGACCGGCATTTTCAGAAATGATGTTCAGCCTATCGGAATCCTGATGGGAGTTATGATAATTATTGCCATCATTCTTTCATGGGTTTCCAAAGATTACCGTCTGCTTATCGCGTGCCTTGGCGCGTATTCGTACAGAGTAGTATTTACCGCCTATCTTATTTATAAAGGCCGTTTTTTGGAAAGAGTATCCTACGGACTTATGCTGATGATTCTTCTCGTGGCAGTTTCGGTGCTTGCGGGATTTCTGTCGGACAGAAGGATTTCGTTGAAGGGAAGGCACGTTGCCGTTATTTGTGCTTTTGTGATTACGGCCGTAGCAACAGTGTTGACCTTACAAAAGACATTGGAAGCGTCGAAAAAACTTTCAAAGGATTCCGAAAAAATCGAGATTCTTTATGATTATTGCAACAGTCGCCCCGAAGACGATTTTCTTGTTAATACCTATTCGGTGGCAACATTTACCGAGAAAGTCTTTTTGAAAGAGAAGAGACCCGCAAATTATATCGTAATGGGCGAGTGGACCGCTAAAAGCCCTCTCGAAGAGAAGCGGCTCGAAAGAGCAGGCGTTACCGATTACGAAACCGCAGCACTTACCGGAGAAGACACCTACATTCTTACGAACAGTGAAATTCCGCTAAGCCGCTACAACGATTATTTTAAGGCAGATGCCCAAAACGTTTCCGGTAAGATTTTTGATTCGTTCGAAGTTTCCGAGGGCGAAAACTTTGACGTACTCGATTTTTCTTCCGGGGATGAATAACTTGACAAAAGAAAAATTAATGTATAAAATGCAAACGATTTGCAAATGCGATTCGTTTGCATTTTTTTGTTATTTTTGAGTGACAATATAGATGAAGGAAACGACATGAAAGAATATTCGACAAGAGCCAAGACAACGATTCTTGATATTTTTAAGAATAATCCAAACAGCCAGCTCTCGGCGGCGCAGGTTTACGAGATGCTTTCAAAGGACGGAAGCGTCATCAATCTTGCTACCGTTTACAGAAACCTGGACCGAATGTGTGAAGAGAAGGTAATTATCAAGTTTAAGGCAATCGATAATTCCGGCTTCTTATATAAGTACGCACAGACGACGGAAGGACTTCACTGCTTCGAGCATCTTCATCTTCAGTGCAAAAAGTGCGGAAAAATGATTCACCTGGATTGCGATTTCATGAAAGAAATATCCGGGCATCTTTTAAAACATCATGACTTTATGGTGGCGTGCGAAGGCTCCGTAATCATGGGACTTTGCAAGGATTGCAGGGATGAACGGGAATAAACGGGAATAAACGTATGCTTTAAAATGAGCAACTTAACGGAGAAAATCAGTATGGCACTTCTTAAATGTGAAAATCTTGTAATCGGGTATGACAAAGTAGCGGTTTCGTCCCCGATAAATTTTGAAATAAACGAAGGCGATTATGTCTGCATAATCGGAGAAAACGGCGCGGGCAAGAGTACCCTCATGAAAACGCTGCTTGGGCTTATTAATCCGCTTTCGGGGAAAATAGAATACGGCGACGACCTTTCGATGAAACGAATCGGCTATCTTCCGCAGCAGACGCTTGTCCAGAAAGACTTTCCGGCGTCGGTGGAAGAAATCGTCATGTCCGGAACACTCTCGAAAAAGAGCTTAAATCCGTTCTACACGAAGAAAAACAGGGAAACTGCCGCCAGACATATGCGCGAGCTTGGAATATATGATATAAGAAAGAAATCCTACAGAAATCTTTCCGGAGGTCAGCAGCAGCGTGTCCTTCTTGCCAGAGCGCTTTGCGGAACAAACAAGCTTCTAATACTCGACGAGCCCGTTACCGGTCTTGATCCGAACGCCACCAAAGAGTTATACGAGCTGATAAGAAGCCTTAACACCAACAAAGTTACGGTTATTATGGTTACTCATGACATAAATGTAGCTACCAAATACGCCAGTCATATCCTTCATATGGGCAAAACAAAATCATTCTTTGTGCCCAAGGACAGATACCTTATGAGTAATGCCTGGTCAAACGCTTTCTCGACAGATAACCGTAAAGAAGGGGGACAGGAAAATGAATGATGTCATGAATACGATTTCCTATTATTTTTCGTTCCCTTTTGTAAGGTATGCGGTTATAGTGGGAACACTTATTTCTCTGTGCGCTTCCTTACTGGGCGTAATACTCGTGCTGAAAAGATATTCCTTCATAGGAGACGGCTTGTCACACGTAGCCTTCGGCGCGGTTGCCATAGCTACGGTATTCGGTCTTTCCGATAATACGCCGGTTGTTATGATTATTACAATTATTTGCGCTGTATTCTTACTTAAAAGCGGCGGGAACGGCAAGGTTAACGGAGATGCTTCCATAGCAATGCTTTCGGTAGGCGCCCTTTCCGTAGGATATATGCTTTTGAATGTTTTCTCAAAATCGGCAAATATATCGGGAGATGTGTGCAGCACTCTTTTCGGTTCCGCATCGATACTGACTTTAAAAGAAGCGGACGTATGGCTTTCCGTTGTTCTTTCAATAGTAGTACTTATTCTTTTTATAGTACTTTATAACAAACTGTTTACGGTTACTTTTGATGAAAATTATGCCCGCGCAACGGGAATAAAAACAAATTTTTACAATCTTGTGATTGCCGTTGTAATTGCTGTTATTATCGTAATGGGAATGAAACTTGTAGGTTCTCTTTTGATTTCGGCGCTTATCGTATTTCCCGCTCTTACCGCAATGAGAGTGTTCCATACGTTTAAGGGCGTGATAATAACCGCCGCTTCGATTGCGGTAGTTTCGGCACTTGTGGGAATGCTTTGTTCCATTCTTTTTTCAACACCTGTCGGTGCTACGATTGTTGTTGCGGATATAGCCTTTTTTGTTGTATTCTCAATAGTGAGTGTTTTTGTTAAAAAGTGAGTATCTTTGAAAAAAACAGAGGTGTTATATGCCGGAGAACGAAAAACTTAAATATGTAAATATTACTGACGTAAAATACAAAAATGTAATGGGAAGAACCAATGAAAAGCTTCCTTTTCTTCCGCTATTCTGGACGGGTTCGGGAGTTGAGATAAACGTAACGGGAAGCGAACTTTGGGTGGATATTGAAGCGGGACATGATTTTCATGAGCCCTGGATTGCCGTTCTTTTAAATGATGCATTAATGATAAGACAAAGACTTTCGAAAGGTATGAATTCAATCTGTCTTTTCAGATCGATGATGCCCGAGGGTGTTAAGAATATCAAGGTCATCAGAGAGACACAGGCAATGCCCGAAGATTTAAGCTGCTATGTCCTTGTTAAGGGCTTTAAAACCGACGGAGATTTTAAGGAAGTGGCCCAAAAACCTTACAGAATAGAGTTTATTGGCGATTCGATTACATCAGGTGAAGGAAGCTACGGCGCTCCTTGTGATGTTGAATGGCTTACGATGTATATGAGCGCTACTGTAAATTATGCTGTAAAGACAGCCAACAGACTTAATGCGGAGTACAGTATTCTTTCACAATGCGGCTGGGGTGTATGCTCTGCGTGGGACAACGATATCCGTCACGTTATGCCGAATGTTTATGAGAAAGTGTGCGGTTCGTCCATTGGCGGAACGAATGATGCATACGGTGCGAGCGAAGATTACGACTTTTCAAGCTTCTGCCCGAATGCCATTGTAGTTAATCTTGGTACCAACGATGCAGCGGCATTTCAAAATGCCCCTTTTGATGTTCCGGGCATAGGTCCCTGCAAGCTTTATTTAAACGAGGACGGAACTTATAAAAAAGAAGATGCATTAAAGGTATCCAAAGCGGTTACGGATTTTCTTTCAATGATTCGTAAGAACAATCCCACATCGCATATTGTGTGGGTATACGGAATGATCGGTCACGACCTTTCCGACATAATCAAAAAGGGAGTAGACGATTATATCGATGCTACGAACGACAATAATGCGGCATATCTATTGGTGCCGGATACTCCCGAGGAAGACAAGGGCGCGCACGGACATCCCGGCGCGGTAAGCCATGAGAAGATGGCAATCCTGCTTTCACAGTACCTTTCAAAGGTTATTCAATAATTTTCAGATATATGTTTCTTTTGCCTGATTATTCAAGGGGGAATGATTTATGTACGAATGTCCGGGTTGTGGACGCAACTTAAGATTTGATATCAAGAGTCAGAGTATGAAATGCGAATACTGTGACAATACGGTCGATCCTTACGCTGCGGTTAACACGCATGACGCCAAAGAGGTCAAGACTTCCGACGACGAATACGTTGTAACGGAATTTACCTGTCCTCAGTGCGGCGGAACAATTTACAGCGATGACGTTGAAGCAGCGGCATTTTGCAGTTACTGCGGAGCTTCGACAATTCTTACTTCAAGACTTACAAATGTCAGAAAACCTGACCATATTATTCCGTTTACCAAGACCAAAGAGGATTGTAAACAGGCATATAAGAAGATGGTAAAGAAATGCCCGTATGCGCCCAAAGAAGCGAAGGATGCTTCACACATCGATTCCTTCAGAGGTATCTACATGCCTTATTGGATGTACGATTACAACAGAGACAGCCTGTCTCGCTTTAAGGGTGAGAAGCACTACTCCAAGGGCGGTTATGATTACACCGAAGAGTACGAGTTTGAAACGGAGATTTATTCCGACTACGACGGTGTTTCTTTTGATGCATCGAGTGCTTTCGAGGATAATTTAAGCGGCGCCATCGCACCGTTCGAGGTAAACGCAAAGAAGGATTTTACTCCGGCGTTTTTAAGCGGATTTTATGCCGACTCTTATGACGTTACGTCGGATACGTACAGCAAGCGTGGTTATGATGCGGTTGCGGAGGACACGGCAAAGAGACTTTCCAAGGATCCGGAACTTAAAGGATATACCTTCGACCGGGAGTCGCTTGCCCATTGTGTGGCTCCGCAAAGCAAAAATGTTAAGCTTGCGATGTTTCCGGTATGGTTTATGTCCTACAGAAACAAAGACCGCAAGGGTAACGAATACATGGTTTATTCGGCAATTAACGGTCAGACCGGTAAGATTGCGGCAGACATGCCCGTAGATCCGAAGAAATTCCTTTTTGCTTCGCTTCTTTTTGCAATCGTACTGTTCGGATTTTTCAATATCGTTCTTTCTGTTAAGCCTTCAACCATGCTGATACTGGTTGACATCATAAGCTTTATTTCGGCTTTGACCGTGTCATCAAAGGTTAGCAAGCTTAAAGGACGAATTGACGGCTCGGATGATGCCGGACTCAAGGCTGCGAAAAGAAAGAATGACACCCAATGGGCGGACAGGCTTGTTGCGGCATTTCGTTTTAACTTTTTGCCGTTCGGAATAACTTTGCTGCTTACGATTATTTTAATTGCGGCAAAGAGCATTCACGACGAGTTCTACTATATTGTGGCGGCAGCGTCTATTTTGGCGTCTCTTTATTTTTTGATTAAACTTGTGGGAAACTACAATCTTCTTACGATGAGGCCGCTTCCTCAGTTCAACAAGAAGGGAGGAAACGACAGTGAACAAGATGACTAAGTTTTTCTTTGGCCTTGCAATAATGTTGCTTTCGGTTATCGCAATTTCCGAAAAGAGCTTTGCGTACACCGAGTACATCAACCCCGATACCGGGTATTATGTGTGCATTGACGACACGGCGGAACTTATTTCGTACGATGAACTTTCAAACATCGTGGAAGCAATGAAGCCGATTACCGAGTACGGACACGTGTGTTTCCATACCACATGGGACAGCAGTTATGATACCGCTTCGTATGCGGATTGGTATTATCACACCTATTTCGGTACCGCATCGGGAACGGTTTTCATGATTGACATGAACAACCGCCAGCTTTACATTTTCAGCGATGGCTATATTTCCGGGCACATTACCACGAACAATGCCAACACCATCACGGACAATGTTTACAAAATCGCGTCCGATGAAAATTACGCACTGTGCGCCCAAACCGCATTTGAGCAGATCGGAAGCGTTTTAAGAGGTGAGCGTATAGCCCGTCCCATGAAATACATTTGCAATGCACTTCTTGCGGCGGCGGTTGCAATCATTTTGAATTATTTCTACATGGTATTGACTTGTGAGGCTTCGGCCATCAAGGATATCGATTTGGCAAGCTCCGTTTCGGGCAAGCTTGAGCGTGGAAAGATTTCTAAAAAACTTTTGAAGGTAACCAAGGTTGCCAGTTCATCGTCCGGAGGTTCCGGCGGTGGCGGTGGCGGTGGCGGCGGCTCGGGCTGCGGCGGCGGTCACGGCTTTTGATGCCCGGTTACTTAATGATTTTTGAGAGGACTATTAATGAGCAAAATAAAAAATCTTTATAATAAATACAGAGAAATAATCGTCTACATTATCGTAGGCCTCATGACTACAGTGTTCTGCTGGGTCGTAACCTGGATTATGGAACACTTCATTTTCGACCCTACCGTAGCTTTCGAAAACTTTTTGATTAACACCATTTGCTGGGTTGCAGGAGTTGTTTTTGCATATCCTTTTAACCGCAAATGGGTTTTCAAGAGCACCAATCCCCATATCTTTGTTGAATTTATCGGGTTTGCCGGCTCAAGAGTATCAACATACTTTTTGGATGTTTTCATCATGTGGCTGTTCGTAAATGTTATTCCGTTTACAAACTCCATCAGAAAAATCACGATCAAGATGGGATACAACTTCTCGGATGATACTTTGGACAGTTTGAATTTCTGGGTTGCAAAGATTCTCATTTCCACCGTTCTTGTAATGATAGCCAACTATGTATTCAGTAAGCTTTTGATTTTCAAGAAGAAAAAGCAACCTGAAGAAACCAAATAAATCGTAACTTAGGGGGTTACAGTAATGAAATTTACATTGGATTGGAAAGAGTACGCTCAAATCTGCAGAACAGTAGCTGCAGACGGCGCAGTTTTACTTAAGAATGAAAATAAAACACTTCCCGTCAAGGAAGGCGAGAAGCTTGCATTGTTCGGACGCACACAGTACGACCATATTTCTACGGGAACCGGATCGGGCGGAATGGTTCACGTTCCGTATATCGTCAATCTTTTTGATGCACTCAAAAACGCCGGTACCGTAATCGTGGACGAGGCCGTCAGCGGTGCATACAAAAAGTTTGTTGAAGAGATTCCTTTCGATAACGGTGTGGGCTGGGCAGCTACACCTCCTTCACAGCCGGAACTTTTGCCCGAAGAATCATTTATAAATGAGGCTTCCCAAAGAAACGATATCGGTATAGTCATCATCGGACGTATTGCCGGCGAAGACAAGGACAACATCCCCGAAAAAGGCTGCTACTACCTTACCGATACGGAAACGGAACTTTTAAAACGTGTGCGCAAGTCATTTAAGCGCATGGCGGTCATCATGAACGTCTGCAACATAACCGACATGGAGTGGATGGACGAAATCAATCCCGACGCGGTTATCACGGTATGGCAGGGCGGCTCCGAAAGCGGCAACGCAGTATGCGACGTCATCACCGGAGCGGTTAATCCTTCCGGATGTCTTGCCGACACAATCGCTCACGATTTGAACGATTATCCTTCAACCGCCAACTTCGGAAACACCGAGAGAAACTTTTACTGCGAGGACGTTTACGTCGGCTACAGGTATTTTGAGACTTTTGCAAAAGAAAAGGTACGCTATCCCTTCGGATACGGTCTTTCCTACACGACATTCGATACCGAATACGGTTTTTCTTTTGACGGAGAGAATATAACAGTTACCGCAAACGTTACAAATACGGGTTTGGTAAGCGGAAAGCATGCGATTCAGGTTTATTACGGCGCACCGCAGGGTAAGCTCGGAAAGCCCGCAAGAGAGTTGGTACGATTTGCAAAGACAAAAACACTGTTTTCGGGATGCAGCGAAGAATTGAGCGTTTCGTGGAGTCTTAAGGACATGGTTTCCTACGACGACTCGGGTGTTACGGGCTACAGAGACTGCTTCGTACTTGAAAAGGGCGAATACACCGTTTATGCGGGTGATAACGTAAGAGAAGCTTCGCCCATCGGAAGCGTGACAATAAATGATGATGTGTGTGTTGAAAAGACTTCGCACGCACTATATCCCTTCAAACCTTTTAAGCGAATGATGCCCCGAAAGACCGAAAACGGTTTCGAGATTTCCTATGTTGACACACCCATGAGGGAAAGCGGACAGCATGAGCATATTAAGGAACACAGAAAGAACTTAAAAGAAATTGAATATACAGGTGATAAGAATATCACTCTCGCCATGGTAGGCGCGAAAAAGGCATCGATGGATGACTTTATTGCACAGCTTACCGACGAGGATATGATAACCATGACCAGAGGCGAGGGAATGTGCTCGGTAAGAGTTACCCCCGGCGTTGCTACCGCCTTCGGCGGGGTAAGCGACAAGCTTCACGCCATGGGAGTTCCCGCACTTGCATGCTCGGACGGACCGAGCGGCATCAGAATGGACTGCGGGACGATTGCGATGCAGGGACCTGCGGGAAATGCGATTTCCTGCACGTATGATTTGCCTTTGATAGAAAAACTTTATACATTTATCGGATACGAACTTCGCGAGCATGAAATCGACGGCCTTTTGGGACCGGGAATGAACCTTCGCAGAAATCCCTTAAACGGAAGAAACTTCGAATACTTCAGTGAAGATCCTTACATGACGGGTGCAATGGCGGTAGCCGAGTTAAAGGGTATGGGCGTTTCCAATGAAACCGGCGTTATCAAACACTTCTGCGGAAACAATCAGGAGAAAGGACGCCATACAAGCGATTCGATTATTTCGGCAAGAGCACTTCGCGAAATGTACCTTAAAGGCTTCGAGATGGCCGTAAAGGAAGGCGATGCCTACTGCATCATGACCACATACGGAAGCGTAAACGGAACCTACACCGGTTCAAACTTCGATCTTAACACGAAGATTCTTCGAGAGGATTGGGGCTACGAGGGAATTACCATGACCGACTGGTGGGCCAAGTTAAACGACGAGGAACAGGAAGCATCGATGAACAACACGAATTTCATGATTCGTGCCCAGAACGATTTATATATGGTTACCGCAAGTTCGACGGACAATACCAATGGTGACAATTCCGCTTCAGAACTTAATAAATCATATACACGTGCGGAACTTCAGCGTAACGTAAGAAATATCCTGAAGGTCTGCATGCGCTCCAATGCTTTCGAGCGAATAAACGGAATTAAGGACGAAGTAACCGTTCTTAACTTCCCGTCCCTTGCACCTGTTAAGGAAACATTTAAGATGGATGTCGTTTCAAATCCTTCTTACGATGTGGACGAAAGCGTTATCGACAAATCCGTGGGAGCCATGAACCTTTTCCACATTCACGTTGATGAGAGAGGTATTTATAAGTTCTCGCTCGAATTTGCGGCCGAGGACAATCAGACTTCGCTTGCACAGCTTCCGATAAGCATTCTTCTTAATGAAAAGGTTGCTGCAATGAAATCCATTAACGGCGATGTACGCACATGGCAGGAAATCGGCATTGAATTCGACTGCACGGTATTGATGGACAACTACGTTAAGCTTTCACTTCCGCAGGGCGGCCTGAAACTTAGGAATGTAATGTTTGAAAGAATAAGATAATCCGGTAGGAGGATAAGAAATGTTATTCAATTCAATTAACTTTATTATTTTCTTCCCTATAGTGGTGCTGATTTATTTCATTTGCCCGGCGAAGATTAAGCATTTGTGGCTTCTTGCTACAAGTTACTTTTTCTATATGTGCTGGAATGCCAAATACGCATTACTTTTGTTGGGAACTACGGTTATTACTTATTCGTGCAGCTTACTGATATCGTATTTCAGGGAACACGAAAAGAAAGCAGTTTGGTGTAAACTCGCATTGGCCGGAAGCCTTGTTTTAAATCTTGGAATGCTTGTCTACTTTAAATACACCAATTTCTTTTTTGATTCCTTCAGAAAAGCAATGTCATTAATTCACGTTAATGTTGATGTTCCGAGTTTTGATATCCTCTTACCCGTCGGTATTTCTTTTTTCACGTTCCAGGCACTCGGATATACCATCGATGTTTACAGGGGAACAATATATGCGGAGAAGAACTTTTTCAGATACGCATTGTTCGTATCTTTCTTCCCTCAGCTTGTTGCGGGACCGATTGAACGTTCCAAAAACCTTTTAAAGCAGCTGGCTGAAAAAACAAAGTTCAACTTTGACAATTTCCGTGAAGGTATCCTTTTGATGATATGGGGATATTTCATGAAAATCGTGTTGGCGGACAGAATTGCATTACTTGTCGATACGGTTTACGCAGATATTGACACGTATCCCGGCTGGTATCTTATTGTCGCATCTGTTCTTTTCGCATTCCAGATTTATTGTGACTTCGCGGGATACTCAACTATAGCAATGGGCGCCGCTTTGATACTTAATATAAGACTTATGGAGAACTTCAATGCTCCTTATCTTTCAAATACAGTTTCGCTTTTCTGGCGTAACTGGCACATCTCGTTAACATCATGGTTTAAAGATTACCTTTATATTCCTCTTGGAGGAAACAGAAAAGGCAAGCTTCGCAAATACTTTAACGAGCTGGTAGTCTTTTCCGTAAGCGGTTTGTGGCATGGTGCTAATTTCACCTACATTATCTGGGGTGCCTTAAACGGCGTTTATCAGGTTGTCGGCGAGGCACTTATGCCCGTAAGAAATAAACTTGCCAAGATATTTAACCTGAACAGAGAATCTTTGGGACACAAAATTGCCGGAACGCTTATTACATTCGGCTTGGTGGATTTGTCATGGGTTTTCTTCAGAGCAAGCGGACTAAAACAGTCGCTTAAGATTATCAAATCCATTTTTACCGCAAACAACCCGTGGATATTTTTTGACGGTTCACTGTTCAAGTGCGGATTAAACCGCAAGAACTATTACCTGATGATTTTTTCATTGCTGATTTTACTTATTTCAGACATATGTAAAAAGAAAAATATAGTCGTTCGTAAAGTCATTCTTTCACAGGATTACTGGTGCAGACTGTTGTGCTACGTCGTTGCTGTTATTTTTATTATGATATTCGGAATATGGGGACCTTCATTGGATGAATCAGCCTTTATATATTTCCAATTTTAGGAGATGAGAAGCGATGAAAAAAATTAAAGCCATAGCGGGTACGCTTTTAGTCGTATTGGTTCTTTTCTTTTGCATTGAAAAATTGAACTATTTTTTCAGACCTACGAAGACCGACGGCGGACATTATACAATTGATACCTTCCATAATCTTCCGAAAGATTCGGTTGAGGTAATCGTATTTGGCTCAAGCCATGCCCTGCGCGGAATAAATGTAATGGAAATGTACAAAAATTACGGCATCGGAGCTTACGATTATGCATGGAACTGGCAGAAAATAAATACGACAAGACTTTTTGTTGAGGATGCTTTGATGTACCAGACACCTAAACTTGTAATGATAGAATCCGTGTACATTTCAAAGCTTAAGACCAAGGATGATTTGAACGGTGAAGTGTTCTATACCAAATATCTTGATAAGAGAGTCGGTAAAGTTAAGTATTTAAGACAGGTATTCGGAGATAACATAGAAGGTTATTTCTCATATTTTGTTCCGATGTGCGCTTTCCATGACAAATGGGAAAAGATTGACGAGGAATTCTTTACCGAAAGCGGCTATAAAGAATCCGTTTATCCCAAAACCATGGGATTCTTCCCGTCCCAAACTGTGGTCGAACTGGAGAATCTTCCCAAAGAGGGTGCAAAAAATCAGACACCAATCGATCCGGTCTGCATGGGCGAGGTGGATGAGATTGTAAAAATGTGTAAGGAAAAGGGAGTAAAGGTTCTTTTTTATAACACACCGTATCAGGGCCATTATTCACACGTTGATGCGTTAGAGGAATATGCAAAAGAAAATGACTGTGACTATGTAAATCTTGTTGACTACATAGATGAAATGGGATTGGACGGATCGACTGATTTTTATGATAAAGGACATTTGAATACGTCGGGAGCAACCAAGGTGGCTGATTTCCTCGGAAAATATATCTTTGAACATTATGACCTTACGGATATGAGAACCGTAGAGGGAAACCCTTGGGAGATTGCTTTGGGAAAATGATAATCCGGGCATAAAAAATACCTTAAAAATAATGAAAAAAACATTTGACACCACAATGGCATTGTTATACAATAGACGATGCACTATTGTGGTGTGCTTTGTTTTTTTGTGGCTTTTTTTAACGCTGATAAGCCATGTCAAATATTATAGAACGGGGTGAATGTCAATGGAAAAAAACAGAATACGTCCTATTGCCGCAGGCAAGAATTCACGTATGAGTTATTCTAGGCGAAAAGAAGTTTTGGAAATGCCCAACCTCATTGAAGTCCAGAAGGATTCCTATGAATGGTTCCTTAAGGATGGATTAAGAGAAGCTTTTGACGACATTTCTCCGATTGCCGACTATAGCGGACATTTAAGCCTTGAGTTCGTTGATTTCGAACTTTGCAAGGAAGACGCTAAGTATACAATCGAGAAGTGCAAGGAAAGAGATGCAACATATGCAGCTCCCTTGAAGGTTAAGGTTCGTCTTAGCAACAAGGAAACCGGAGAGATTATCGAGCACGATATCTTTATGGGTGATTTACCGTTAATGACCGCTACGGGTACATTCGTAATCAACGGTGCAGAACGTGTAATTGTCAGCCAGATGGTTCGTTCTCCCGGTATTTATTACAATATCGAGCATGATAAAATCGGTAAGAGACTGTTCTTCTCAACAGTTATCCCCAACCGTGGTGCATGGCTTGAATATGAAACCGATTCCAACGACATTTTCTACGTTCGTGTAGATAGAACCCGTAAGGTTCCGATTACCGTTTTGCTTCGTGCACTCGGTCTTGGCACTAACGATGAAATTCGTGAATTATTCGGTGATGAGCCTAAGCTTGAAGCATCATTTGCCAAAGATACGTCCTCTAATTATCAGGAGGGCTTACTTGAGTTATACAAAAAGATTCGTCCCGGCGAGCCTTTGAGTGTAGAAAATGCGGAAAGCCTTATCCATGGTATGTTCTTCGATGCAAGACGTTATGACCTTGCACGTGTAGGACGTTATAAATTCAATAAGAAGTTAATGCTTCGTAATCGTATCCGCAATCATATCCTTGCAGAGGATGTTATCGCTCCATTAACAGGCGAGATTATTGCGGAAAAGGGCACGAAGGTTACGGCAGAACTTGCTGATTCAATTCAGAATGCAGCAGTTCCTTTCGTATACATTCAGACCGAAGAAAAGGTTGAGAAAGTACTTTCAAGCATGATGGTTGATATTACCGCATTTATCGACGGAATCAACCCCGAAGAGCTTGGAGTAACAGAACTTGTTTACTATCCCGTTCTTTCTAAGATTATAGAGGAATACGGCAATGACAAGGCAAGCCTCCTTGAGGCAATTAAGGCCAACGTTCATGAGCTCGTTCCCAAGCATATTACAAGAGAAGATATTATTGCTTCCATTAACTATAATATGCACCTTGAATATGGTATCGGAAATGACGATGATATCGATCATCTCGGCAATCGTCGTATCCGTGCGGTAGGTGAACTTCTTCAGAATCAGTATCGTATCGGTCTTTCAAGACTTGAACGTGTTGTTCGCGAAAGAATGACAACTCATGATTCGGATCAGGTTACACCTCAGGCACTTATCAATATTAAGCCCGTACAGGCAGCTGTTAAGGAATTCTTCGGTTCATCACAGCTTTCACAGTTCATGGACCAGAACAACCCTCTTGGTGAGCTTACTCATAAGAGACGTCTTTCGGCATTGGGTCCCGGCGGTCTTTCAAGAGAACGTGCTTCCTTCGAAGTTCGAGACGTACACTACTCACACTACGGTCGTATGTGTCCTATCGAGACTCCCGAAGGTCCTAACATCGGACTTATTAACTCTCTTGCTTCTTTTGCAAGAATTAATACATACGGATTTATCGAAGCTCCTTATCGTAAGATCGACAAGAGCGATCCCGAGAATCCCCGCGTAACCGACGAGGTTGTTTACATGACAGCCGATGAGGAAGATAACTACCATGTAGCTCAGGCGAACGTGGCACTTAATCCCGACGGAACATTCGTTAAGAATTCCGTATCAGGTCGTTACCGCGAAGAAACACAGGAATACCCCAAGACAATGTTCGATTTCATGGACGTTTCTCCTAAGATGGTATTCTCTGTAGCAACAGCACTTATTCCTTTCCTTCAGAACGACGATGCTAACCGTGCTCTTATGGGTTCCAACATGCAGCGTCAGGCAGTTCCGCTTATGATTACGGAAGCTCCCGCAGTAGGAACAGGTATGGAGCCCAAGGCAGCAGTTGACTCAGGTGTCTGCGTTGTTGCCAAGGACAACGGTACTGTAGATTACGTTTCATCAAATCTTATTAAGATTACTTATGATGACGGAACCAAGGAAGACTATCCTTTAACCAAGTTCTCAAGAAGTAACCAGTCTAACTGTTACAACCAGAAGCCCATCGTATTTAAGGGCAACCGTGTACAGAAGGGTGAAGTAATCGCTGACGGTCCTTCAACTTCAGGCGGTGAACTTGCATTAGGTAAGAACCCTCTTATCGGTTTTATGACCTGGGAAGGTTACAACTACGAGGATGCTGTTCTTCTTAGTGAAAGACTTGTACAGGATGATGTTTATACATCTATTCATATCGAAGAATACGAAGCAGAGGCAAGAGATACCAAGCTCGGACCGGAAGAAATCACACGTGATGTTCCCGGTGTCGGCGATGATGCATTAAAAGACCTTGACGATAGAGGAATTATCCGTATCGGTGCAGAGGTTCGTGCAGGTGATATCCTTGTTGGTAAGGTTACTCCCAAGGGAGAGACAGAGCTTACCGCTGAAGAGAGACTCCTTCGTGCAATCTTCGGTGAAAAGGCTCGTGAAGTTCGTGATACCTCATTAAAGGTTCCTCACGGCGAATACGGTATTATAGTTGATGCCAAGGTATTTACACGTGAAAACGGTGATGAACTTTCACCCGGTGTAAACCAGGCAGTCAGAGTTTATATAGCACAGAAACGTAAGATCAGCGTCGGCGATAAGATGGCAGGTCGTCACGGTAACAAGGGTGTTGTTTCGAGAGTTCTTCCCGTAGAAGATATGCCTTATCTTCCTAACGGTCGTCCTCTTGATATCGTTCTTAACCCCTTGGGCGTACCTTCCCGTATGAACATCGGACAGGTCCTTGAAATCCACCTTTCTCTTGCAGCAAAGGCACTTGGTTTCAACGTAGCTACTCCGGTATTCGATGGCGCTAACGAGAACGATATTATGGATACTCTCGATCTTGCAAACGATTACGTAAATCTTCCTTTCGATGCCAAAGAAGCCAAGGCTGAGGCAGAGAAGAAGGGTGTGGAATACGATAAGAAAGCACCTACTTTTGCATCCAAGCATGAAGAGGAACTTCTTCCCGAGGTTATGCAGTACTTATCCGATAACAGAGAGCACAGAGCTCTTTGGAAGGGTGTACCGATTTCCCGCGACGGTAAAGTAAGACTTCGTGACGGACGTACAGGTGAATACTTCGATGGTCCCGTTACTATCGGACACATGCATTACTTAAAGCTCCACCACCTTGTAGATGATAAGATCCACGCACGTTCAACCGGTCCTTACTCACTTGTTACACAGCAGCCTCTCGGCGGTAAGGCACAGTTCGGTGGACAGCGTTTCGGAGAAATGGAAGTTTGGGCTCTGGAAGCTTACGGTGCATCCTATACACTTCAGGAAATCCTTACTGTTAAGTCTGATGATGTTGTCGGACGTGTAAAGACTTATGAAGCTATTATTAAGGGTGAGAACATTCCTAAGCCGGGTATTCCCGAGTCATTCAAGGTATTACTTAAGGAATTACAGTCACTTGGTCTTGATATCAAGGTATTACGTGATGATATGACCGAAGTTGAAATAACTGAGTCCGTTGAATATGGCGATGCTGATTTCCGTGATTTTGATGGCGAAGAGAGACGTAACGATCAGTCTCGTGAGTCACTTTCCAACATGGGTTATCAGACTCAGGAATTCGACGAGTCGGGCGAACTTGTTGAAGCAGATGATGATTTTGGTCTTTCTGATGACAATTTCGATGACGACGATATGTCGGACGGTGATTACGAGAACTAATCCTACGGACTAAAAAATTTGGAAGGAGCGCCATAAATGTCTGAAAATAAAAATGATGCAACATTTCAACCCATGACATTTGATGCCATTAGAATTGGTCTGGCTTCCCCTGAGAAGATCAGAGAGTGGTCAAGAAGAGGGGACGATCCCGATTTCGGTATCGTTACAAAGCCTGAAACCATTAACTACAGAACCTTAAAACCCGAGAAAGACGGTTTGTTCTGTGAAAGAATTTTCGGACCCAGCAAAGACTGGGAGTGCCATTGCGGTAAGTATAAGAGAATTCGCTATAAGGGCGTTATCTGCGACCGTTGTGGTGTAGAAGTTACCAAGTCAAACGTTCGTCGTGAGCGTATGGGACGTATCGAGCTTGCTGCTCCCGTTTCACATATTTGGTACTTCAAGGGTATCCCTTCAAGAATGGGACTCATTCTTGATATTTCACCCCGTGTACTTGAAAAGGTACTTTATTTTGCTTCATACATCGTGCTTCCCAACAAGGAACGCGAAAACGATACAGACTGGGATTTGGGAGATCCCGTATCTGAAGATTGCAATCTTCAGATCGGACAGGTTCTTTCGGAAACCGAGTATCAGAAGGCTCGCGAAGATTTCGGCAACAAGTTCCGTGCAGGAATGGGTGCTGAATCTATCAAGATTTTGCTTCATGCCATGGGCGAAAAGCTTGATGAGAAGGCTGAAGAATTAAAGGCAGAACTTAAGGCTTCAACCGGACAGAAGAGAGCTCGTATTATTAAGAGACTTGAAGTTGTAGAAGCATTCCGCGAATCGGGAAACAAGCCCGAATGGATGATTATGGATGTTATTCCGGTTATTCCTCCGGATCTTCGTCCTATGGTTCAGCTTGACGGCGGACGTTTTGCAACATCTGACCTTAATGATCTTTACAGAAGAATTATCAACCGTAACAACCGTCTTGAAAGGCTGTTGGAACTTGGAGCACCCGATATCATCGTTCGTAACGAGAAGAGAATGCTTCAGGAAGCAGTTGATGCATTAATAGATAACGGTCGTCGCGGACGTCCCGTTACTGGTCCCGGAAACCGTGCACTTAAGTCACTTTCCGATATGTTAAAGGGTAAGGGCGGACGTTTCCGTCAGAACCTTTTGGGTAAGCGTGTTGACTACTCAGGCCGTTCCGTTATCGTTGTAGGACCCGAACTTAAGATTTATCAGTGCGGTCTTCCCAAAGAAATGGCTATCGAACTTTTCAAGCCCTTCGTTATGAAGGAACTTGTCGGTCGTGGCATTTCACAGAACATTAAAAATGCCAAGAAGCTTGTTGAAAGACTTGATACCCAGGTATGGGACGTTCTTGAAGATGTTATCCCCGAGCACCCTGTAATGCTCAACCGTGCACCTACACTTCACCGTCTTGGTATTCAGGCATTCGAGCCTATCCTTGTAGAAGGTAAGGCTATTAAGCTTCATCCCCTTGTATGTACGGCATTCAACGCCGACTTCGACGGTGACCAGATGGCTGTTCACCTTCCCCTTAGCGTTGAGGCTCAGGCTGAGTGCAGATTCCTTCTTTTGTCACCCAACAACCTTCTGAAGCCTTCAGATGGTGGCCCTGTTGCCGTTCCTACACAGGATATGGTTCTTGGTATCTACTACCTTACAATGAACAAGTATGTAGATCATAAGGAGCCTGAATTTACAGAAAATATCGTAGCTGAGTTTGATTCACTCGATGACCTTACTGCTGCTTTCGAAGATTATCAGAAGAAAGTTGAAAAGGCTGTTAAGGGCAAGAATGAAGAAGAAGCCAAGAAAGCAGTCGATGCAATTAAGGGACCCAAGCTTGACAGAAACGCTATCGTAAAGGTTTGCGTTGACCCTGAACGTGATCGTCGCGTAGTATGCCGTGTTGTTGATATTATCGGTAGATACTTCAACTCCATGGATGATGCTATTCTTGCATACGAGAATAAGGAGATTACTCTTCACCAGGCTATCTTCGTAAAGAAGAGCGTTGTTTGGGAAGGTGAGACTATCGAAGGCATCATTAAGACAAGCCTTGGACGTCTTCTCTTCAATGAGATTCTTCCTCAGGACCTTGGATATGTCGATCGTTCAAAGAGAGAAAATGCTCTTAAACTTGAGATTGACTTCCATGTAGGTCGTAAACAGTTAAAGCAGATTCTTGAAAAGGTTATTAATATTCACGGTGCTTCGGTTACGGCAGAAGTTCTTGACCGCGTAAAGGCTACCGGATATCATTACTCAACTCAGGCTGCAATGACAGTTTCAATTTCTGATATGACTGTGCCCGCATCAAAGCCCGTTCTTCTTGATGAAGCACAGAACACGATTGAAAAGATTTCACGTAACTACAGACGTGGACTTATCACCGAAGAGGAAAGATATCGTGCTGTTATCGAAACTTGGAACGAAACAGATAAGAAGTTAACGGCAGACCTTCTTAACGGTCTCGATAAATACAATAACATCTTCATGATGGCTGACTCCGGTGCCCGTGGTTCTAACCAGCAGATCAAACAGCTTGCAGGTATGCGTGGACTTATGGCAGATACAACCGGTAAGACAATCGAGTTGCCCATTAAGTCAAACTTCCGTGAAGGCCTTGACGTATTGGAATACTTCATGTCAGCGCATGGTGCTCGTAAGGGTCTTTCCGATACCGCTATTCGTACAGCAGACTCCGGTTACCTTACAAGACGTATGGTTGACGTTTCACAGGAACTTATTATTCGTGAAATCGATTGCTGCGAAGGTCGTGAAGAAATCCCCGGAATGGAAGTATATGCTTTCATGGACGGTAAGGAAACTATCGAAGGCCTTAAGGACCGTATCCAGGGAAGATTTGCATGCAATGATATTCTTGACATGGACGGAAACGTTATCGTTAAGAAGAATCACATGATTAATCCTTCTCGTGCCGCAAAGATTTTGAAGTCCGGTATTGATGCTAACGGAAACCCTGTTTCCGATGAAGAGGGTAATGTTAACAGAGATGCACGTATTAAGGTTCGTAACATTTTATGCTGCCGTTCACACAACGGTATCTGTGCAAAGTGCTACGGTGCCAACATGGCTACCGGTGAAGCAGTTCAGGTAGGTGAAGCAGTAGGTATTATCGCTGCACAGTCTATCGGTGAACCCGGTACACAGCTTACAATGCGTACATTCCATACAGGTGGTGTTGCCGGTGACGATATCACACAGGGTCTTCCCCGTGTAGAAGAATTGTTCGAGGCAAGAAAGCCCAAGGGACTTGCTATTATCGCTGAATTCGGCGGTGTTGCTACAATTCGTGATACCAAGAAGAAGCGTGAAGTAGTTATTACCAATGAAGAAACCAAGGAAACAAAGGCATACTTAATTCCTTACGGTTCACGTATAAAGGTTACGGACGGTCAGATTCTTCAGGCCGGTGATGCACTTACCGAAGGTAGCTGCAATCCTCATGACCTTCTTAAGATTAAGGGTATTCATGCAGTTCAGGATTATCTTATCCGTGAAGTTCAGCGTGTATACCGTTTACAGGGTGTTGATATCAACGATAAGCATATCGAAGTTATCGTACGCCAGATGTTAAAGAAGGTTCGTATTGAGAACAACGGTGATACAGAATTCTTACCCGGAACATGTGTTGATGTTCTTGACTTTGAAGATATCAATGAAGAACTTGTTGCACAGGGTAAGCAGCCTGCTACCGGTGAGCAGATTATCCTTGGTATTACTAAGGCAGCTCTTGCTACCAACTCATTCCTTTCAGCAGCATCCTTCCAGGAGACAACAAAGGTTCTTACCGAAGCTGCTATTAAGGGCAAGATTGATCCGTTGATCGGTCTTAAGGAAAACGTAATCTTAGGTAAGCTTATTCCTGCAGGTACAGGTATGAAGCGTTATCGTGATGTAAGATTGAGCTCGGATGATAACATCTCGGTTAATCTTGCGGAAGATATTCTTGCTACGGAAACAGTTGTAGTAAGCCAGCCTTCAGCAGAACCTGTTGCAGAAGAAACTACAGAAGAATAAATTAACCATTAAGAGGGTGGAAACGAAAAGTTTCCACCCTTTTTTCTTTGGCCAAAAAGAGATAATGCGTCTATTGCGGATAAAGACTTTTAAAAAGAAAAGTGATATAATAACAAGATGGGGATTGAGATAGTTTGTATGGCAAAAACTTATAATACGGAGGATTTGAAGTGACTGATTTTGATGTAATTATTATCGGCGCCGGGGTAGTCGGAAGCTCAATTGCAAGAGAACTTTCAAGATACGATGTGAAGGCTGCGGTAATTGAAAAAGCTTCGGATGTATGCGAGGGCACCAGTAAAGCAAACAGCGGAATTGTTCACGCGGGCTTTGATGCGAAAAGTGGCACGAGAAAAGCTTATTTTAATGTTCTCGGAAGCAAGATGATGGAAAAACTTTCCGAGGAACTTGATTTTGAATATAAGAAAAACGGCTCGATGGTTCTGTGTTTTAATGAAGATGATATTGACAAGCTTTATGAACTTAAAAGTCGCGGCGAGCAAAACGGTGTTGAAGGGCTCAGGATTCTTTCTCACGAGGAAGTAATGGTCAAGGAACCCAATCTTTCCGAGGAAGTATATGCGGCATTGTATGCTCCGACGGGTGCGATTGTATGTCCCTTCGGACTTACACTTGCAATGGCCGAAAATGCTTTTGTAAACGGCGTTGAATTTAAACTCGGCGAAGAAGTTTTGAATATAGTAAAGACAGGCAGGGAATTTAAGGTTACTACTTCAGAAGGCGAATACAACGCAAAGGTTATTGTTAATGCGGCCGGCGTGTACGCCGATAAGTTCCACAACATGGTCTGCGAAGATAAATTTACAATAACGGCGAGAAAAGGCGAGTATTGTCTTTATGACAAGAAGGTTGGAGACACGGTTCATTCGACAATATTCCAACTTCCGACCGCACTTGGAAAGGGCGTTTTGGTAACGCCTACCGTACACGGCAATATGCTTATCGGCCCTACTGCCACAGATACTTCGGACAAGGAAGAGGTTTGCACTTCTTCGGAGGGACTGGCTGTTGTAGCCGCTAAGGGCGCGGTTTCACTTAAGAGTGTACCTTCAAAAAGCGTTATTACTTCTTTTGCCGGACTTCGTGCACACAGTGACAGGGGCGATTTTATTATCGGGGAATCATCGACTGAAGGCTTCATAGATGCTGCGGGCATCGAATCGCCCGGACTTTCGGCAGCACCTGCTATCGGCGAATATGTTGCCGGGTTGTGCGGGAAAATATTGAACCTTTCGTTCAAGGAAAACTTTATTTCCAAGAGAAAGGGTGTTCCTTCGATGGCGACTGCGTCTTTGGAGGCCAAAGAAAAACTTATTAAGGAAAATCCTATGTTCGCAAATGTTATTTGCAGATGCGAGCTGGTTACCGAAGGCGAGATAGTGGATGCAATTAACCGCCCTTTGGGTGCTACTACTTTGGATGGTGTAAAGAGACGCACGAGAGCCGGAATGGGAAGATGCCAGGCAGGCTTTTGTACTCCCAAGACTGTAGAGATTCTTTCAAGAGAGCTTAAGGTAAAGAAAACCGATATTACCAAGCACGGAAAAGGATCTGAACTTATTTACAATCACAAAGGCAGAGAGGACCAAAAGGCATGAAGACTAAAATAGCGATTATCGGAGGCGGACCTGCCGGACTTGCAGCTTTTTGTGCGGCCAAAGATGCAGGCGTTAATGATGTTCTTATTATAGAACGTGACAATGTTCTGGGCGGCATTTTAAATCAATGCATTCATAACGGATTCGGACTTCATACTTTCAATGAAGAACTTACGGGTCCCGAGTATGCCGACAGATTTATAAAAATGGCAGAAGAGCGGGGGCTTAATGCCTTATTAAATACAATAGTAATTGATATAAGCAAAGACAAGGTTATTACGGCTATGTCGGCGGAGAGGGGATTATTCACAATTGAAGCCGAGAGCATAGTGTTAACAATGGGTTGTCGTGAAAGACCGAGAGGAGCTTTGAATACTCCCGGCTACAGACCTGCAGGTATTTATTCGGCAGGTACGGCACAAAGATTTGTAAATATCGAGGGTAAGCTTCCGGGTCACGAAGTTGTTATTTTGGGTTCGGGCGATATCGGACTTATTATGGCAAGGCGAATGACACTTGAGGGTGCGACCGTTAAGGCGGTTGCCGAGATACAGCCATATTCGGGCGGATTGAAACGTAATATTGTACAGTGTCTGGATGATTTCAACATTCCGCTTTTATTGTCCACAACGGTAGTGGATATTAAGGGCAAGGACCGTGTGGAGGCTGTTGTGCTTCAAAAGGTCGACGGAAACATGAAACCCATTCCGGGAACCGAAGAGGAAGTTAAGTGTGATACGCTTTTGCTTTCGTGCGGACTTCTTCCCGAAAACGAGCTTTCATCCATGCTGGGAGTCGAAATTTCCGGAATAACCGGAGGCCCTGTGGTAAATGAGTCTTTTGAAACTTCGATTCCGGGTGTATTTGCGGCAGGAAACGTTTTGCATGTTCACGACCTTGTGGATTATGTATCCAAGGAAAGCTCGCAGGCCGGCAAATGTGCCGCCATGTATGTCCTTGGCGGTAAAGATGATTCTTCGACAGGAAACGTAGTGAATATTAATGCCGGAAACGGTGTTCGTTACACAGTACCTTCTTTTGTCAGAACGGATAAAGCGGAGGAGCTTTTAACGATTCGCTTCCGTGTGGGAAATGTATATAAAAACTGTGCCATTTCGGTAAATTTGGGCGAAAGAAACATTCTTTCACGTAAGAAGCAGATTTGTTCACCCGGCGAGATGGAGCAGGTTATCATTAAGAAAGAGGAAATATTGAAAATGGCGGACGGGGAGACCATCAATATTTCCATTGAGGAGGGTTGAACATGACAAAGCGTGAGTTGACATGCATCGGTTGTCCCATGGGATGCCATATTTCTATTTCGTTTGACCCTGAAAACATGAATCCCGAGTCAATGGAGATTACGGGAAATACATGTAAGGTCGGTTACAATTATGCCATAAGCGAGGTTACAAATCCTACGAGAGTTGTAACGGGAACGGTGTCGGTAGCTAACAGAACCGATACGGTTGCAAGTGTTAAAACTAAAGGCCCGGTGCCGAAGGATTGTATTTTTGATGTGGCCAAGTTTTTGAAAAATGTTACGGTTGAAGCGCCGCTTGGTATAGGGGACAGGATTTCGGTCGATGACGAGAATCTGAAATCAAAGGGCGTTGAACTTGTGGTTACAAGAGCCGTTAAGTGATTTTTTTGTGGGATAGGTAAAGTTAATGTATGGAGGATTTTGGGATGAAGAAGTATGTAATGGCATTGGATCAGGGTACAACCAGTTCAAGATGTATTCTGTTTGATCGAAGCGGAAAGATTGTCAACATGGCACAGCGTGAGTTTACTCAATATTATCCGAAGCCGGGCTGGGTTGAACATAATGCCATGGAAATCTGGTCATCACAGCTTGCTGTTGCGTTGGAAGCCATGGCGCTTGTGAACGCTTCATATGAGCAGATAGCGTGCATAGGAATCACCAATCAGCGTGAAACGACGGTTGTCTGGGATGCGAGATCAGGCGAGCCTGTCTGCAACGCAATCGTATGGCAGTGCAAGCGAACCGCAGATTATGTGGAGACCATAAAAGCCGACAAGGAAATGACCGAGAAAATCCGTCAAAAGACAGGCCTTTTGGCTGACGCATATTTCAGCGCCACCAAAATTAAGTGGATTCTTGATAATGTTTCGGGCGCACGCGAAAGAGCGAATAAGGGTGAGCTTTTGTTCGGTACGGTTGATACATGGCTTATTTGGAATCTGACCAAAGGAAAAATTCACGTTACCGATTATACTAACGCTTCGCGTACAATGTTATTTAATATAAACACTCTTGAGTGGGACAAGGAGCTTTGCGATTACTTCGGTATTCCGATGAGCATGCTTCCCAAGGTAAAGCCCAGCAGTTGTCTTTTCGGGGAAACCGATCCTTTTATTCTGGGCGGGGAAATTCCTATTTCGGGTGTCGCGGGCGACCAGCAGTCCGCATTGTTCGGACAATGCTGCTTTGAAGAAGGCGAAGCCAAAAATACATACGGAACCGGTTGCTTTTTACTTATGAACACCGGAAAGAAAGCTATATTTTCGAATAACGGACTTGTTACCACAATAGCGGCAAGTCTTTCGGATAAACCCGATTATGCGCTTGAAGGAAGTGTTTTCGTTGCCGGCGCAGCCGTTCAGTGGCTAAGAGATTCCATGCGTCTTGTCGAAGAAGCAAGACAGACCGAAGAATTTGCCACGGTAGTCCCGGATACACAGGGGACTTATGTGGTACCTGCTTTTGTGGGAATGGGTGCTCCTTACTGGGATCAGTACGCAAGAGGAACGGTAGTGGGTATTACAAGAGGTTGCAGAAAAGAGCATTTTATTCGTGCAACATTGGAGTCCATAGCTTATCAGACCTACGATGTACTTAAGTCGATGGAGCAGGATTCCGGCATTAAATTGAAGAGCTTAAAGGTTGACGGCGGAGCAAGTGCCAACAACTTTTTGATGAAATTCCAGTCCGACATTTTATCATTAAATGTTGAACGACCGAAATGTATTGAGACCACAGCACTCGGGGCCGCATATCTTGCCGGTATTTCGATGGGCTTCTGGTCGGGAATTGAAGAAATAAAGAATAATTGGAAGCTTGGTCGTGAGTTTGCACCCACGATGAGTGATGATAAAAAGCGTGAGCTTTTAAAAGGCTGGCATGTTGCCGTTAAGTGTGCAACAGTATACGGTGAAGCAATGAATTCCGAAGAATAAGGGGATTTTTGGTGCGGTTATGAATTTCAATTCTGTTCAGTTTTTAATATTTTTTCCTATAGTTGTAGCCTTATATTACCTTATTCCGAGGAAACTTAAGTGTGTATGGCTTTTACTGGCAAGCTATTATTTTTACATGTGCTGGAACATTAAGTATGCACTTTTGATTGCCGTATCCACTTTGATAACTTACGGCGCAGGTTTACTGCTTAACGGGACAGCCAACAGGCGAAAGCGTAAGCTTATAGTTGCGTTAAGCCTTGTTGCCAATTTGGGAATATTGGTTTTCTTTAAGTATTTCGGCTTCATTTTAACTAACATTAATCACATTACGGGTCTTTTCGGAATGGAAGCCGTAAGCAATCCTTTTGATTTTCTTTTGCCCGTCGGTATTTCTTTCTATACCTTCCAGGCTTTGGGATATACGATTGATGTTTACAGAGGAGAGATTGCGGCTGAGAAGAATATTGTGAAATATGCGCTGTTTGTTTCTTTCTTTCCGCAGCTTGTTGCCGGACCGATTGAACGCAGCAGAAACCTTCTTTCGCAGATTAACCGCGTTTCCTCAAAAAAGGAATTTGATTATAAGAAATTCGTGACAGGCTTTTCGATGATGGTATGGGGCCTTTTTGAAAAGGTTGTTATCGCAGACCGCATCAGTATTTTCGTGGACGGCGTTTTTTCAAGCCTTCAGGCCGTAGGAACGGTTGAAACCTTATTGGCTGCTTTTGGTTTTGCCATCCAGATATACTGCGACTTCGGCGGTTACAGTGCCATTGCAATCGGAGCGGCCAATGTCATGGGCTTTGACCTTATGGAGAATTTCAACGCTCCGTATCTTTCTTCGAGTATTTCTGATTTCTGGCATCGCTGGCATATTTCTTTAAGCACGTGGTTCAGGGATTATTTGTACATTCCGCTCGGCGGAAACCGATGCTCGAAAATCAGGAAATATTTCAACATCATGGTTACGTTTATTGTAAGCGGTTTGTGGCATGGTGCCGCATGGACTTACGTTCTGTGGGGCATGATTCACGGCGCTTATCAGGTTATCGGCGATGCGCTTATGCCGCTTAGAAAGAAAGTGACGAAGGCTTTGAAGGTCGACACCGATACTTTCAGCTATAATTTCGGCCGGATAATAATTACTTTTATTTTGACTTCGCTTGCATGGGTACCTTTCCGTGCAGCTTCGATGGGCGACGTTTTACTTTATTTCAAGGATATGTTCACCCGTCCGAATTTGTGGATTCTGTTCGACGAAGGAATGTTTGCGTTCGGCCTTACAAGACAGGAAACGACGATACTTACGCTTGCTATTCTTTTAATGATTGTCGTGGATTTATTGAAGTACTTTAAAAATGAAACGCTCGGCGCGTTTTTGTACAGGCAAAATCTTTGGTTTCGGTGGCTTGTACTGATCATGCTGATTGTTGCCTGCGTTGTATTCGGTAAATACGGCATTGATTTTGATTCAAGCCAGTTTATATATTTCAGATTCTAGGGGGCGGAAATGAAAGAAAAAATAATCAGATCGGTTTCTTTTGTCTGCCTTACCTTATTGGTGCTGGCGGGCGTATATAAGGTCCTTTCCTGGAAGGACACAAGCGGCGATTATCTTTCCGTAACGTCGCAACTTTATCATACCGACAGGGACCTTATGGATGTTGTTTTTGTAGGCTCCAGTCATGTATATACTTCGATTTATCCGGCACTTATGTGGCAGAGCAAAGGCATTTCGGCATTTGACATGTCGCTTTCGGAGCAGGACAAGGACTGCTCGTATCATTGCCTTAAGGAACTTTTGAAGACACAGACACCGCAGGTTGTTTGTGTTGAAATGTACGGGCTTATGTTTGACGAGCATTCAAGAAAGGGCGATGCATACAGAAACGTTCTTGCACTCAAAACATCCAAAAACTCGGTGGAACTTGCATATGACAGCGCAATAGGAGACGATGTTACGGACTATCTTTTGAGATGGCCGATTGTTCATACGAGATATCGCGAACTAAAGAGAAACGATTTTCGTACAAATAAAGTGAATTATTACGGCCGCGGCGCAGTTATGGGCTGGGGCAACGAAGTCGGATATATGAATCCCGATGTCATAAAGATTAAGGACATAACGCCTCTTTCCGAGAAAAATAAGGCTTGGATTGATTCAATTTACGAGTTGTCGCAAGAGTACGGCTTTCAATTGGTATTCTTCGTGGCACCCGACTTTGAAAGCGCCGAGGAGAAGATGATTTCGAACGGGGCACGTGAGTACGCCGCAACGCTTGGCATAGACTATCTGGATTTTACAGAGCTTGCCGAGTCAATCGGATTTATTCCGGAGCTTGATATGGGCGATTTGGTCCATTGCAACGCCGACGGCGCCAAAAAGATAACATCATATTTTTCCGATTATCTTGAAAATCATTTCGAGCTTACCGACCATCGCGGAGACGGCCGATATGAGTATTGGGACGAAGATTACAGACATTACGAAAACATTGTGGTAAAAAGGGCGTTAAGTCTTGCTGCCAATGCAGAGGAGTGTCTGTGGGCAATAAAAGATTCGAAGGACCTTACGGCGATTATTTCGCTTGACGGCGATTTCGGGGATACGTGCGATTATCTTGATATTCTCGGAATAGACCCGGCAGAGTCGATTGAGGGTGGAAAGTGGCTGTATTCCGATGGCACCGCCGAAAAGATTATGAGCAACAATCCCGGCGAATCACATATTATTGAGCTAAACAGATACGATGCATTTAAGGTATCCTGCAACGGTCCGGGCGAAAGCGTTTTCTCCAATGTCCTTTTCGGACTTGACCGGAAAATAACGGTAAGCGACGGCTTAAACGTCATTGTTTACGATGACCTTGAAGAGCAGATTGCTGCGGTGAACGGCTACAGCGAATAGAAACAATCACTTTATAATGAAAGGAATTATCCCCGATTTTATGACTCGGGAAAACATTGCGAAGATGAACAAATTTCTTGTCTTGAATGACAAAAGAAAATCCATATTTTATATCATATTTTCTTTCCTGTTTTCTCTTTCCATGACGATGGGATACAGAGTATACGGCACTAACAGCCTTAATCTTTCGTCGGCTAAAAGTGTTATTCTTTGGATTCTTTTAACTGTGCTTTTGACGGTTTTAATATATTTTATTATTTTTGCCATAGGATTTTTGGATGACAGGTTTAAGGGAAAAATCTACAAAAAATTCCTTTCAAATAAGTTTTCGGCATTTTGGGTTACTCCCTTTAAGCCCGTAAACCGTTGGATTCTTTTGCTTATTTTTGCTCTTGTTTTGATTATTGCATGGCTTCCGAGCTTTTTATCATATTATCCGATGATGAATTCTTATGACCTGTTTTACACAAGCCCTTACTGGTTTTCCCAGACCGGCCAGGCCAGATCGGGAGACTATTTTAATCATCATCCGGTACTTCATACTTTCTTTTGGAAGCTTGCACTGGATGCGGGAGACAAATATAGCGTATCGCCCTTTGTGCTGTTTTCAATCGGACAGATGCTTGTCGTTTCGGTGCTGTTTGCCAAAGTTGTCGTATACATGTGCATGAAGAAAAAGTCCAAAACCGTATGTCTTTTAACACTCATTTTCTTTGCAATTCCCGTAAATGGTATATTTGTTCAGATTCCCGTTAAAGATGTTTCGCTTGCGGTTGTGCTTTTATTGTTTACGTTGAATCTATACAGAATTTTCAATCATGACGAAGGCGTAAACTATGTAAGCGGCATAGTTATGGCAATTGTTGAAGGCCTTCTGTGCTGCATGTTTCGAAGAAATTTTATATACGCTTTTGTGGTATTTTTTATTCTTGCGCTCTTTTTCGGAAAAGGCTTCAGAAAATATGCGACGATTATTTTTGTGGGCGTGACGGTTTCTTTTGCCCTCATTTCCGGACCTTTGTTTAAGCATATCGGTGTAAGACCGGGCGAGAAGCGCGAGGCATTGAGCGTTCCCATTCAGCAGCTTGCGTATGTTATCAATTACGCGCCGGAGAAACTTACCGACGAAAACATATTTGAAATCAGCGCGTACATGCCTTATTACGACAGGTACAATCCCAGATTCGCAGATCCCGTCAAGGATGTCATGAATGATGAACTTCTTGAGGGAAATTTCATTAATTTCATTAAGCTGTGGGGCAAGGTCGGACTTAAATGTCCCGGCGAATACATTGATTCGTTTCTGACGCTGAATATTCCGTATTGGTATATGGGTGCCGACACGATAGACCCTTACGCACAGCGCACATTTATTGAGCGCGGAAACTATGAAGATCATACTCCGCTTATTTCCGAAAACGTTCTTCGCTTTTTGGAAAAAGAAGGTGATTTTGAAGGCATTGACAGTTGGCCGATAATCAGGATTCTGTTTAAGCTTGCGCTTCCGTTATGGCTTCTTTCGTTTGCGGCAATTAAGTGTTTCGGGGAAAAGAAAAACGCAACGGCCATGGTTATGGTGCTTTTGTTGTGCTTTGTGCTTACGTTTCTTTTGGGACCGGTAAGCAATATGCGATATATTTATCCTATTTTTATCTGTTACCCGATAATCGTTTTTCTGTGTATTTCAAGAAAAGGAAATCAAAGCAATGAAAACATTTAGCCTTTGCATGATTGTCAAAAACGAAGAGAAGGTGTTGAAAAGGTGCCTCGATTCACTGAAGGGACTTTTTGAAGAGATTATCATAGTTGATACCGGCTCTACGGACAATACCGAGAAAATTGCGGCCGAATATACCGATAAAATATATCATTTCGAATGGATAGACGATTTTGCTGCGGCCAGAAACTACGCGATGTCGCTTGCTACATGTGATTATATTTACATGGCAGATGCGGATGAAATTCTTGATGAAGAAAACAGAAATAAGTTTTTGATATTGAAAGAAGCACTTGTGGATGAAATTGAAATTGTTCAGATGCAGTATGCCAATCAGATGGACAATTCCACGGTTTACAATTTCGATTGCGAATACAGAGCCAAATTATATAAGCGTGTCAGAAATTTCACGTTCATAGATCCCGTTCATGAAGTGGTAAGGACAGAACCTTTGGTTTATGACAGTGACATCGTTATTATTCATAAGCCCGAGGGAATGCACGGCTCAAGAGATATCAGGATTTTTGAAAAAACGATTAAGGAAAAGCATACGTTATCGAAACGACTTATTACGATGTATGCCAAGGAGCTTCTTATCTGTGCGACGGATGAGCAGCTTTTGAATGCGTACGATTTCTTTATTGGCATGGCGACAGAACCTGAAGGCTATGAAAGCGAAGATTTGAGGGTAGCATATATCGTCCTTGCCAGAATAGCATTGGCCAAGGATGACTGTGAACTTTTAATGACTTATGCATTAAAAGAAGTAGCTTCCCCGGGAAGCAGTGAAGTGTGCTCGATACTCGGAAACTTTTATGAAAAACACGGTAATTACAATGAAGCAAGACTTTGGTATTACAATGCGGCTTTTGAGACGCAGCCTGTGCTGTCGGTAAAATATAAAGATGATATTCCGTTTGAAGGCCTTATACGTATTTGCGAGAGATTAAATGAGCACGAAGAAGCTTCGAATTATAAAGCTTTGTACGAAGCAAGAAAAAGTAACGAATAAGAAAACACTTGATTTATGAACCGTCCGACATTTTTGCCGGACGGTTTTTACATTTAAAAAGCCTGAATTTGCAATGCTTTGAAGGCGTTTTTGAAAAAAGTGACACGAAAGTTTTGACGAAACTGTCAATAGATTTTTCGTGTTTGATTTGATAGATTGATTTTCAAACCTTCGAAAGAAAAAATCATATCGGATCCCCTTTTACACAGGGGTTTCTATATCTTTTTGGGTAAAGGATAACTTATCGGAGGTATTTATCAATGGAAAAGAAATTAACCAAACTATTATACAGGATAAGCAGACCTTGTAAGGCCGCTACGGCATTACTGGCTGCTGTTGCTGTTTTTGTATCACTTAAGTCTGACTGTATGGCTGCGCAAAACGCTACCGGATATAAAGAACAGGTCCCGCTTATTCCGATTCCCGTTCTTGAAATTCCCGGGGTAGATTTAAATCCTCAGGGCGTATGGGTCAGTGCCTCAACGGGAGTAATCGCTTCTATCATATTAACGAAGACAGAAGTAGTCGGTAACACTGAAAGTAAGGATATTTTACGCGCATATAACAACCAGGAGGTTCGTTTTACCGGAGGAAAGTGGGATACTCCCACAGCATACAGGTATTTCGCCAACGGAAATTATACCGTCGAGGTCAGAAACGGACTCGGAGATACCGCTTCAAAGACATTTTCAATAAATAATATTGACGGAACGGGCCCGTCGGTATCCTTAAGCGTGGCCCCGGCGGATGAAAAGAGAACAGAGGCAGTTATTTCGGTCAGTGCTTCGGATACTCAAAGCGGACTGGGTTCAGCGTCTTATTCCTATGACGGCGGTAAAAGCTACGGAGGAAGCTCTTCATACAGAGTAAATGCGAACGGTACGTATACGGTATATGTAAGGGACAATGTAGGAAATGTATCTTCCGAAAAGATTGCCGTAAACTGCATAGATAAAGATGCGCCCGTAATCAAATCGGTTTCGTGTGACAAGACCGGATGGGTATCTTCTTCAAAAGGCGTCAAGGTAAGCGTTGCGGCTTCCGATGCACTTTCGGGAATAGCGGGATATTCATTTGACGGCGGAAATACATTTACATCTTCATCGGAATATGTTGCCACATCGAACGGCACGGTAAACGTTGTGGTAAAGGACAAGGCGGGAAATAAAGCTTCGTCTGAAATTAAGATTGGAAATATCGACACAACCGCTCCCAATATTGAAGCGATTACCAAAAGCGTAAAGGGTTGGAGCGGAAATGATGTCGTAATTGACGTCGCTGCAACGGATGGAGAGTCGGGTCTGGCGGCAGAAGCCTTTTCTTTTGACGGAGGAAAGACGTATTCATCCTCAACCGGCAAGATAGTATCGTCAAACGGTACTTTCGACATCTGTGTAAAGGATGCGGTCGGCAATGTGGCTTCGAAGAGCTTTACGGTTGACAATATAGATAAAAATAACCCTGTGATTGATTCATTTTCCGCTTCTGACACATGGAGCAACAAAAGCGTGACCGTAACGGTCAACGCTCATGATGATGAATCGGGACTTGCCGCAAACGCGTATTCCTTTAACGGCGGTGCATATGACTCGGCGACTTCCTTTAAGGTTTCCGAGAACGGTACTTATAATGTTTCGGTAAAGGACAATGTCGGAAATATATCTTCCGCAAGTGTTACGGTATCGACCATAGATAAGAGTGCACCCAAAATATCAAGCATTTCAAAGGATGTGAGCGGCTGGACCGGAAAGAGCGTGACTATTTCGGTCAACGCTTCCGATTCACAGTCGGGTCTTGCGGGCGAAGCATATTCGTATGACGGCGGAACCAACTTTACAAGTTCGTCTTCATATACCGTATCCAAGAATTGTGACGTATCCGTGGTAGTAAGGGATGCGGCGGGAAATACAAGCTCATCATCCGTTAATATTTCGAATATCGATTTAAAAGCACCGAGTGTCACATCTGTTTTACCGAGTACTACGGCATGGACCAATAAGCCGATTTCAATAACCGTAAGCGCCAAGGATTCGGGTAGCGGTCTTGCCGATAAAGCATATTCATTCGACGGAAAGAGCTTTACATCAAATGCATCACTTCTGGTTTCTCAAAACGGAACATACAATGTGACGGTTTCGGATGCTGTCGGAAATTTATCATCCGCAAGTGTAGAGGTTAAGAACATTGATACCAATGCACCGGTTATTCGAAGCGTCGACAAGAGTACCGAAGAGTGGACACCCAAGGAACTTACCATTTCCGTAAATGCAACGGATGACGAATCGGGCTTAAACACCATGGCTTATTCCTTTGACGGCGGAAACAGATTTTCATCTACGCCGTATGCGGTTGTAAAGGCAAACGGTACGTATACCGTTTGCGTAAAGGATAAGGCGGGCAATATTTCTTCGGAGCAGATAGTAATTGCAAATATCGGAAAGAGCCCTTCGCAAATAGAGAAGGAGCGTCTTGAAGCCGAGAAGAAGGCCGAGGAAAAGGCACGCAAAGAGAAGGAAGCTTTGGAGGCCAAGAAGGAAGCGGAACGCAAAAAGACCGAAGAATCCAAAAAGATTGCCGAAGCACAGAAGAAGGCAGCAGAACTTGAGGCTCGCAAGAAAGACCTCGAAAAGCTTATTGATGAAATCGATACTCAGAAACAGAAATACGAGTCGGAGCTTTCCTCGCTCAAGTCACAGCTTGAAGACATAAAGGCTTCACTTAACAATAATCCGTCCGCGGAGGAACGTAAGAAATTAACCGAGCAGGAAAGCATGCTTGAAGAACAGATTAAGAAGCTTGAAGAGAGTATTATAAAGCTTGAAGATTCAAAAAGTGAGTGCGAGAAAGAACTTAATGACGATACACTTTCCTATGAGGAAATCATTAAGAACTTAGAGGTTTACGAGAAAGAGTTCGGTAAGCTTGAGGAAGATTACCGTAAATATTCCGATGAATACAACACACGCTATACGGAGCTTGTAAGCGCAAGAGAAAATGCGGATAAACTCGCCGCCAAAGTTGAGGAAGAAAAGGCGGATAATCTTGTCTACAAGATGAAAAAACTTGTATCCGCAGGCGGCGGTACAATTGAAGCTGTTGAAATGGATGATGACGGAAATTACAAGAAAATTGCGGCCAAGGATTATGTTTCGGAAGATACCGATATTTCCGACGCTCTTTCGGGTAATGCGGACGAAAGCGACGCGGCTTCTGCTGTGGCCGGTGACGCCACTGATGTTTCCGGAACGATTAATTCCGAAGAAGCTTCGAAATACTCCGTTTTGCCGGTAATGGGGATAGTTCTTCTTGTGACGGGAGTATTACTTGCACTTTCTTTAAATTACGTTTACATCTATGACGGCAAGAAAATCAAAGGAGTTGCCTTTGCAAGAATATCTCTTGATAAAGGCAAGAAAACGGCAGTTTTCAAATTGTCGGATAAAAAGCTTAAGAAGGAAGGACGCTACAGAATATTTGTTGCACCTCTTTACAAGCCTTTTGTAAAGAACAGAAAGATTTTGATTGCGATTGAAAATAAAGGTAAGGTTTTGCCTCTTGATGAAGGAAGATCGTTTGATTATAACTTTTCATAGCTTCTGTTTATTATGGACCATATTCGTATGATTCTATCGGGCAGGCATGGGCCTGCCCGATTTTTTCGTTAACAGGTTTTTACTATCAAATAATTGATATATTTTCGGATAACTAGTATACTGTTTAGGATATTGGGGTATTTTTTCTTGAAAGGAGCTCCTCTTGGGGAGAATGAAGAAATGAGCTGGGAAGACAATGTACGAAAAGTGATTCCGTATGTACCGGGAGAACAGCCTAAAATCAATAACCTTATTAAATTGAACACGAATGAAAATCCTTATCCGCCGTCACCTTTGGTTCAGCAGAAACTTAATGAATACAGCGCCGAGGATTTGAAAAAATATCCGGATCCGACATGCTCGAAACTGGTGGATGCCATTGCGAAGGAATATTCCAGAAAGCCTTCGGAAACTTTTGTGGGCGTCGGCTCGGATGATGTCCTTGCAGTTGCTTTTATGACTTTCTTCAATTCCGATAAGCCGATTCTGTTTCCCGATATCACTTATTCTTTTTATGATGTCTGGGCAGAAGTGCATAGAATTCCTTACGTAAGAAAGCCTTTAAATGACGATTTTTCCATTCGCCCGGAAGACTATCTTGGTGAAAACGGCGGTATTGTCCTTGCCAATCCCAATGCACCTACCGGACTTGAAATTGATGGAGATGTGGTTGAGACCATTATTAAATCGAATCCCGACAGCGTTGTTATAGTGGATGAAGCTTATGTTGATTTCGGCGGAAAGTCCGTGCTTCCGTTAATAGACAAGTACGACAACCTTCTTGTCGTAAGGACGTTTTCCAAGTCCCGTTCGCTTGCCGGCTTAAGAATCGGGTATGCTTTCGGTAATGAGAAGATGATTAAGTACCTTTTGGATGTAAAGTACTCAATTAATTCATATACCATGAATATGCCCGCTCTTGAACTCGGAGCACTTGCCGCAAGCGACAGTGCATATTTTGAAGAAGTGTGTAAGAAAGTAATCGCAACGAGAGAAAGAACCAAGACAGCACTTAAAGCACTTGATTTTTCTTTTGCCGACAGCCACACGAACTTTATTTTCGCCAAGTATAACGGCGACATGCAAAGAGATGAAATTGCTGCAGCGTTAAGAGAAAGAAAAATACTGGTACGTTGCTTTAACGGTCCGAGAGTTAAGGACTATATGAGAATTTCCATCGGAACCGACGAAGAGATGGAGGCGGTTATTGCCGCGTTAAAGGAAATTCTCGGTAAATAATCGGGAAATTATATGATGCGCCTTGATTATTATGAAGGCACATATAAATTATTTTAGGAGATAACAATTTATGACAACAGTTTTGAAAAAATATTTATGGGTTTTCTTTATTTCAATGGTACCGTTGATTGAGATAAGAGGCTCTATTCCGTATGCCCTTACCCAGATTGATTTGGGACACAACCTTAATTTTGTTTATTGCTGCATCATTGCGGTTATCGGCAACATGCTTCCGATGCCCTTTATTTTCTTCTTCGCAAGAAAGGTTCTTGAGTGGGGCAAGGATAAGAAGGTTATCGGAAAGTTTTTTACTTTCTGTCTTGATAAGGGACACAAGGGTGGTGCCAAGCTTGAAGAGAAAGCCGGAAAAGGTCTTTACTTTGCATTGTTTTTGTTTGTGGGTATTCCGCTTCCCGGAACGGGCGCATGGACAGGTACTCTTGCGGCATCCATTCTCGACATGGATTTTAAGAAGAGCGTTTTGGCTATTATCGGCGGTGTTATACTTGCAGGTGTCATTGTGGGACTTATCTGCTCGGGTGTTTTGGGAGCATTGAGTTTTCTTATTTAATGAGGTTTGTTTAAATGGAAGAATATACTGATTTTGCCGCACTTTACGATGAGTTTATGGAGGATACTCCATACGATGAGTGGTGTGAATTCATCACGGATAAGCTTTCTTCGTACAACATTTCAGACGGTTTGGTCTGTGAACTTGGAGCAGGTACGGGCGAAATGACAAGGCGCCTTAGAGATAAGGGCTTTGACATGATCGGAATCGATAATTCCGAGTCGATGCTTATGGTTGCCCGTTCCAAGGAGGACGGAAACGATATTTTGTATCTTAACCAGGATATGCGTGAAATGGAACTGTACGGAACCGTTAAAGCGATTGTAAGTGTTTGCGACAGTGTCAATTATATTTTGGATAAGGATGAACTTACCGGGGTATTTGGATTATGCAACAATTATCTTGATCCGGGCGGCATCCTTGTTTTTGATTTTAACACAAGATATAAGTACGAAACGGTTATCGGTGAAACTACCATTGCCGAGAATCGCGAAGAC
The DNA here is from genome assembly GCA_045642905.1 of Lachnospiraceae bacterium. GTDB lineage: Bacteria > Bacillota > Clostridia > Lachnospirales > Lachnospiraceae > UBA1258. The sequence continues at coordinate 18,050 of JAZUJT010000009.1, read as the reverse complement.
TGCAGCTTTATTTGGGATAATTATTTCGATGAAGAATCGTGTATAAACGAGTATGAGATTACCTTCTTCGTAAAAGAAAAAGGTTCGCTTTTCAGACGCTTTAGCGAAAATCATTACCAGCGAGGCTATACACTGGACGAAATGAAAGAATGCATCGAAAAGTCGGGACTTGAATTTATAGAGGCTGTAGATGCCGATACACATGAAGCGGTAAACGCTGAAAGCGAGAGAATATATATAGTTGCACGCGAGTGCGGAAAGTAAGGACAGTAAGGAAAATGGAAGATTATATTGTAAGAGCAATAGCCGGTGACGCTCAGATACGAGCATTTGCGATTTACAGTAAGGATATAGTTGAAACAGCCAGAAAGGCACATAATACAAGCCCGGTCATGACAGCCGCTTTGGGAAGACTTTTATCGGCAGCAGCCATGATGGGAGCCATGCAGAAGGGCGATGCGGATGTATTAACAATTCAGGTTAAAGGCGGCGGCCCCGGAAAGGGACTTACAGTTACAGCCGATGCACACGGAAATGTTAAAGGATATGCGATTAATCCAGGCGCAATGCTTCCGCCCAATTCAAAAGGCAAGCTTGATGTCGGCGGAGCACTTGCTCCCGGCTTTTTGACTGTTATTAAGGATTTGGGACTTAAAGAGCCTTACGTCGGAGAAATAATGCTTCAGACAGGTGAAATAGGTGACGATCTTACGTACTATTTCGCCACCAGTGAGCAGATTCCTTCTTCGGTCGGCGTAGGCGTATTAATGAATAAGGACAATACGGTAAAGCAGGCAGGCGGATTTATCATTCAGCTTATGCCCTTTGCCGATGAAAAGGTTATAGAAAAGCTTGAAGAGAACATGAAGAATATTTCTTCCGTTACTTCGCTTTTGGAACAGGGAAATACGCCCGAGCAGATTCTTGAAATTATTCTTGCCGGCTTGGACATTGAGATAACCGACAGATTGCCCGCGAGATTTTACTGTAACTGTTCCAAGGACAGAGTTGCAAAGGCTTTGTTCTCCATAAGCCCCAAGGATATGAAAGAGATGATAGATGACGGTAAAGATATCGAGGTAAACTGTCATTTCTGCTCAAAACATTACAACTTCACGGTTGATGAACTAAAGGAAATAGATTCGTTACGATAAATAATCAGTTGCAGAACGGAGAGAACGGAAAGTTATGAAAGACGGATTTGTTAAAGTAGCTTCGATTACACCTGATGTCAAGGTGGCCGATACGGAATTTAATGCTTCTCAGATTATTGCGCGTGCCTGTGCGGCAGCGGAAGCCGGCGCAAAGATAATTGTATTTCCGGAACTTTCCGTTACCGGATTTACCGCAAGAGATTTGATGCTTGGCAATTCACTTCTGGAGTGCACCAAAAAGTCTCTTTTAAAAATAGCCAAAGAAACAAAGGCGCTTGATGCACTTATTATCGTAGGAGCAATCGTTGAAAATAATTGCAAGATATATGATGTTGCCGTTGTCATTAAAGAAGGTACGATATTGGGATTTGTTCCGAGAAGCGTATGCTTCGATATGGGCGGCGCACAAAGATTTCTGACTCCCTACAATGATGATTACGACACCATCATTTTTGACGGAAAAGAGTATTCCTTCGGAACGGATTTATTGTTCAGGGCAAATTTTCCCGAGCACCTGGTTGTAGGTGTGGAAGTAGGTCTGGTAAGCGAACTTATGGATTCGCCCGCCAAGGACCTTGCATCGAACGGAGCGACGGTTATCGTTAATCCTTCGGCGCTTGCCTGCACCGTAGGCGCTTACGAAAAGTTTATCGATTCCGTAAGCGAAACTTCGCGAAGACTCAATTGTGTATATATATCAGCACTTTCCGGAGAAGGAGAGTCTACACAGGATGAAGTATTTGCGGGCGGAAATGTAATATGCGAATGCGGCGAAGTACTTTCTGTCGGTAATCTTTTTGCGGGCGAAACAGTTTTTGCGGATATAGACCTTCAGGTTGTTTCGCATGAAAGAAGAGTATACCCCGGAAATGCGTATCGCGACGGATTATATTCCACCGAAGAGATTTCATTCAAGAAGACACAAACATCCGTAGACCGTAAATATTCAATGTTCCCGTTCATAGCGGACGATGAAGCACAAAAAGCACAGAATGCCGAAGATATCTTAAATATTCAGGCATACGGACTCAAAAAGAGACTGATGCATATAGGCTGTAAAAATCCTGTTTTGGGAATTTCGGGAGGACTTGATTCTACTTTGGCACTTTTGGTATGCGCCAAGGCAATGGACCTTTGTTCTTTACCCAGAAAAAACATTATTGCTGTTACAATGCCTTGCTTCGGAACTTCGGGAAGAACGTATAAGAATGCCTGCACGCTTACGAAGGCACTCGGAGCAACTTTAAAGGAAATATCAATAAAAGAATCGGTACTCATGCATTTTTCGGATATCGGTCAGGACCCCGAAAAGCATGATGTTACTTTTGAAAACGCGCAGGCCAGGGAACGTACGCAGGTACTTATGGATGTCGCAAACAGTATAAACGGAATAGTTATCGGTACGGGAGATTTATCCGAGCTTGCTCTCGGCTTTGCTACTTATAACGGAGACCATATGTCCATGTATGCGGTTAATGCCGATATCCCCAAGACACTTATGCGTTCTGTCTTAAGATGGTATGCCAAGGATGCCGACGAAAAGATTAAAAAGGTTATTCTGGATGTAATCGATACACCCGTAAGCCCCGAACTTTTACCATTAAAGGACGGAGAAGTTTCGCAGAAAACAGAGGATATTGTAGGACCTTATGAGCTTCATGATTTCTTCTTATACTACTTTTTGCGTTACGGCTTCAGCGAAGAAAAGATTTTAAGAATCGCTCTTTTGGCATTTAAAGATAAATTTGATGAGATAACGATAAAGAAATGGCTTGATACGTTTACAAGAAGATTTTATTCTTCACAATTCAAGCGTTCCTGTCTTCCGGACGGTCCGAAGGTTGTATCCGTAAACCTTTCGCCCCGGGGAGGTTTCATGATGTCATCCGATTCAAACAGAATAAGATAGATTAAAATATGGAGAGGGTTATATGAAATTTGAAAAGGCACCTATGGGTTGGAACAGCTGGGACTGTTACGGCGCGGCGGTAGACGAAACTACCGTAAGAAAAAATGCGGAGTATATGTCCAAAAACTTGCTTAAGTACGGATGGGAATACATTGTAGTGGATATTCAGTGGTCGGAACCCGATGCTGCATCCAACGAGTATCATCCTTTTGCCGATTTATGTATGGACGAGTACGGAAGACTTCTTCCGGCACCCGAAAGATTTCCGAGTGCGGCAGACGGTAAAGGCTTTAAGCCTCTTGCCGATTATGTTCATTCGCTCGGGCTTAAGTTCGGTATTCATATTATGAGAGGAATTCCCAGACAGGCTGTTTCCAAAAACTGTCCTGTATTGAATACCGATAAGACAGCCAGACAGGTTGCAAAGACTGCAAGTATCTGTTATTGGAATACGGATATGTACGGTCTTGATCCCCACAGGGAAGGCGCAAGAGAATACTATGACAGTATTTTTGCTCTTTACGCTTCATGGGGCGTTGACTTTATTAAATGCGATGATATTTGTCGTGAACTTCCTCACGAAAAAGAAGAACTTATTATGCTTTCCGAAAGCCTCAGATCATGCGGAAGAGATATGGTATTGAGCCTTTCACCCGGACCTGCCATACTTGAAGAATCCGAGTTTTACAAAAAGGTTTCCAATATGTGGCGTATCACGGATGACTTCTGGGATAAGTGGGAGCTTTTGTACAATATGTTTGAGCGTGCGATGAGATGGAGCATTCATACGGGACACGGCAATTATCCCGATGCTGACATGCTTCCCATCGGACCCATTCGTCAATGCTATGACAAGAATAACCGTACGAATTTCACCGAAGACGAGCAGATTACGATGATGACGCTTTGGTCAATTATAAGATCACCTCTTATGATAGGCGGCGAAATGACCGGTTTTGATGATTTTACGTTGAAGCTTGTTACCAACGAAGACCTGCTTTCCATGCATAAGAATGCCCGCCACGCACATCAGGTTTACAGACATGACGTGAACGGAAAAGAAACTGTTTTGTGGACGGCCGTTTCACAAAACGGCGGTCAGTACGTAGCTATATTCAATTTAAGTGATGAAGAAAACGAAGTTTTTGCAGACGTTGAGGATCTTGAGTGGGAAGAACCCAAGGATGCTTTCGATATTTGGAACAAAAAGAAGGTATCCGTCGGAAAGGATACCTTCAAAATTCCTGCTCATGGTGCAGTTGCTTTTTATCAGAAGCCCTGAGGCAACACCGTTGCGACTTCCTTTATGTCTTCGTCATAGAGATAATCAAAAAACTTGAGAGAATATTCCATATTATCGGAATTTACTACAAATGCAAGTGATACACGGTCTGCCGCTGCGTAGGACATACAGTCCTTGAGAAGCGGCGAATCTGTGATATCGATAAGCACCGGAATTAATTCACCGACGGGCTCTTCGGTATCGGGGTCAATATATTGCGTATAAAATATTTTATCACCGAAGGCGTCAAGCTCTTCTTGCGTAAAAATGGTACGAAGGTCGGCGTAGTATTCGTTGGTTGAAAGATACTCGAGAGTGTATCCGTCTCCGACGATTACGTCGGTTACACCTGCGGATATTGTTGCAAGAAGCTTTTGAAGGTTGGTGTACGTTGTTTCATTGGGGTTGTCGGAAATGATGATGCTGTAGCTGTCGTCAAATACCGCTTCTTCCTTCTGAGTGTCAACGCCGATGTACTCGGCAAATACTTCCTCGGAGGGTTTTGAAAGGGAGTTGATGAAAACGGCACCGAATGCTGTATCCTTGGCGGTAACGATACTCTTTACAATGGATATTATCACAATGATTCCGACGATTACTCCGATGGTTGCCCATTTATAATAGTCTAAAAAATATTGCAATTTGTATTTGAAACTTTTGTCCGCAACACTTTTGTGCTGCTCTTTTATGTCATCAATAAGCGGCATAACGGTTCTCCTATGTTTTGTTCTTTGTTAATCATAGATAGCAACCGACTATATGTCAATTGAACCGCTTCTAAACTTTTTGTGAAATTTTTTGTTTTGACTTAAAAAGCATGATATTTTCATGTATATTATGATGTAGTGTCTGAAGACACCATGTTACGGAGGTATATTTTAATGAGTGATTCATATGTAGAATGCATGGTTGCCAGAAGCAAGAACGGCTTCATGTGCTTTTTGAAATATCTTTGCATAATTCTTGCCGTTGTTACCGGCCTTATGGGCCTTATGGGCATCGTTGTATTGCTGTTTGTTGCTGTAGCCTTTGCTCTCGGCGCATACTTTGCTTCTACTTATGCCGAAGTTGAGTACGAATATCTTTACATCGATAAGGAACTTTCGATTGACCGTATTCTTGCCAAGTCCAAAAGAAAAAGAGTTGCCACATTTGAAATGGACAAGATTGAAATCATGGCACCCTTAAAGTCATGGCACCTTGATTCTTTTAAAAACAGAACCTTTACCGAGGTTGATTATTCAAGCGGTATAGAGAACATGCCCGAGACCAGATACCTTTTCTACTATAACGGAGAGAAGAAAGTTATTTTCGAGCCCAACGAAGCCATGGTCAAGATTATGAGAAATGCGGCTCCCAGAAAAGTATTTGTTGATTAATTGTGTGAAAATAACTAAACCGACGGAATATTTACAGATAAAAATTTGTTTTTTGGTGTTTTTTATGTTGACAACAAGAGAGTGTAGTTGCTACACTCTCTTTAATATTTTTGAGCGGGGCTATTTTCCGACTCTTATAATCAAATAATAATAATCAATACGGAGGAGAGGTAACTATGAGCAAAATCATCGGTGAAGGAATTACCTTCGACGACGTGCTGTTGCAGCCGTGCTATTCTGAAGTTATTGCTAATCAGGTAGATATTACCACACATCTTACCAAGAAGATTAAGCTAAACATCCCCATGATGAGTGCGGGAATGGATACGGTCACAGAGCACAGAATGGCAATTGCCATGGCAAGACAGGGCGGTATCGGTATTATTCACAAGAACATGTCTATTGAAGCACAGGCTGAAGAGGTAGATAAGGTTAAGCGTTCAGAAAACGGAGTTATTACGGATCCTTTTTCACTTTCAGCTGAGCATACACTTAAAGATGCTGATGAGCTTATGGGTAAATTCAGAATTTCCGGTGTTCCGATTACGGAAGGAAGAAAGCTTGTCGGTATTATCACAAACCGAGATCTTAAATTCGAAACTGATTATTCCAAGAAAATAAAAGAATGCATGACTTCGGAAGGACTTATTACGGCTCAGGAAGGAATTACTCTCGAAGAAGCCAAGAAGATTCTTGCCAAGGCACGCAAAGAAAAATTACCGATTGTTGATAAGGACTTCAACCTCAAGGGACTTATTACAATCAAAGATATTGAAAAGACCATTAAGTATCCTCTCGCTGCCAAGGATGAGCAGGGACGCCTTCTTTGCGGTGCGGCTATCGGTATTACCGCTAACTGCCTCGAAAGAGTTGCCGCATTGGTAGACGCGCATGTTGACGTTGTTGTTCTTGACTCGGCTCACGGTCATTCGGCGAACGTAATCAGATGCTTAAAGATGATAAAAGAAAAATATCCCGATTTACAGGTTATCGCAGGTAACGTTGCAACCGGCGAAGCTACGCGTGCTTTGATTGAAGCAGGTGCGGATGCGGTTAAGGTTGGTATCGGTCCCGGTTCCATTTGTACAACACGTATCGTTGCAGGTATCGGTGTTCCTCAGGTTACCGCTATTATGGAATGCTACGCCGTAGCCAAGGAATACGGTGTTCCGATTATCGCCGACGGCGGTATCAAGTATTCCGGCGAAATCACCAAGGCTATCGCAGCAGGCGGAAATGTCTGCATGATGGGTAGTATGTTTGCAGGATGTGAAGAAAGCCCCGGAGATTACGAATTGTTCCAGGGAAGAAAATATAAGGTTTATCGTGGTATGGGCTCTATTGCAGCCATGGAAAACGGCAGCAAGGACAGATATTTCCAGACCGATGCCAAGAAGCTTGTTCCCGAAGGCGTTGAAGGACGTGTTGCTTACAAGGGAAGCGTAGAAGATACAATATTCCAGTTGATCGGTGGCTTGAGATCCGGTATGGGATATTGCGGATGTCGTACAATCGAAGAACTTAAGGAGAACGGTAAGTTCATTAAGATTTCGGCAGCAGCTCTTCGTGAGTCTCATCCTCATGATATTCATATCACCAAGGAAGCACCTAACTATTCTTCGGATGAAAGATAAGTTATGTATACTGACACCGCAGGTTTACACCTGCGGTGTTTTTTTTGTGGGCGCTATTTTCAACATGGCTTATTTTACGGCATGTCGGGCACTTTTTTATTTGGTTAATCGTTATATATTATTATATATATCCCCATATTAGATACTACTGTATCTTGTCAAAATGGGGGTAGTTATGTTAATATAAAACAGTGTGGGAGTTTACGATTTAGAAATTTTTGGGAAGGTTTTTATCGTGGAGATTATTAAAAACGAAGAAATCAAACCCTCGATTACGAGGGAGATGCTTAACTTAAAAATTCTTCAGAGACTTGCAACAAGATACAGCACTGTTGCAGGCTTCTATGCTTATGGCCTTGACCAGAGCGGAGAGATTATCGCACGCATGGAAGGCGACAGCATCGAGATTAATAAAGTCAAAGGTCTCGTTTCAAAAGATCAGCTTACCAATTTATTCCATCGCGTTTCCGACAGCGATCTTGAGGTTCAGGCTATAGAAGACACTCAGATACCCAATGTTAAAGTTGCGGGGGTATCTTTACATATCGACGGTTCGGCTGTTGTAAGCTGGATTATTATAGCTATACTTTCGGATGAGGAGTATGCTTCGTTACCCGGTGCGGTTTCACCCTCTGAATTTTCACGTGTTATCAATTACGAAAAGCTTATGGAAGCAGTGGATGTTGTAAGAGACATCACTTATATGATTGTTTCCTCCAAACTTTCACTTGTCAGCGCTCAGGCAGAGTCAAGACGCAGTAAGTTTTCGGAAGAGGAAATGAAGGCTTCTTTAAAGCGTGTTGAAGCAATCAGCGAAGTTGTTGCCCTTCTCGACAACGATAACGCTATCGAAATTATTATGAATTCTCTTGTCGAAATAGCCGGCAGATATCTCGATATTTCCACTGCAATGATAGTTCAGACCAAGAAAACCGTTGAAACAATGGATGTTGTTGCGGAGTGGAATAATACCGGAGTAGTATCCATGTTCGACCAGACAAGAGGTCAGCATAAATTTTCTTTTGCCACAACCGAAAAGCCCCAGGTAATTTCATGTGACACCCAGACCGATGAGCAGTGGCGCGACGAAATGAACGACCGCGGAATTTCGGCACTTGTGGTATTACCTATCCGCATAAACAACGGTGTCGGCATGTATTCGTGCTTTATGGATACGGCGGAAGGCAGAAAGTGGAGCGTTGAAGAAGTTAAGTTTTTGTATGATACCGTCAAGATTTTGGAAAGTATTATTACAAGACGTCTTCAGAAAAATTCACTTGCCAGTTCGTATGCGTCATTGGAAGCGGTGCTTGATAACGTCGGAAGTGCCATCTATGTAAGAGATTTGGAAACCGGAAAACCGTTGTTTGCCAACAAGATTTTGAAGAGCACTTTTTCACACGAGCTTCAGGACGGAAGTCTGGACTCTCTTTTTGATAACGCCATTCCCATTAACAAGGGCAGCGGAATTTACGAAATCAACCATATCGACAAGAACCGTTGGTATGACCTTCACTATACATACATTAACTGGGTGGACGGCAGGAAGGCTTCTCTTTGCGCGGCATACGATGTTACCGACAAGAAGAATTATCAGCGTCGTATCGAGCAGCAGGCTTATACGGACTTCTTAACAGGTCTTTATAACCGTATGTGCTGCGAGCGTGATCTTGCAATGCACGTGGATTCGGCCAAGAACAACAAGACCAAGGGTGCACTCCTTTATCTTGACCTTGATGATTTCAAGCATATCAATGACGGCTTGGGTCATCAATACGGCGATGTTCTTTTAAAAGCCATATCGCATTCGTTAAGAAGAATAGACGGAATTCAGAATACGTGTTATCGTATGGGTGGAGATGAATTTGTCATTATCATTCCTCCCGCAAGCTATGATACATTTGAAAAGATTATAAAAGACATTAAAGATATATTCAGTAAGCCCTGGTACCTTAAGGATGCGGATTACTACTGCACCATGAGTATGGGTATCGTGGAATTCCCGGAAAGCGGAGAAAGCGTACAGGAACTTATCAAGAAAGCGGATATTGCCATGTACGAAGCCAAGAAGAGCGGAAAGAACCGTGTGGCTCAGTACTCGGACCGTATCGTTTCTTCTTCGAACAAGCGTCTTGATATGGAAAAGAACATGCGTGACGCCACGAGCTCCGGTTACAAGGAATTTGAAGTTTACTATCAGCCTATCGTCGATGTTTTGTCGGAAGGAAAGCCCTGCATCGGTGCGGAGGCACTCATCAGATGGAATTCCGTCGAGCTTGGCTTTATAGCTCCTTCGGATTTCATTCCACTCGCCGAGTATTTGGGACTTATTAATCCCATCGGTAATCATGTGCTTAAAGAGGCCTGCAAGACCGTCAAATATTGGAATGAGAACGGTCATCCCGAATACAAGGTTAACGTTAACCTTTCGGTAGTACAGCTTCTTCAGACGGATATAGTAGACACAATTAAAGAAACCATTGAAGACATTGGAGTAAATCCTGCCAACCTTACTTTAGAGGTTACGGAAAGTCTTGCAATCAACGACATGGAGCGTATGAAGCGCATCTTAAATGCCATCAAGCAGCTCGGAGTCAAGATTGCTCTTGACGATTTCGGAACCGGCTACAGTTCGCTTAATCACATCAGAGAGATTCCTTTTGATGTCATAAAGGTTGACCAAAGCTTCGTTACAGACCTTGCGGCGGATGCTTACTCCCAGTCATTCGTTAAGATGGTTGCCGAGCTTGCGGAAACCATTGGCGTTAATGTCTGCGTCGAAGGTATTGAAACATATGACCAGCTTGAGGTATTAAGCGGCATGAAGGTTAAGATGGTTCAGGGCTATTATTTTGACAGGCCGATGACAAGAACCAATTTCGAAGCCAAGTACATTCACGGGGAACGTTCGTAACCCCCGGGGTTACAAAATATAAAAACGGGAGATAATTATGGGAGATTCAATTTTTTCAGGACTTGAGTCATTCGGTTTGGGCGGACTCGAGGGAATGAACCTTTTCGAGGAGAAGAAAAAGGAAGAAGAAAAGAAGGAAGTACCGGTCGTAACCGAAGAGGACTTTTTGCTTGATAAGTCAATGCAGTGCCCTGTTTGCGACGCAGACTTTAAGATTCGTGCAGTTAAGGGAAGCAAGGCCAAGCTTATCGGAACAGATAAAGACCTTCGCCCCAGATACGAACAGCTTGACGTTGTTAAATATGATGCAATTGTATGCCCTTATTGCGGATATGCCGCACTTACCAGATATTTTCCGACGATACTTGATTCTCAAAAGAAAAAGGTTCGCGAGAAAATCAGTATGTCGTTTAAGGCCAACTTCAATTATCCTTCGGTTTACTCTTATGACGATGCAATGGATAAGTACAAGCTTACTCTTGCAAATGCCGTAGTTAAGGGAGCCAAGGCAAGTGAGAAGGCATATATCTGTCTTAAATCCGCATGGATTTTAAGGGGAAAAGGCGAGGAAATCGGAGAAGCACATCCCGATTACGCCAAGATTAAGGCGATGGAAGGCGAATACATCAAGAATGCGTACGAAGGCTTCTGTGTAGCCGTACAGAGCGAAAACTTCCCCATGTGCGGAATGGATGAAATGACCGTTGAATATCTGATTGCTGTTTTGGCAAGTCAGACAGGTCACATTGACGTGGCAAGCCGTTCGGTAGCCAAGATTTTGGCTGCCAATTCAGCATCACCCCGTATGAAGGACAAGGCAAGAGAACTTAAGGAAGAAATCGTTAAATTGATCAGAAACAAGTAAAAAAGATTTTTCTTTTTGATACTTTTTTGATTGACTTTAGTTCGCTTTGCAATTACGATAACTATATCGTCTATATTACTGACGGAAGTGGAATTGACCACAGGGAGTATAGATTAGTTTAGCCGACCGTCTGGGCATCGAAAGCCCGGACTGTCGGCTTTCGTTTTTTCTAAGAGAAGGAGGATATCTCATGAAGAAACTCAGTTTAAAGAATCAGCTCGAAAACAATGCTTATCCCGGTCGCGGAATAGTAATCGGAAAGAGCGAAGACGGTAAAAATGCGGTTATAGCTTACTTTATTATGGGCAGAAGCGTTAATTCAAGAAACCGTGTATTTGTAGAAGACGGCGAAGGCATTCGTACACAGGCTTTTGACCCTTCAAAGCTTTCGGATCCCAGCCTTATTATTTACGCTCCCGTCAGAGTACTCGGAAAGGATACAATCGTTACCAACGGCGATCAGACCGACACGGTATACGATGGCCTTAAGGCAGGCAAGACTTTCGAAACTTCTTTAAGAAGCCGCGAGTTTGAACCCGATGCTCCCAACTATACACCTCGTATTTCCGGTATTCTTCACTTTGAAGACGGCTTTACATATGAAATGAACATCTTAAAGTCCAACAACGGTGACGGAAACGCATGCAACAGATACAACTTCTACTACGACAATCCTATCGCAGGCGAAGGCCGTTTCATTCACACTTACATGCAGGATGCAAATCCCCTTCCCAGCTTTGAAGGCGAGCCCGAAACAGTTGATATCGTTGGCGATATTGATTCTTTTGGCGACATGGTATGGCAGTCACTCAACGAAGAAAACAAGGTTTCTCTTTTCATCAGATTTGTTGAAATTGAAACAGGTAAGGTAACTACAAAAATTTACAACAAGAATAAATAAAGAAAGGCCAAAGACATGAACGAAATTCAGTTAAAGTACGGTTGCAACCCCAACCAGAAACCCTCAAGAATATTTATGGAAGACGGAAGCGAACTTCCCGTTACCGTATTAAACGGTCGCCCCGGATATATTAACTTTTTGGATGCATTCAACGGCTGGCAGCTTGTTTCGGAACTTAAGAAAGCTACAGGACTTCCCGCTGCAACATCTTTTAAACATGTATCTCCTGCCGGAGCAGCTGTAGGCCTTCCTCTTTCCGATACACTTGCAAAAATCTACTGGGTAGATGATTTGGGAGAACTTTCACCCCTCGCTTGTGCTTATGCACGCGCAAGAGGCGCAGACAGAATGTCATCATTCGGTGATTTCATTGCTCTTTCGGATGTATGTGACAAGGACACGGCAAGACTTATTAAAAGAGAAGTATCAGACGGTGTAATCGCTCCCGGCTACACAGATGAAGCATTGGAACTTCTCAAGATGAAGAAGAACGGTAACTACAACGTTATTCAGATCGATCCTTCTTACAAGCCCGCCGAAATCGAAAGAAAGCAGGTTTACGGCATTACTTTCGAACAGGGAAGAAACGAACTTGATATCAACAAAGATTTATTTGCAAATATCGTAACCGCAAATAAGGACATTCCCGAGAGTGCGCTTATCGACATGAAAATTGCAATGATTACTTTGAAATATACTCAGTCCAATTCCGTATGCTACGTAAAGGACGGACAGGCAATCGGTATCGGTGCCGGTCAGCAGTCGAGAATTCACTGCACAAGACTTGCAGGCTCCAAGGCTGACAACTGGTTCTTACGTCAGAGCCCTCAGGTTATGGGACTTGAATTTTTGGATACACTCGGTCGTGCCGACCGTGACAATACTATCGACGTATATATGGGCGATGAGTATGAAGACGTTTTAAGAGAAGGTGAATGGCAGAAACGTTTCAAGACCAAGCCTTCGGTATTTACAAGAGAAGAAAAGAAAGCATGGCTTGCAGGAAACACAGGAGTTACTTGCGGTTCCGATGCATTCTTCCCCTTCTCGGACAACATTGAACGCGCTTACAAGAGCGGCGTTAAGTACATTGCTCAGCCCGGCGGTTCTGTCCGCGATGATCTCGTAATCGAGTGTGCTGATAAGTACGATATGGTTATGGCATTTACAGGAATCAGACTTTTCCATCACTAGAAATAAAAAACCCGCCGACATTAATTGCCGGCGGGTAAAAATCATGAAATTATTCACACTGTGAGTCGTCAGCTTCTTCACAAACTTCCGAAGCGGGCTCCGGTGAAGCAACTTCTTCGGAAACTGTATTATTAGGGTCGCTCTTTCTGTCATCGAAGAATTCTTCAACCTTGTTACCTGCGGTAGCAACGAAAGATTCAAAAGAGTTAGCGGATTTCTTTACAAAATCGCCGGCCTTTTCGGCTGCTTCCTTGGCCTTGGCTTCCACGGTCTGGAAATCAAGATTAACGTATGAACGCTTAGCCTTGTCTTCTTTAACTTCTTCGTAAGCTTCGAAGTTATCGAAGTCATCGTCATCGTCTTCCATGTTAACCGGAATTTCCTGTTCCTTCTTCAAGTAGTAATATACGCCTGCGGCAGCAGCTGTTAAAACAGCAAATCCAAATAATTTCTTACCAAATTTTGCCATAATTAAAATCTCCTTTCAGATTTTTGAAGCATCTTTATGAAATTGATTATACATTACATTTAAGATAAAAGAAATTAAAAGAAGATTAAAATTCATGAAATATTTTATCGCTTATAATAATCGGCGTGTTAAGATATTGTTTGTTACAGGAAAACATTTATTTTTGAAGAATGGAGCAGCTATGAGAAAAAGAAGTTATGATTTATTAAAAAGGGTTACATTTTGTATGCTTACGATAATGTTGGCTTTTATTGTAAGCGGCTTTGAAAAAGCTTATGCGGCCGAAAAGTTTCACAATCCGATAGTCGGAAACTCAGCTACGGATGCCACACAGTGGAGTTACATTAAGTTCGGTTCATATCCGCAGGGTTCAATAGTCAATACGGAAATGATAAACAAAATAAATGCGGTCATAGGCGATAACGTGGGTGACTGCTATGTGGGAAATGAAAGATTTCGTAAAACGGATGAAGCCTATTGCAACAACACTACAAACTATCAAGATAATTACTATAGATGGGAGCCCATCATTTGGAAGGTTCTTTGGATAGACGAAGAAAACAATAAAATGTTTGTTGTATCGGATGTGGCACTTGACTGTAAGAACTTCGCAATAAAGATTCCCGGCCTTTCCGGCTCGACATGGGAGACCAGTACACTGAGAAGCTGGCTTAACGGCTACAATTCATCCTGCAACAGCTACAGAAAGGACTATTCATATAAGGGCGAAAACTTTTTGACAACAGCATTTACTGATGCCGAGCAAAAAGCTATTTTATCAACAAGGCTTGATAATAAAAATACACAGTATTATTCTTCATACCCCGTAAATGATACAACCGATAAGATTTTCCTTCTTTCGTATGCGGATATAGTAAATGCCGATTACGGATTTTATCACTATTACGGCATTAACGCAGAAAGCCGCAAGTTCGGATACAGCCATTACGCTGTAGAGATGGGAGCAACATGGAAGGCGGGAGGTACGACAGACTGGCTGCTTCGTTCCACCGGATTTAACTATGCTTATAATATGTATATTAACAGGGATGGCGGTATTGAAAAATCAGCATGGAAAGCCGGTATTTTTGAAAATGACAAGGCAATAGTACCCGCCATGTGGATTTCGCTTGACTCAGATTTGTATTCAATTACCAATGAGGCAGGAACCGATAAATACTACAGAATTAATGTGGCCAAAGAAAATTGCACCACCGCTACAGGCAGCGGAGTATATAAAAGCTATGATTATGCTACGGTAACAACTTCTGCTCCGAGCGGATATTCTTTCGAAGGCTGGTATGAAAACGGAAAGCTTGTTTCGAAGGATGTGACTTATACATTTAAGGTAAGCGTAAACAGAAACCTTACTGCCAAGTGGGCTAAAAATCCTCACGAAGATACAGTTACCGTTTCCGGAAACGAATACAAGATTTTTTACGGTAAAAACGATGTCATTAATAAAGTTGTATTCAATAAGTTTAAGAATACCAACACAAAGAAAATTACAATCAATACGGTAAAGCTGGGCGGTGTAAAAGTTCCGGTTGATGAAATTGCCAAGAATGCATTCAAGGGCAAGAAGAAAATAACCGAAGTAACCGTCGGAAGCAATGTAAAGAAGATTGGCGAAAACGCATTTAACGGATGTACTGCCCTTAAGAAGGTAACAGTCGGCAAAAACGTTACAACAATCGGAAAGAGTGCATTTTATAATTGTAAGAAGCTTAAAAGCGTTACCATCAAGACAACAAAGCTTAAAAGTTCAACCGTAGGCAAGAATGCATTTAAAAACATAAGTGCCAATGCAGTCGTGAAGGTACCCGCCAAGAAGCTTTCGGCATATAAGAAACTTTTAAAGAGCAAGGGAATAAAGGGCAAAAATCAGAAGATTAAGAAATATTAATCGTTGTAAGGCACTTGTCTCCTCAAATAATATGTGATAAGATTAAATTCGACTATCACGGTCAATTCACGGAGGATTTAAGGAATGAACGCCAAGTTTTTTGATTTGAAACAGGAAAAACAGGATCGCATGATAAATGCCGCATTAAAGGTTTTTGCTTTAAACGGTTATGTTCATGCCAGTACTGATGAAATAGTAGCTGAAGCACATATCAGTAAGGGTCTTTTGTTTCACTATTTCGAGAGCAAAATAGGCGCATATTCATTTATGTTTGACTACAGCATCAAATATCTTTCACTTGAGTATTCCGCAGCTGTAGACCCTTCGGAGACTTCCTATATTGTCGTTAGAAGACAGATGGAAGCCGCTAAGATGCAGGTTATGAAGAAATATCCTTACATGCAGTATTTCTTAAATACCGTATCAAAGGAGACATTCCCCGAGGCGCTTTTGGCATTGGAAGGATCCAAAGAAAGCTTTGAGGATGCTTTGAAAACGATTCTCGAGCATACCGATTTGGAAGAACTTCGGGCAAAGCCTGACTGTGCAAGAAGCCTTTCAATTTTGGAATATTCACTTGATTCGTTGCTTGAGGACATGTTCAGAAGAAGCGAATTTACGGTTGACGGATACTACAAAGAAGCGACAGAATATATTGAACTTGTCAGCAGACTTTTATAACAGCCACAATAATTTCGGCCGGTGCAATAAAGCACCGGCCGTTTTTTAATTTTCCACTATCTTGACCCCAAGGTAAGCCATATTAGCGCATACCCTATCAAAACAGCAGTAAGTGTGAAAGGAACTCCTATCTTGAAAAATCTTTGTTTTTCACTTCGTATCTTTCTTTCCGAAGAATGCCGATTCCTGTAACATTTGCTGATGCATCAAAAGGGGGGTAAGGTTACCTCCGAGCGTTGCACCGGACAACGCAAGTCGATACATCGATATACATGATGACGGTTTTTGTAATCATATATATTTGGAATCCTTTCACTGAGTTGAATGTATAGGGTTAGTCTGTTATTTTATATCCGTATTTTATTTTGCGATAAATTTTCCAAACAATTATTACGGGTAAAGCTACAACCAAAAAGACTGAAGGTATACCTCCGAGCAAAATCATAAATCCAAAAACCAGATATCCAAAAATTAAATTCATATTTTTCTCCTAATTATTATATTATTCAGTTTTATTTTCTTCTTCGGGATTCCCGGCATCACTTTTTTGTACCGGATTCCCATGGCGATAAGAATAATGAGCCATAAAGCGCACATGCCAAATACAATAATATCTTGCATCATATAATCTCTTTATAAGGCGCAACAAAAAAGACCTCTGCTGGTGCGGCGGTAGTGGAAAAAGAAAATGTAAAAAGAAAAATTATGAATTAAATGCCGATTTGGCTGTGAATATAAGAGAGCAACTTGTGAAAAAAAGAAGATGCCCCAAAGTAAAAATCAAGAATTTCCGCAGTAGTAAACAACGGAATAATAATTGAACAAAAAAGAAATGCAAAAGAGGATTCATCCGTGATGCCGTTTCTTGACGAAATACGACGTGCAGAAGCTGCTTTGACCGAAACGGATACAGCCTGCTCACTCTTTTTGGAGATGGATTCCGGCTTGGCATCAACGTTTTTGAAAGAGCATGTACCGGTAATGATGTTGCTTGCGAAGACATCGGACATACCTGAAGGAACAACAATAGGCTCATGATATGTTGAACATACCATGAGCACCAGGCATACCATAATATACAGTGCTTTTCTCAATCCTTTTTGTTTCTCCATGATTATGTATTTTATAGAAAAGCAACATTATCTGTCAATAAAAATAAAGAATGAATTATTTGGACTGCTTATAAGGCGGATCGGCAGGATAGCTTCCTCGAAGCTTTTGCATGCCGCGCCCCACGGCGTCTCTTGAATTTTTCCAGTCCGCATCTTTGTTCTTGTAATCAAACTTTTCAATTAACCAGGAAATGTCTTCATAGAGACGTTCCATGTTATCTTGCATTAACTTAAAAAGCTCGGGGTAATAGGTATTTTTTTCTTTGTCCGAAAGATGATTTTCGCCGTATTCGAGAAGGTCCCCGAAGTGGTGAAGACAAAAGCCCTTGCCGTTCATAACCTTGTCTCTGAAGGCCGAATCATCTTTAAAGAGCATAAAGAAAGTATCCAGATAACGATCGTAAGTCTTGTCAAATTCACGGCAGATATAGCATGAATTATCTCTTGCACGAGTCCATTTGGCAATGGGATTTTTGGCTTCTCCGGGTTTTGAAAGCTTGTCTTTGAAAGATATTTTCTGGGGTGAATATTTCTTGAATTCGGAAGTCATTTCGGAAATGACACGACGATAATGAGTCTTTAATATCCACGCGTTTCCGAGAGTATTACCGTAATCGTACATTTTGCGAATATGCTCGCGACAAAATCCC
>JAZUJT010000008.1:0-28808 GCA_045642905.1 Lachnospiraceae bacterium | reverse complement strand
TTCATGGCTGAATCAATACCTTCGATATCAGAAACACCTTCCATCTTAATGAAAGCAGCTTCGTTAATCATAGGGATGAGGATACGGTTAACAACGAAACCTGCTGCCTCATTTACCTGTACGGGTGTCTTGCCGATTTCTACTGAAATCTTCTTAATAGCTTCTACAGTTTCAGCGGGTGTGTTAACGCCTGCGATAACTTCGATAAGCTTCATTCTGTCAGCAGGATTGAAGAAGTGCATTCCTACTACAGGTCTGTCAACGCCCTTTCCGATTTCTGTGATGGAAAGAGATGATGTGTTGGATGCAAAAATGCATTCCTTCTTGCAGATAGCATCAAGTTCTTTGAATGTTGTCTGCTTAACAGTCATATCCTCAAATGCAGCTTCAACGATTAAATCGCAGTCTGCACAAAGGTTTTCCTTAAGACCGGGAGTAATCTTGTTAACGATGTTGTCAACAGCCTCCTGTGTTAATTTTCCTTTTTCAACAAGCTTTGCATAACCTTTAACAATCTTGTCTTTTCCGCCATCAGCCCACTCCTGCTTGATATCGCAAAGAGCTACTTCATAGCCTTCTGTCTGAGCAAATGCCTTAGCAATACCCTGACCCATGGTTCCGGCACCAATAACGCCTACCTTCATGTTTATGTCCTCCTTAAATATGTTTTTTACTGTGTCAAAAGAACGCGAATCGAATGATTAGCAGTTCTTAAAGTTCTCTTTTACTTTATCCTTGTTCTTGTCAAGGAAGAATGCCATTCCGTACTTCTGATCTTCTGTCTCGAAGCAGTCGCCGAAAAGCTTCTCTTCTACAACAATTGCCTTGTCCATGTCAAGATCAAGACCTTCATTAATAGCCTTCTTGCAGTTTCTTACGGCGATGGGAGCATTCTTGGCGATGCTTCCTGCCATCTTCATTGCTGCTGCCATAAGGTTTTCCTTGGCTGAAACAGTAACGTTTCCTTCTTCATCCTTGGTAGCTGCGATAACATCGTTAACAAGTCCGATTCTTAATGCTTCGGGAGCCTTGATGTTACGAGCTGTGTAAATCATCTGCTTAGCCATTCCTGCGCCTACAAGACGTGCAAGTCTCTGTGTTCCGCCGAAACCGGGGGTGATTCCGAGACCAACTTCGGGCTGACCGAATACTGCGTTTTCAGAACAGATTCTGATATCACAGCTCATTGATATTTCGCATCCGCCGCCGAGTGCAAAACCGTTAATTGCTGCAATTACGGGGATGGGGAATGTTTCAAGCTTTCTGAATACATCGTTACCCTTCTTACCGAATGCTTCGCCTTCAGCCTTTGAAAGTGTGCTCATTTCAGCAATGTCTGCACCTGCTACGAATGACTTCTCGCCTGCGCCTGTAAGGATAAGGCAACGAATCTCGTTTAAATCAACGTTATCAAGAGTTTCGTTTAACTCATCAAGTACCTGGGAGTTTAATGCATTCAATGCCTTTTCTCTGGAAATTGTGATTGTACCTACGGCACCGTTGGTTTCATATACTATGAATTCCATAATAATTTACGCTCCTTTAAATGTTAATCCGTAAACGCACCTGTATCCGGGAAGAATAATCCACCCGGATACGGTAATTTTACATATTTAAATTAATCTCTCTTTACGATGGTTGCACATCCCATACCGCCACCGATGCAAAGTGTTGCAAGACCGGTCTTGGCATCCTTGGCTTCCATTTCATGTAAAAGTGTAACAAGGATACGGCATCCTGATGCTCCAACGGGATGTCCCAAAGCAATTGCTCCACCGTTAGGGTTAAGCTGCTTGTCAACATCGATTCCGAGGTCCTTACCAACTGCTACAGACTGTGCTGCGAATGCTTCGTTGGCTTCGATGATATCGAAGTCTTCGATCTTCATTCCGGCCTTAGCCATTACCTTTCTTGTAGCTGCTACAGGTCCGATACCCATGATTGAAGGATCAACACCTGCAAGTCCGCCTGCTACGAATGTAGCCATAGGCTTAACGCCAAGTTCCTTGGCCTTCTCTTCGCTCATTACTACTACGCAAGCTGCACCGTCGTTGATACCTGAAGCGTTACCTGCTGTAACGAATCCGTCGGGATTGATTGTACGAAGCTTTGCAAGGCCTTCCATTGTTGAACCGGGACGAGGACCTTCATCGGTATCAAATACGATTGTTTCTTTCTTCTTCTTGATTTCTACGGGAACGATTTCCTTCTTGAATGCTCCGCTTTCGATAGCAGCGCAAGCCTTCTGCTGGCTCTTTAATGCGAACTCATCAAGTTCTTCACGTGTAAGTCCCCACTGCTCTGCGATGTTGTCAGCGGTCTTGATCATGTGATAATCATTGAATGCATCCCAAAGAGCATCCTTGATCATGCAGTCAACCAAAACGCCGTTGTTCATTCTGTATCCGTAACGTCCCTGAGGTATAGCATAAGGAGCCATTGACATCTTTTCCATACCACCTGCGATAACTACATCAGCATCTCCTGCCATAATCATCTGTGCTGCCTGGTTAACACAGTTAAGTCCGGAACCGCATACAACGTTCATTGTAACTGCGGGAACTTCGATAGGAAGACCTGCCTTAAGTGTTGCCTGACGTGCTACGTTCTGTCCGAGACCGGCCTGGATAACGCATCCCATGTAAACCTGGTCAACGTCTTCGGGCTTAATGCCTGCTCGCTTAATAGCTTCTTTAATAACGATTGCTCCCAAGTCAGCTGCGGGAGTGGTTGAAAGTGAGCCGCCCATTGTACCGATTGCTGTACGGCAAGCTCCTGCTAAAACAACTTTCTTAGCCATGTTTGTTCTCCTTTAATGTGTATTGTTAAAATTTTATCATTACTGCCAAAAATTATACAATAATCGGCGTTTGTTTTCAATACACAGATTTGTATAAAAGTATTGATAAATTGGCAAAATCTTTAGTGTAAACTATTGAAATCAAGGAACGTCCCCTATAAGCATATCCGTAAAAAGAAAATCGGCGAAAAAAAGCGGATCGAAAAATCGACCCGCTTTACCGTTACCATACAATTATTAAATCTTAATCCTCCGGTTCAATCAAACCGTAAGTATTGTTGCCTTTTCTCTTGTATACTACGTTAATCTGCTCGGTTTCGGCATTAACAAATACGAAGAATGAGTGTCCCAAAAGCTCCATCTGAACGCAGGCATCTTCGGGATACATAGGCTTAATATCGAACTTCTTGGAACGAACGATTTTAATCTCGTCTTCATCCTGATAATCGGTTTCGATATATTCGCGCTTAAATGAAGCGGCTGCCTGTTCACGTTCCGTAATCTTGGTCTTGTATTTCTTGAGCTGACGCTCGATAATTTCTTCTACCAAATCGATTGAAACGTACATATCGTTGGAAACCTGTTCCGAACGAATAATGCTTCCCTTAACGGGAATCGTAACTTCTATCTTCTGTCTGTCTTTCTCAACACTTAAAGTAACATGTACTTCCGTATCCGGTGTGAAATATTTTTCAAGTTTACCGATCTTATCTTCAACAGCTGATTTTAAACCATCGGTTACATTAATGTTCTTACCAAGAATCACAAATTTCATATGCGTTACCTCCTCGTCGCCGAAATACCTCCGGCTGATAGAGGAATTATATCACATAATTGGCTTTTTTGCTATAATTTTCTGATAATTTCGGTTAATTTTTTATTAATATTAAAAAACTTATTGACAAAAGAAAATCAAACGGAAACTGCCGACATTCCGGGCTATTCAATCTCACTAGAAAATTCTTCTGATTCCGATAATAGTTGTATAGCATGCATCGCCGATTTTAATGCCTTCGGCGGGAGTTGCGGCATGAACAATCTGACCGTTACCCATATAAATTGCCACATGACCGGAATAGCACAGAATGTCGCCGGGCTGTGCTTCCGCCAAAGAGCCGATTGCGTATCCGCTGTTTCTCTGACCGGTTCTGGGAAGTTTAACACCGAAGTGTGCGTAAACGGACATTACAAATCCCGAACAGTCGCAGCCGTCCGTAAGTGATGTTCCTCCGTATACGTAAGGATTTCCGACAAACTGAAGCGCATAATTTACTACCTGCTGTCCGAGTTCGTAAGAAGAACCTTCAACCACCTTAACAGGCTGGCTTTCCTGCGCCTTCTTGGCATTAAGTGCGGCATTGGCCTTGGCCTGAGCATCACGTCTTGCCTTTTCCTCGGCTGCAAGTCTTGCTCTTTCTTCCTCTATGGACTCAGCCTCGACAAACTCTGTATGAACATCCACGTAATCCATTGAAATAAAACCGGTTGCGTTGTTATAAGTAACCTTGGCAAATCCGTCTTCCTCATCGATAACGACCAAATCGTCACCTTCCGAGAAGGTTCCTAAAATAGCAGACTCGGTAGTTGCCTTTTCTCTTACTCTTAACGTGGGAACGTTGATTGTCGCATATGTTACTTCAACGTCTCTTGCGATTTTCAAGGCCTCGATGCCCCTTACGCAATACTCGCCCTTAACATAGCCTTCAACCGAACCGCTTTTAATCTTGTACCAGCCGTTTTCTTCCTCTATGAAATGTCCGACCGAATTGTTGTAAAGCTTACCCAAAATTGCGCCCTTTTTCTCGTCGGGCAAATCTCTTACGTTTACCCAGCTGTCAACCTGCGCAATTACAAGATCCGCATATTCTCTGTTATCAACCGTTTCAACGCTTACCGCATCTTCGAACGAAGGGCAATAAGCCATTGTCTTTACCGACGGCCAAACAAAAACAGTCGCTGCCGTCAATACACATGCTGCAAAAAACTTAAACTTCATCATAAACTCTTCCCTAATTACTTACTGAATATCTTCAAGTACCGAATTAATCGCATTTGCTCCATCGGCTACCGCCGTAATAATCTGACGCATGGGCTTTTTACGAATATCTCCGGCAACATAAATGCCTTTCTTATCGGTACGGCAATCTTCGCCCGCAATCGCATAACCGTTATCCGAAAGTGAAACCAAATCCTTAATAAGCTCTGTTGAAGGATTAATGCCTACCGCAATGAATATACCGCTTACGGGAAGTATTGTGGTACCGCCCGACATACGGTTAAAAACAATAACCTCGGTAACTTCATCTTCTCCGCGGATTTCCTTGACCTCGCTGTTAAGCTCGTACTCAATGTTGTCGCATTTTTCCATGGCATCCACAAGTGACTGTGCTGCGCGGAATGTATCTCTTCGATGAATTAATGTTACCTTTCTGCAAATCTTCGAAAGATAAATTGCGTCTTCAACGGCAACATCCGAACCGCCGACAACACATACATCGAGGTTTTTGAAGAATGCACCGTCGCATGTGGCGCAATACGAAACACCCATTCCGGAAAGTTCTTCCTCACCGGGTACATTCAAAAGTGCGTGTCTGGCGCCTGTCGCAAGTACAACGGTCTTGGACTCGTACTCGCCCGCATCCGTAATAACTTTATATCCATTATCCTCGGGAAGACATTCAATCCCGGTAACTTTCGCCTCAATCCGCTCCAAGCCTGCCTTCTTCGCATGTTCGGAAAGCTTGTCGGAAAGCTCCATTCCCGAAATACCCGGCAATCCCGGATAATTGTCAACCTCATATGTTGAGTTAACCTGTCCGCCGTCAATAGGACTTTCTTCTATGACAATTGCATTTATTCCTGCGCGTCCCGCATAAATGGAAGCCGCCATTCCGGCAGGACCGGAACCAATGATTATTGTGTCTAACATAAATCATTCCCCTTGCATTTTAATTTATTCGCAGAGATAATAAGAATTATAACTTGAAGGGTGTCATTTGTCAAAAATCCCACCCCCTTTTACGACCTTTTCAGGAGGCAAAAGAATGAAAACAGCATTGATTACAGGAGCGTCGAGAGGAATCGGACGGGCAATCGCAAATGCCTTTGCCGCCAAGGATTATGACCTTCATCTTACCTGTCGTGAGAATATCGAAATGCTAAACGAACTTGGCAAAGAACTTTCCAATAAATACAATGTCAAGGTATTTACACATAAAACGGACATGAGCAAAAGCGAAGAAGTTTTTAAGATGTTTTCACAAATCGAAAGCCTTGATGTGTGCGTAAACAACGCAGGCATATCTTATGTAGGGCTTCTTCATCAGATGAGTAACGACGATTGGGACCGCATAATCGGCACGAATCTTAACTCCGTTTTCTATACAAGTAAATGTGCCACAGCACTTATGTTAAAGGAGCACGCCGGAAGCATCATAAACATTTCTTCCGTATGGGGCAACATCGGCGCCTCCATGGAAGTAGCTTATTCCGCTTCCAAGGGCGGAGTTAATTCTTTCACCAAGGCTCTTGCCCGCGAGCTTGCGCCCAGCAACATTTCCGTAAACGCAATCGCATGCGGCTTTGTCGATACTTCGATGAACGCTCATCTTAGTGAAGAAGAAAGAAATGCGGTACTAAGCGAAATACCCGCCAATCGTTTCGCAACCTGCGAAGACATCGCCAAAGTAGCCGTGAGTCTGGCCGAAATGCCGTCTTACCTGACCGGTCAAATCATTACCGTTGACGGAGCCTGGACATAGAAAAACTAACAAAGCGGATAGTTAAAGTACCTATCCGCTTATTTTATGCCTACTCATGTTTCTCAATTTCTTCAAAGAACTCAGCAAACGTCTTGCCGACACATTCATAATCCGTAATAACCATATCTCCGGTCAAAAGTCCCAGGATGGTAAACGCCATCGCCATTCTGTGGTCGCCGTGAGGATTTATTGTTGCGCCGTGCGGCTTTCCGCCGATTATCGTCATCGAATCATCAAATTCAATACATTTGATTCCGCAATTTTCGAGATTTTCCCTGATAACCGAAATACGGTCGCATTCCTGATGCCTTATGTGGCCTATCCCGCTAATCGTGGTCGAACCCTTTCTGATGGCCGAAAGGATAGCAAGTGTCGCCGTCTGGTCCGAGAAGTTCTCCATGTCAAAAGAAAGATCCCCTTCGGGAAGTTCCTTATCGTAAGAAAGAACCAAACCTCCGTCCTCATCCTCGGTAAGCTTGGCGCCCAAGGATTCAAGAAGCTTCAAAAAGTCCATATCGCCCTGAACGGATCCCCTTGTAACTTTATTAACCTTGGCCTTTCCTTTAAACAGCATCGGCAATGTATAGAAATAACAAGCGGACGAAACATCCGGCTCAATATCAAAAACACTTGATGTATAGTGACCGTTTCCGGTAATTCTGTACTCATTGTTGACGCATTCGATGGATTGACCGAATCGCTCAACCATCTTTACGGTCATCTTTATGTAAGCATCTCTGAAGCTTCCGACTGTGGTAATCTTGGAATTGCAATTCATTAACGGAAGAACCATAAGAAGCGAGCTTACAAACTGTGTGCTTCTTGTGACATCGACAACAACTTCGATATCTTTATTTTCCTTCGGACGTTTTCCTTCTATCTTAATTGGGAAATGTCCTTCCTTGCCGGGGCAGGAAATCTTGGCTCCGAGCTTGCGAAGAATAACAATGAGCTCCTTCATGGGTCTTGCCATCATCTGCTGTGATGCGTTGACCGTATAAGTACCATCTGTTAATGCCAGCATTCCGACAAGAAATCTTGCGGCTGTTCCGGAGTTTCCGACGTATATGGTTGCTTCCTTCTTGGGGATTTCGCCGTTCATTCCCTGTATGCGTACCTGTTTCATACCCGCACTGAAGAAAACCGAAAAGCCCAAATCTCTTAATGCGACGAGCATCGTACGTGTATCCTGCGAAAGAACAACATTGTTCAATGTACATTTACCGTCGGACAATGCCGAGAGTACCAATGCTCTGGCAAGTACACTTTTTGAGGACGGCACATCCGCCGTCAGATCAACTTCATTCTTCCATTTGTTTACTTTATAAACCGAATTGTCCATATATACTCCACCGTTTAGAAATTTCTGATTGCCTCATCTTTGCCAAGTGACGAATTATCTATCTTTTTGATTACAACATAGTAGCTGTAGTCCTTGCTGACCGTAATCTCCACCCGGTCGCCGACTTTATGTCCCATCAAAGCTCGTCCCATCGGTGATTCGTTGCTTACAAGACCGTTAAGTGAGTCTTCCCTTACTGTAGTAACAATCTTGTACTCTTCCTCAACATCATCTTCTTCAACGTAAACCGTGATGGTCTTGTTAATGCCTACCTCATCTTCGCCCGCGGTATCTTCCACCACGTCAGCGGTACGTATCATTCTCTCAAGATATCTTATGCGGCTTTCGTTCTTGTTCTTCTCACGCTTTGCTGCGTAATATTCAAAGTTCTCGCTAAGATCTCCGTGCGACCTTGCATCCTTGACATGCTCCAAAAGTTCCGGTCTTACCACAACTTTTCTGTGCTCGATTTCGGCCTCCATGTCTTCTATATCTTTTTTCGTAAGTTTGTTGTTCATATCCGTTCCTGCCTGTTATTTCCTTGTAAATGTTACGTATGTATATGGTATTTCACCGTCGACATGCTCATCTACGGTCTTTTCGTATAAGCTTTCATCAAACTCGGGGAAAAAGGTGTCTCCCTCAATAACAGCGTCCACTTCCGTAACAAAAAGCTTGTCCGCAAGAGAAATTCCTTCCTTATATATTCCCGCACCGCCCGAAAGATATATGTTTTCGGTGGGGCGATTTTTACGTGCATATTCAACAGCCTCCGAAAGGCTTCCGACGGTCACGCAGTTTTCAGCGCTAAAATCCGCCGTTTTCGATACAACGATTGTAAATCTGTTGGGTAACGGACGTCCGATTTCCTCGTAAGAACGTCTTCCCATTATTACCACATTTCCCGTCGTGAGCTCTTTAAATCTTCTCTGCTCGCCTTTAATTCTCCACGGAATACATCCCTTGTTTCCGATTACCCTGTTCTTAGTATATGCGACAATAAGTCCGATCATTTTCGTACTCCGTTTCTAAAAAATCATTTCATTAATAACTATAGCATGTAAGGTTTACTTCTTCAATCAATATGGAATTGCTTTTTGGGCAAAAACAAAATATATTATTCATTGTGTTTACAAATTCATTCTACGAATAAAGGGATAGTATCATGAACAGAAAAAACGGAGCTTTGCCTGTAATAGTCGCAGGTATTCTGTGGGGAATCATAAGTATATTTATTCGAAACATTTCCGGCGGCGGACTTTCAAGTCTGCAGATTTGTTTTGTAAGAATGCTTGTCGCATCCGTTTCTTTTGCCATATTCGTCCTGATAAAGGACAAAAATGCGTTCAGGATAAGGATTAAGGACATCTGGATGTTTATCGGAACCGGTATCATCAGTGTCACTTTGTTCAACGCGTTTTATTTCTACACGATGATTAACGCCGAGGCTTCGCTTGCGGTTGTTCTTTTATACACGTCTCCGGTGTTTATTATGCTTTTATCGCGCATCATTTTTAAGGAGAAAATCACCGCTTTTAGGCTTCTTGCGTTGGTACTTACACTGGCGGGATGCGTACTGGTAACGGGGCTTTTGCAGGGTGGCATCAATGTCACTTCCACGGTCATCATTACCGGTCTGTGTGCAGGGTTGTTCTATGCTCTCTATACGATTTTCAGCCGGTTTGCTCTTAAGCGCTACAGTTCATTGACCATAACGGTCTACACATTCATTTTCGGTCTTTTCGGAAGTCTTTTTATCGGAAAGCCCGTGGATACGCTTCAAATTCTTGCAAAAAATCCGACGCTTATATTCTGGTGCATCGGTGTAGGTATCATCTGCACGGTTCTTCCGTATGTTTTCTACACAATGGGACTTGCGCGCATTGATTCCTCGAAGGCTTCGATTCTCGTAGCGGTTGAGCCTTTGGTCGGTGCACTTATCGGCATGCTCCTTTACAAAGAAAGCCATTCCCCTTTGAAACTTCTGGGAATAGCTTTCATTCTGGCTTCCATCATTATTCTCGGCCGAAGCGACGGCAAAAACGAATAACTCGCCTCATTAACCGGTATTTTTAAACAATCGACGGCTTTATCCTGAAATCTGCCGTAAAATCGGGAAGCGGCAGTCTGTACTTGTCTTTAAGTGCCGGTCCGCAGGAATTGGAGCCCACGCCCGCCATCTTATAATCCACGCATATCACGTTATTTTCATCTTTCTCAAGCTCATAGTTATGCTTTTTACTCGAAAGCTCTTCCTCGGTATATTCCGACGCATTGAAGGAAAAGTCCGTGGATGTGCTAAAGCTTAACTTCTTTCCGGCGCCTTCCACACTCATTGATGTGCAACCGAAGTGCGACGAATTTTCCTGAGGCTTTATGTAGTCTTCGTGCATGTTTTCAATCTTTTCGGTGAAATTGCCCACATACGAAGCTCTATGCTTATCGATATAGCTTTCCAAAGGTCCGTAGCCATAGTATGAAACCGTATCGAGTTTCTTCGGCACAAACAGGCGAAGTCCGAATCTCGGAAGCATTTCAAGCACTCTGTCGCTCGTCTTTACGTCGCAGTTCACATCAAGCGTTCCGTCCCCGTAAACCGTATATTTTACGTTCATCACGGCAAAAGGAAGATGCATGCTCCATCCGAAAGCCCTTTCGGCCTCTATCTCAACCCGGTCGGGAGCTTGTGTTATATTTACATCGTGCACCTTGACCGTGAAGTCGTTTAAATGCGCATTAAACCAGTCACCGCGCTTGGAATCGTTGTCGGTGGGTGCTCTGAAGAAGTTAAATTCCAGAGGCTTGTTTATCATATTCTCACCGCCGCACTTAATGTAGTCAAACGCTGCGGTTCTTACGTTAAATCCGTACTCGCAGTCCCCCGCCTCGATTTTTATAAATAGCGGTGAACGGGAAAGCTTAACTTTTCCGCCTTCCGGCTCTTTTCGCACCGTTTTTCCGTCGAAGAGCTTAAGCTGGTCAAAGCATGCCTCAGAACCCTTTTCGGCCCACGGCATATCATTTTTGTATGTAAAAATAAAACGAATATAGTACGTGTTATCCGAATCGGCCGGCAAGTCATTTATTTTTATTATGGTTTCCGAAAGCGGTCCTGCTTTGAAATCAAAGTCATACATCTGTGAGCGGTATCCGTCGGATGTAATTTCATAGCGACCGTCAAAAAGGCTTTCGGCGTTTATAAATGAAAGCATGTTTCTTATGACAAACTCGTTATCATTGTTGCCTTTCATGACGCGAACCGGGCGGTAAACCTGCTTAACCTCGTAAAGTCCCGTATGCGGTGTTCGGTCGGGATAGTTTAAGCCGTCCAGGCAGAAGTTGCCGTCATTGTGCTTTTCTCCGAAGTCTCCTCCGTATCCGTACTTAACGCGTCCGTCAGACGTTTTTCCGAGGGGCACGCTATGATCGCACCATTCCCAGATAAGTCCTCCCGCGATTCTCTCGTCACTGTCAAAGGCTTCGAAATAATCCTCCAAATCGCCGGGACCGTTTCCCATGGCATGGCAGTACTCGCACAAAACAAGCGGGCGATTTTCTTTGGCCTCATCAAAAAATGTCTTCATCTCTTCGGTAGACATATACATTCTTGAAGAAATGTCCAGAATTTCATGCGGATATTCATCATCGAATCTGTGAACATAGCCTTCGTAATGAAGGATTCGGGAGCTGTCCAAAGCCTTGACAAGCTTTGCGCCTTCGTACATGTTTACGCCCCAGCCCGTTTCATTTCCGAGAGACCAGAATACGATGGACGGTCTGTTGTAGTTGGTAACTACCAAAAGCTTCTCACGGTCTGTGATGGACTTTTTAAATCGCTCATCGCAGGCAACAGTGGATATCTTTCTGTAGGCGTTGGGCTCGTTCCAGTGAAGATTATTGAAGGTCGCAACACATCCGTGGGCCTCCACATCCGCTTCGGCAATTACGTATAGTCCGAGTTCATCGCACAGCTTATAAAACATGGGTGCATTGGGATAGTGAGACGTTCTGACCGCGTTTATGTTGAATTTTTTCATGGCCAAAAGGTCGTTTCGCATCTTATCGTAAGTGGCAACATATCCTGTGTCGGGATAACTGTCATGCCTGTTTACTCCGCGAAACTTAATGGGCTTTCCGTTTAATAACAGAACCATGTTCTTTACGGATATCTCTCGAAAGCCTACCTTTTCGCCGATTTTTTCGGCGTCATCTTCAAGCACGAGCTTGTAAAGATACGGATCCTCCGCGCTCCACATGAAAGGCGAGGAAACCGTTCCCTTAACGGTACTTCCCGCTTTTATGCTTCCCTTCATGATTTCGTTGTCGTCGGCATCAAAAAGCGTGAAGTCGCAGTCTTTGCCGAATACGGTAATTTCGAGTTCGAAGTCGTTTTTCTTTTGGTATGTATGTATTCTGAAATCGGTTATGCGATTTTGTGGTCTGGAAAGTATATATACGTCCCTGAAAATGCCCGAAAGTCGGATTTTATCCTGGTCTTCGACATATGTCGCATCGCACCACTTGAAAACCGCAACCGTGATTTCGTTGTTTCCTTCGGAAAGATAGTCGGTTATGTCGAACTCCGACGTGTGGTGGGAAACCTGCGAATAGCCCACAAAATCGTGGTTTATAAACAGGTAGAGGTTACTGTCCACTCCTTCGAATGCAAGTATTTTTCTAAGTCCGTCAGCCTTGTACTCGTACCCCGTCTTATAAACGCCTACGGGAACATCGTCGGGAACATACGGCGGGTCGTAGGGTATCGGATAATTTAAGTTGGTATATTGCGGCTTATCGTAGCCGTAAAGCTGCCAGCAGGAAGGAACCGGGATTTTATCTTCAAACTTCGCGGCGATAAAATCATCCTCCAGATCTATGGCGCTGTCGTAATACTTAAAGTCCCATTCTTTGTTCAAAAGAAAAAACGCTTTCGAATTTTCACGTCTTTCAAAGGGATTCTGTGTCTTTGAAAAAGGGATAAAATACGCATGGTCTTCCATGGTATTTACGTGTAAAACATCGAAATCCTCATGATAAATCAATTTGCTTTTGGGCGAACCCTCTGCCGAAATTTTCGCAAGATTCATAATCAATGACCTCTCAGGCTTTATTGATATTTATGGAAAAATGTTTCTTTTGACAAAATTATATAAAGAGTTTTGCGTGTAATCAATGATATATAGTTTTACTTTTTTGATACTTTCCGATATAGTATAAGTATCTTTGAATGAACAAGGGGGTATTCTCGTTGGATAAATATTTAATATGTGACGAGTCCAAGCACTACAAGCGTCCCAAGCTTACCACTTCCGACATCACGGTTACGGCGCTTATGGGCGAGGAAATGAGAAGGTTAATCGAGCATGAAACCGATCCTTCAAAGAAGCTTTTATTCAGTAATCTTTTGGAGGTTGCTTCCAACGATCCCGACAACGGTTTATGGAGTACGGTTTGGGATGTTTCTTTCAGAAAGGGCGAGCAGGATTCTTTTGCCTACATTTATTTCGAAGGTATGCCCGAGCGAGGAGCCGTAACGCTTTCTTTCCATACTTCAACACAATACAGCTGGGATTCCAAGGTTGCGGATGCATTAAGGCTTGTTACCGACTGGGCCTTTTCCCGTTACCCGGGGCTTTACACAATCGACACTTATATTGACGCCGAGAGCGACGGTTTTATCCGTAATGCGGAGCGCGCCGATTTCGTTTACCGCAGCACCGATGAGGGCGTTGAGCATTACTCAATTGAAAGGCAGCCTACCGCCTGGACCGGTTTGTATCTGTTCATCGGTATCATCGCCGGTATGATTTTCGGTTTTCTTTTTTCAAGCATGGCAGCCGGAATGGCTTGCGGCGTAATTATCGGATTGCTGTTCGGTGCCGCTTTGGACAACCGTTTCGATGCTAAAAGAAGTGAAATTACCGGTCAGAGCAAGAAAGGTACTTTCTACGCAAAGCGTCACAAGACTTCTTCCGACCAAGCGGAAGATGAATCGGAAGATTCGCTTGATTCTACGGAAGCAATTTTTAAAGATTGATATTCTTGATTTATATTTATGATTGGTCTTAAGAAAAGAGCAGCCCATCCTTACGGACGGGCTGTTTTTGTGTTGTTTTAAATGTCTGAAAGATCGAAATCCATTGATGTTAATGCGCTCAAATCGGCATCGGGCTCGTTTACAAGTCTCTTTGACTGATTTAAGATGGCATCTTCTATCTTGTTACGTACCAATCGGCCGTTTCCGGCGTCCTTGGCTCTCTTGGCCTGAACCGCATTGAAGTAAGCAAGAAGCGAATCCCTTACGCCCTCATCAATTGAATAGCCTTTTGAGTGTGCCGTAATATCGGCAATCTTTAAAAGCTCTTCTCCCGTATAATCCGGGAAATTGATGATGTTGGGGAAACGACTCTTAAGTCCGGAGTTGGCTGTAAGAAACTCTTCCATTTCCGTCGAGTATCCGGCGAGAATAACGATGAGGTTATCGCGGTTATCTTCTATTCCCTTTACGAGTGTATCAATTGCTTCAAGTCCGAATGTATCGTCCTTGCCGCGATAGAGGCTGTATGCTTCGTCAATAAAGAGTACACCGCCGATTGCCGACTCAATGACCTGGTTGGTCAAAGGTGCAGTATGTCCGACATATTTGCCCACGAGGTCGGCTCTCGATACTTCAACAAGCTGACCGCCTGTAAGTACGCCGATTGCCTTTAAGTAACGGCTTATGATACGGGCAATTGTTGTCTTGCCGGTACCGGGATTTCCCGTGAAAATCATGTGCTTGTTTACTTCCCCGGCCTTAAGTCCGGCGTCGCGACGTTTCTTTTGGACGTCAAAATACTGCTCGAGGCTTAAGATGTATTCCTTGATTTCCGAAAGTCCTACGATTTCTTCCATATCCTTCTTGACCGTATCCAGTTCTCCCGTGTAGAGTCCCGGCAATGCCTCGAGAAGGTTAATCGTCTCATCGCCGATGCAGGCGGTTACGACGTTGTCCGCTACGCTTAACTTAACAGCGGCATTCTTGGGATAGTCGTTGTTGAGTCGAAGCTCCGAAAGTGCCTTCAAAATATCCTTGAAGAAGCCAAGTGCATTCGTAAGTCCTGCATTGGATTCGGCAAAAGAAACAGCATAATCCGTAAGTGAATCTTCGACTGTGAGCATAAATCTCGCATTTTCAAGGGCGTCCTTTACAAGTTCTTCTTTTTCCTTGCCGACTATTTTATAAAGTGCTTCCCTGGAAAGAGGTTTCGTCTCGCATATATCTCCGAGTGCATTTATGAACGGAGCACCCATAGCATCGGAAAGCTTGGATAACTTAAGTGAGCTTATGAATACAAGATACTTTCCGGATGCTTCAAATGAACTTACCGTGTTCTTGGCAAGGGCATTCGATACGTTTACAAGCTGTCCGTTCGACATTGTGTATCTTTCCGAAAGGTTGCATTTTCCTTTAATAACAAGATTAGAAAGTCTTGAAAGCAGCGAAGTATGGCACTTATCAAAGTTTTCAAATACTATGATTTCCGAACGTCCGGACAATGCCACATACAAATCCTGAAGGAAAAGTTTTTCCTCGGATGCATTCGGATATAGTGAAAGGTCCATGAAATGAGGCTTGTTTCCCGCGATTATTTTTCTTTGGGCCAAAATCTCTACAAGCGTGTTAAGCGCAAGGTGCTTTCCGGTATCGGATGCGCCGAAAATGTACATCGCATTCTTGGCCATTCCTTCCTCGGGAACCATGACGTAAGGTCTTTTAAATGCAACCACGAGTTTTTTAATGAATTCATCCTGACCGAATACGGTTTGTCCGACTGCATCGGTTACTCCGCTGAATGCATCTAATGCGTCCTCTTTATTGAGAACTTCCTCTTTATTGAGAACTTCCGCCTTATCGGATTTTACTTGCGCACTAAGCGTTTCTTCCTTGCCCGACTTTGCTTCTTTATCGGAGCTTACTGTCTTTTCGGCAGTGCTCGAAGGGGCTGAAGCTGTATGCTTTGTCTCATTTTCCTGAGCATATTTTCGAAGCTCGTCGGAAAATGCATCAAGTCGCTCGTTAAGCTTCATGGATGTGGACAATAAATCTTCGGTTGAGGGAAGCGTTCTTCCGGTAAGGGATGTGAGGTTATCCAAAATCGTGCCGCCGCTTTTCTTTTTCCGTTTAAGTGCCGCATCTATCTCGGAAGCCGTGAAATTCTTGCGATTTCCGAGAATGTTATTTAATGATTCATCAATGTTGTCCTTCATTTAAAAAATCCTTTCAACCCAAAATATAAGTAAATTTCTCATCCTTCATGAGTGCCGTGTTATTGGCAGGCTTTGCAAGATACAAGGTCTTCCCCGGGAGTACGAATACCGGAACCTCGTCAATTGCCACTTCTATGTAATGCTCACCCTTTGTAAGCATTTCTTCATCATAATCATCGTACGCCCTGAACCGTATGAACTTCATGTCCTCGGGAAGGTATACGTACCTGCCGGCTGCGTTGGGAGCGGTTACGGGAGCTATCATTATGCTGTCGCCCACAATAAGCTGGTCTTCAATCGTTCTGACGCGGTGGTCCTTGGGATATGCCATCACAAGCGGCGTAAACATAAGTTTACCCTCTGTCGCTGCGGTAACCGCACTTTCATAAAGATACGGAATAAGTGCGTATCGAAGGTTGAGAATACGTCTTATTGCGTCAATATCCTTAAATTTATAAAGCTCCTGCTCGCGCTGTCCGAGTGCACAATGGTCTCTGAAAAGCGGCGTGAACAGTGAAAGCGCCAAAAATCTCATCATCAAAGGTTCGCTTGTATTGAATCCAAATCCGCCCGTATCTGCTCCGACGTAAATAAATCCGCACATATTCAGGTTCGGAAGCTGATGCATTATTAAGTCCATATGGCTGTAGAAGGAGCTGTTATCTCCCGTCCAGATGCCCGAATATCTATGTGCACCGATATATGACGCTCTTGCAAAAAGAAGAACATTCTTATCCGGTACATATGTCTTAAAGGCTTCGGAAGATGCGGCCGTCATCATGGAGCCGTAAATGTTATGAACTCTGTCATGGCGAACTTTCTTTCCGTCTATTTCATGGTAAAAGCTTTGGTAATCCTCGGGATTGTTTGCAAGTCCCGATACCCTGTCTTTAAAATCCCACAATTCGTACAATTCAAGGTTATCCGTCTTCTTATAGAAGGTTTTCATATCCTCGGCAAGCTCGTTTAATCTCTTTTCCGAGTAGAACAGTGCGGGTTCGTTCATATCATTCCAGAATCCGTCGATTCCCGCCTCCAAAAATTCCTTGTAAAGGCTTGCATACCAGGTTCTCACTTCCGGCTTAAAGAAATCGGGAAGCACCGATTTTCCGGGCCACACTGCCGTAACGAAATTTTTTCCGTCAGCGTCCTTACAATAGTAATTATTCTTAACGCCTTCTTCATATATGTCATATCCCGCTTCGATTTTAACTCCGGGATCGACATTGGGAAGAAGGTGAATGTTTTCTTTACGCATCTTCGCCATGAATGCCGGCAAATCGGGAAATCTTTCCTTATCAAGCGTAAAAACTTTATACTTGTCCATGTAGTCGATGTCCATGCAGACACCCTCAAGCGGGAGGTTATTATCCTTATGTCCTTTAATGACTTCTTCTATGTCAGCCTCGCACTTATATCCCCAACGGCTTTGGATAAATCCGAATGCCCACTTGGGTGCAACGTAGCTGTCACCGATTAACGTTCTGAACTCTTCGATTACTTCCAAATCGCTTTCGCCGGAAATAATGTACATATCAAAATCAGGCTCTTCCACCTTAATTGTGAGCATGTCTTTATCGGTAAATCCGATATCCCACACGGTCTTTGCCGAGTAGTCCACAAATATTCCAAGCTTCATGCCGTCTTCCCTGTCAACGAGAATAAACGTATGCGAGCCGTAAAGTGAATATCTGTTTTCATCATGACGCATATCATCGGTATTGTCACTTATATAAACAAATCCTCTCTTGTTCATTCCGTGAAGGCTCTCGCCCAAACCGTAAATCACGTCGTTTGGTAAAAGCTCCATTGAAAACTTCGTATTGTTTTCTTCGGCCTTTAAATACTTTTGTAACTTATCCGATGCAAAAGGCTTAATATCAACTACCGTCGCACCTGTCTTTATCGGATTACCCCATGTAAATCGCTGTATCATATTCATTTCTCCCTGTGAATTTTATTAACACCCGATTGCGCACATAAATCGTTTTACAACACAGAAAAGGGAACGGCATGTGCCGTTCCCTCCTATTATATCACATTAACCAGCCATTGGCATATCTAACCTTTACCATTGCTATAACTCTTGGAATATCCATGGTGGAAATTTCCAGTTCCGGATAATCGTCGTTAATTGCCTGAGCCAGCGTTTCATTCGAATTATAGTTTATATATTTTCTTATATTCTGCGGATTACCAATCAGGACATCTAAAAGTTCAAGCATTTCCTTGTCTTTCCAATCAATACCTTTGTTTCTGCCCGGGTTGGTAGCTGAGCCAACCGTTCCCACCGTGTCATCTCCTTTCGTTCTTTTTGTAGTCAAAACAAAATCAAAAAATCCTTTAGTTTCAAAAATGATTATTTGGATAATAGCACAACCGTCTCGCAAAAGATAGTCTTTTTTCCCCGAAAACGTCTAATTTCCTCATAATTTTCAGTTAACAATCGGTTAAAATCACTCTTCGATGCGAGTCGCTATATAGAGGCTTGGTAAAAATATCTTTTTCACTTAATTTTTCTTTTGCAAATATATTTTCTCTTCATTTTTGCAAGTTTTGAAGTCACGGAACATATAAATTCTTTTACTTTTCCTTCATTTTCTATTTATTGACTTTCGCGCGCTAAATCCATAGTATTAAATATATGATACATCGACACCGGTGATAAGTGTCTGAAAATATTTTTAGGAGGTCTTTTATGGCAAAATATGTTTGTCCCGTATGCGGTTACGTATACGAAGGCGATTCGGCACCCGAAGAGTGCCCCGTATGTCACGTTAAGGGTGACAAATTCACAATTATGGATATGAATGATTTGAAGCTTGCAGCCGAACACAAATACGGTGTTTACGCTGAAACCGTTAAGAACAATCCCAACATCAGCGATGAGGACAAGAAATATATCTTTGAACAGTTAAACGCAAACTTCCGCGGCGAATGCTCCGAAGTCGGCATGTACCTTTGCATGGCCCGCATCGCTCACCGCGAAGGCTATCCCGAAATCGGTCTCTACTGGGAGAAAGCCGCTTTTGAAGAAGCTGAACATGCTGCCAAGTTCGCCGAACTTCTCGGTGAAGATCTTGAGCCCAACATGAAGGCAGACACCAAGTCCAACCTTGCATGGCGTGTTGACTGCGAATTCGGTGCAACCCAGGGTAAGTTCGACCTCGCCCTCTGCGCCAAGAAAAATGATCTCGACGCCATCCACGACACCGTTCACGAAATGGCTCGCGACGAGGCCCGTCACGGCAAAGCCCTCAAGGGATTGCTTGACAGATACTTTAAATAAGCCTGAATTATGATTTTTATAAAATCCCGGTAACCCCAACACTTCTTTTTCAAGTTGGGCGCTACCGAGATTTTTTCTATTCCCCGTTTCCGTTAACCCTCGCCCAAGCCTATGCAAGTTAAATGCAACTTTCCCGCCAACCCGGAGCCGTATAGTTGCACTCAGCTTGCTTTTAGCTAGGTAAATGCAACTTTTTCGCTAACCCGGAGCCGTATAGTTGCACCAAGCTTGCCTAAGGCAAGTTGATTGCAACTTTTTCGCTAACCCGGAGCCGTATAGTTGCACCCGGCTTGCTTAAGGCAAGTTGATTGCAACTTTCTCACTAACCCGGAGCCGTATAGTTGCACCCAGCTTGCTTATGGAAAGTTAAATGCAACTTTCTCACCAACCCGGAGCCGTATAGTTGCACCCGCCTTGCTTAAGGCAAGTTGATTGCAACTTTCTCGCTAGCCCGGAGCCATATAGTTGCACCAAGCTTGCTTATGGAAAGTTAAATGCAACTTTCTTGCTAACCCGGAGCAGTATAATTGCACCCGCCTTGCTTATAGCAAGTTGATTGCAACTTTCTCGCCAAAGCGGAGCCATATAGTTGCACCCGGCTTGCTTAAGGCAAGTTGATTGCAACTTTCTCGCCAACCCGGAGCTGTATAGTTGCAACCCACCCACAAACAAAAAAATCCCCACGCATCAAAGCGTGGGGATTTCGTTTACGCTACCATTCCATTACTCAGACAAATCTTCATATTTCTCTACAGAATAAGTGATGCATCCCAAATCTTCATTTACTATCGGTTGCGATATCGTATATTTCATTACATCGCCGTAGTGGATGGCTTCAATCAATTCCATGTCTTCGAGCGGATCGATAATTATGTATTCATTGGTGTAGATGTCGCCGAGGACAAAATACAATCTCGTCTCAACGAAGAATTCATCATACGTAAGGGCTGTGATTTCGATGGTGTCTGTGTCGCCAAGTTGCGCTTCGTTGTCAGCGTAGATACCGGTTGCATATTCTTCCCTGAATTCTCCGCTAAAGAAAAAGTTCGGATGTTCATCGAGGAATATGTTGTAACGTTCTCTGATGTCCGATTCGGTTTCCGCTTCGGCTTCGCTAATTTCCCTTTTGGTCGATTCAGTGGAAGCTTCTTCAGCACTGACCTCTTCAGTGGGAGCCATATCATAATGAACTTCCGCAGGGGGCTCGACAGATGCCTCACAAGGTGCCTCGGTGGCTGCTTCATAAACATTTGCCATGGATGCGGGGCTTTCCGCCGTGGGTGCACTGTCAAAGTTGCGTAAAGGATTGTTTATTACAGCTATGCCGAGAAGGAATACTGCTGCTGCCGCAACTATTATCGTTACTGCCTTGTAATTAAAGTGTTTCTTCTTATATTCTGTAAAGTTGACAGTTGTGTCGACGGTTTTGACATCTGTAGTGCTTGAAATATCGGGCGATGCTGTTTTGTTGACTGCGTCGGTATTATTTTCTTTAGCCTCAATGGCATCGATGCCGGCTTCGATTCTGTCCCAGAGATCCGGTACTTCTGATTCGATATTCTGTTTATATGTTTCTTCAAACTTCATCATAGTATCCGCACCTCCTTAACTTTTTTATTGCTTCCCGATACCGCCAGGTGACGGTTCCGAGAGGAATCTTCAGCGTAGCCGCTATCTCTTCAAATGTCATTTCCGAAAGAACTTTCATGTCAATTATTATTCGTTCTTTCTCCTTTAGGGTGGATAACGCTTCTTTTATTGAATAGTTCGAAATAACCTCTTCTTCCACGTTATCCGCACCTATGGGTTCATATGAAACTGTCTCTTCATCTTCGGAAACACTCATGCTTTCCAATACTTCATGGCGTGATTTCCTTAAAAAGTCTATGGCCATGTTATGGGCTATAGTTTTAAGATACGCTTTGTGGCCGTTTCCCTCTTTAAACGATGCGGCGTTTGTGTACAGTTTAATAAAAAACTCGCTGGTTAAATCCTTCGCATCTTCAGGGTTAGTCACCACACCGAGGATAATTCGATATATGTAACTTAGATAAGCGTCATATATTTCCCTTAACCCCGAGCGATCCCCGGACTGCATCTTTTTAATGCACTCCAAAAATTGCTCCTCGGACACATTTACTCCTTCCTGATTACACCAAAGTGGAATCACTTATGTTTTTCTTTTGTGACGCACTTATTATATAAGGAAAAGAGCCGTTTGGAAAGTAAAGTGTAAAACTTAGTCGTAAAAACGATAAGAATAATTGCTGCTGATGCCGCGCTGTAAAAGTTCATCGAGCATGTCCACGAATTCTTCTTTGTACTCATCGTCAAGCTTAAGATTCTTAAGTTCGTTGTAAGCGTACTCGATTGCAGCGTAGCGGTCGCATCCTCTGTAGGTTGTATAGTCCGAAAGAAAATCGCTGTCTTTAAGTGCCAGGGAAGTCATGGCTACC
Source organism: Lachnospiraceae bacterium (assembly GCA_045642905.1). Taxonomy (GTDB): domain Bacteria; phylum Bacillota; class Clostridia; order Lachnospirales; family Lachnospiraceae; genus UBA1258. The sequence goes on along the minus strand of JAZUJT010000008.1, from coordinate 6,910 downwards.
ATGGATGCAAACTTGTAGTCGTCATCAGGCTTATCCATGTAGTGTTCCACACTGATGGGGTATGAAATGTATGCTGATTTGGCATCCTTTGTGTCGGGTGTAAGTGCGTTAGGATTTTTGTATGCAACGGAAAGTAAACAATATTCGTCGGTGTTGCCTTCTACCTTAACATCTTCCGACTTCTGGTATCTTAAGTTACGCTCTTTATTATCTACGGGGAAGAACTCGTACATAATTGTAATGCATCTGCCGGAACCGATTTCGCCGCCGTCTTTGGAGTCATCTCTGAAGTCTCTTTCGGCAAGCTCACGATTTTCGTATCCGACCATTCTGTAGGCCGATACTGTTGCGGGGTTGAATTCTACCTGGAACTTAACGTCCTTGGCTACTGTTACGAGAGTTGAAGTCATTTCATCGATAAGAACCTTCTTGGCCTCTAAAAGTGTGTCGATGTAAGCGTAATTACCGTTACCGCAATCTGCAAGAGTTTCAAGTGTTGAATCGGAAAGATTTCCCATGCCGAAGCCAAGTACCGAAAGGTAAATGCCGCTGTCCTTCTTCTCACTGATCAATTTTTCAAGTTCTGTGCCTGTGCATGCGCCGATATTGAAGTCGCCGTCTGTGCAGAGGATTACACGGTTTACGCCGCCCTTAATGAAATATTCTTCCGCAAGTTCATATGCTCTTTCGATTCCGCCTTCACCGTATGTTCCGCCGCTTGCCGAAAGGCCTGAGAAAGCGTTGATAATCTTTCTGTCCTTGTCGCCGGGCATACCTTCCAAAACAGTATTGATGCCGTTTGCATAGGTTACGATTGAAATTGTGTCGTCCTTACCGAACTGTTCGCAAAGAAGGGTCATCGCATTCTTAATCAAAGGAAGCTTATTATCCGCCATCATTGAGCCTGATGTATCAATAAGGAATACGATGTTTGATGAAGGAATGTCTTTGGCATCCATATCGTTGGTGGTAATTCCGAGTGTCATAAGGCAAGACTCTTCATTCCAGGGGCACTTTGCAACTTTGGCAGTAACACCGAAAGGCACCTTGTCCTGAGGCTTTGCGTAATTGAATTTGAAGTAGTTAACCATTTCTTCGGTTCTGATGGCGCCTGCGGGGAATTCTTCAATGGCGAAGCCCTCGTTTACCATTCTTCTGAAGTTTGAGTAGCTGGCCGTATCCACGTCAGCCGCAAAAGTTGATAAAGGCTGATTTACGGGAGAAACGAAACCTTTTTCGGCGTACTCGGTATATTCTTCGCCGTAATCGCGGCTGTATATTGACGGATCAGAACTTAAAAATACATCGCCATATCTTGAATTCGAATCCTTATAGCTTTCCGCTTCTGCGTCAGTCACCATATTTCTCTCCGGCATAACCGCCTCGGCTACGGGCTCTTCGTATACGCTTGCAGGGCTTTCTTCGTAATATTCCGTCACGCTCTGTGCGGGGCTTTCCGTTGCGGCCGGCATGGTGTTTTCTGCGCCGCATGCTGTTAATAACATTGTTGTTGCAAGAATCATTGCTGTGATATTTTTCTTTTTCATAATTTTCATCCTCCTTGTCAAGCTTTTTGCTTGTTCTACTCTATATACGAACGGGGAAATGAAAATTTATGGGTTTTTTTGAAAAAATTTTTTATTTGTGTGACAGGGCGTCATGCCCAAAGAAAAAGCCCCGCAAAAATGCGGGGCAATCACAGTTCAATTAATCCAGTTCATCGATATTTTCCGGTGCGACAAAGCTTCTGAATACCCGTTCAAGTTCGGAGTAATTCAAAGGCTTTGAAAGATAATCATCGAAGCCGGCCGAAAGAAGTTCCTGCTTTACTCCTTCAATCGCATTGGCCGTAAGAACAACAATCTTTCCATCATATTTATAATAATCTGAAATCTTTCTGATGGCACTCATTGTCTCGACGCCATCCATTTCCGGCATCATATGATCCATTAATATAATAGGATATTCGTTCGCGCGTGCCATTTCGATAGCCTGTTTTCCGCTGTCGGCCGAATCCGGAACCATACCGTATTTTTCAAGTGTTCTCGTAATGACCTTAAGGTTTACGCGGTTATCATCCACTACCAGTAATCTCGTATTCTTTACGCGGATATTTCCGAATCTCTTCTGAGTGGATTCGGTTCTTGTTATATCCTCGAGGGACAATTCCTTGTCGTCCAAAATCTTCTGGGTAATAGTAACAATAAATTCGGAACCGACACCGTATTCACTCTTAACATCGATTGTGCCGCCCATAAGATTTACGTATCCGTGAACTATGGAAAGACCCAAGCCTGTACCTTCGGTACGATGATTCTTTTCCTTATCCATACGTTCATATGCGGAGAAAAGGTTCTTAACGTCATTGGGTTTGATTCCTATTCCGGTATCCTTGACCGATAAAGTCAGTTCAACGAAATCATCTTTTCTACGACCGCAAACATTAAGCCATACCGAACCTTCCCTGGTGTACTTAACCGCATTGTTGCAAAGGTTTATGAGTATTTCCTGAATTCTGACATCATCGCCGTAAAGCTTTGTGGGCACAAATCCCGAAAGATTGATGGCAAACGACAGCTTCTTGCTTTCGGCCTGAACGGAAATAATCTTGTGAACGTTGGAAAGCAAGGCTCTTAACGAATATTCCTCATTTACAAGCTCCATCTTTCCGGATTCAATCTTTGAAATATTCAAAATATCGTTAATGCTGGAAAGAAGTGTCTGCGATGCGTTCTTAATGTCCGAAAGATAATCGCTTATCTGAGGATTTGTATTTTCGGATATCGCTATATCCGCAAAGCCCATGATGGCATTAACGGGCGTTCTGATTTCATGCGACATATTTGCCAAAAAAAGACTCTTCGCCTTGTTGGCGGAAATAGCCTCGGTTCTTGCCGATTCGATTGAATGGGTGTACTCAAGCTGTGTCGACAAATCCGTAAACAGCGAAATGTAACCGATAGTATCGTTAAAGCGATCCTTAATCGTATTGGAGCGTATGTTGCAATATACGTTATTGCGATTGCAAAAAGCGTCGAACGTCAAATAATCCGGATGATTCGAAACATCGACATCTGCGGGAAGTGTAAAAAGAAGGTACATGTTGCCGTAGTTGCCGTTTTCGTCCTTGGTAAGTTCAAAGAATTCTGCCGCCGACTCGTTACATACTTTAATATTTCCGTCGATATCCGCCATGATAACCGGAGTGGAAATGGCATCGTAAACCCGAAGCGACATATTTTTTACCGTCAAATTCGAATGTCTTACGTTGTCGATAGCGTACCAGACTATAATAAGGCCCCAAAACTGAGCAATACTGCTGCCAGGTGCCGACTGTTCATTAATAATGGGAAGAAGCATATCCGTAAACGAACCTACAAGAATGATAATCCATACAATAAAGAAGCTCGTAGCGAATAACCTGACGCTCTTCTTGCTGCTTCGTAACATATATATAATGTTAACCAGCATACACAAAGCACAGGCAATAAAGAAGACCAGATAAATGCCGCCGTAAACCTTGTTCTTGAATTCAAACGACATTCCCCAATCAGAAATGTTAAATTCAAAAATGCCCGGCAAAACACTTGCAAACCACAAAAGATAACCGCAACTCGAAAAGCTCACAAAGATTTTCTGAACCTTCGCGCCAATCGTGGAAATCTCGCCCAAAATCATTATACAGGAAACCATAAAGCTGACGGTACCCAACAAGTCAATACATCTTGCAATGTGTGCGGACACCTCATCAGTCTGAACAATCATAAGTCCGGAGCCCAAGCTCCATATCATACTCGAGCAGGTAATATAAGTAAGCAGTCGCGTCAATCGTTCATCGGCTGCTCTTAACTGAAATCCCACTACCATTAAGCTTAATGCCATTACTGCGTTCGAAAACAGAACCGCAACAAAAACTACAAGCATACTTTTCTCTGCTCCAAATCTTTTAAATAGTCACCCATAAAAATACCACAAAGATATTAACAATCAATATAAAAAGGAAAAAGAAAAGCACCTCAAAATAAAGTGCTTTCCTGCCATCATGCCATATTATCTTCTGGAGGGGCCGCTCTTCAACTTATTAAGTATATCGTTGAAGTACTTGCGTATAAAATCTCTGTTCTCAGGCTTAACCAAATAATAAATAAGTGAATCAATATAGAAATCCTGTGTGTAGCTTCGACCTACAATCTTGAAATTTCTAAAGCCCTTGGAAGCGTACTCTTCTATGTCGTTGTTGGACATAAACGAAGGACATTTCATAACGCCTTTGAAAGTTCTCTTCTGAGGATTGGGGTCCGTACACATAAATCTGATTCTTGTATCAAATTCCAATTGATACTTGGATATTTCCTTGTAATGATTTACTCGGTTGGGACAATGAGGCTGGCAGCTCTCGTTAACAAGAATCTCAACCCTGTCAGCATAAGGAAGGAGCTTTTCGGTAACCTTCTCATCGTGATTGAAGTCGTAATCCATTACTACGAGATAATAGTCCTTCTCAAGTTCTTCTATAAGTCTGTCCGGACTTAAAATTCTCTTGGTTGTGGAAGAAAGCACTTTATATCCGGGGTAAGTATTTCGAATATATTCCTCAAGAACCGGTCTGTTAACCAGCACCTGGTTCATGCCGTTATCTCCCACTCTCATAATCATATTGCAATATGTATCGTATGTATGCTTCTCTTCAAGCAAAACATTGGTCCATGTAAATCTTGCGGGAATACCGAGGTCATTATATGATTTGATAATCTTTTCAACTTCACCCTTGCTGGCAAAGCCGTCCAGAACATTTCGTCCACCGTTCCAGATTGCTCCCGGAAACGAACCGTAAACAGAACCGATTTTATATCCTTCTCTAAACATTTCGGGAAATTTCTTCATCGTATCAAACAACAAATGATTAATCATTCCGAAATAGCATAATCCCGGCAAATGCCAATAAATAGTATCCTTGTCCATGCTGTACTCCATTCACTTAAAAATATATAAAAACAGTATACCCTTAAGTTTCATAACGGTCAATCGCATTACACAATAATCGTAATGTGTCCCTGACCGTAAGGATCGGCAGTCACCTGCACCTGTTCATAACAGCTTATCACCTGTTTCATCCCGGCAAAAGAAAAAGATATACTCTCCCTCATCATTCATGATGTTTATGATATATTTGCCCAATTCCGATTACAGATGCAATAAAAGCAAACGGTGCAAGTCTCACAAATACAAACTCAAATCCATGCATCATAGTACCTGCGACTGCTAATTCAGGATTATTATAGGTTATTACTGTTCCATTTGATTTTACAATAACGAATTCGCCTTTAGTTCTCTGATTTTATCAAAGCATCCGTTTAACATGTCAAAATCAACTGTTGCGTCCTTCTTAAGTGCGGTGGATTCAACTGTATAATCGCCTTCGTAGCCGTATTCGCCCAGTTTTTTAAAAAACGCCTCAAAATCCACATGGCCTGCACCAATCGGAAGCACCTGCATGTGTGCCCAGTCCATGTAACCACCACCATAATCATTTACGTGCAAATGCCTGATTCGGCCTTCTTTAACAATATACTCATATTCGGGTGAAAAAAGCTTCATGGTCTGGTCATGAAATTCTGCCATTTTGGTGTCATACACAAATCCTGCATCAGGATATTTCTTCGCCACGAGATTTACATTGTACAAAGGATCGTAAGTATTGCATATTACGTTCTCCGCAAGAAGTTCGATGCCCTCCTTTTCGGCCAATTGTTTCCATTTACCGAATCGGTCAACGTTCTTTTCTATATTTTTATCGGAAACGTTTCCGTTCCAAAGATGAAGCACCATCTTTTCTGCGCCAAGCTCATGCGCCAGTTTCACATTGAGCAGAAACCTTTTTGTTCCTTCTTTGAAAGTTTCCCTGTCCTCTTCCGGCGTCATAACGTAATTATAAAATTGTCCGTCCGCATAAGTCGTGGTCATCCCGCACAGTGATTCGCCCAAAGATTTCTGGCTGTGTATAACGGGTATACTAAGCCCGTAAGATTTCACTTTCGTAATAACATCATCCAAAATGTCATACCACGAGCTGCTCATCATAAGTTCGAAGCCATCACAATTGAGTTTCGGGGCGTACTCTTTTAACAATGTGTAGTCATTGTTATTGGCCTTTCCTATTATCGCGCCTGACGAACATAATATCCTGTTCATTAATTCTTCCTACTTTCTTTTCATATTTAATCCACTTGCATTAATAGAGTGTTTCGGAATTGCCTTAAGAACTTCATTCCGCGTAGAATCAATTCCGTATCTTTCCAGTCTATGGATTTATACACATTCTCATTTGTTACTTGTTTGTATATTACTCAGCATATCCCACCAAGTCTCAAGGCATCTCTGTAAAATATGATCACATATTATCATCTTACGAAGAACGATATTCTTCCGATTATTCGGGCTATTCAACCTTTGTTCATAATGTAAAATGAACAGTAGAAAATACCGCCCATTTTTACATTTTAATAATCTATATTCATATCTTTCAATTGCTCTATTTGATCTCTTTTAGCATATATCACTGCACTAAATATTAGTGATATATTTTTCGGAATAATAATACGCTTTACATTATTAATGGAAATTAAGGTAATCTTATGATCCACTTCCATCATACTTTGAAGCCCCTTTCATCCACAGCTTATAACTACCATAAAAAGCCACAATTCCAATTAATGGTGATAACCATGTTAAAATTGGCACATCATCTGACCTAAGAATTGCAAGGCTAGGATAATAAGCCATAAATGCTACTGGCAAAATAAATGTAAAAATGAATTTAAATACCTCATTAAAAATAGTCACTGGATATTTTGCATAGTCCTTCATCTTGAGTGAAATATCAAGGAGCCAAAATGAGTTTTGAATCCAA
>JAZUJT010000007.1:0-25607 GCA_045642905.1 Lachnospiraceae bacterium | reverse complement strand
ATCGCAAGAAGTATAAATCCGAACGGTCTCGTGAAATCGCCGAAAACATATGCAACTCCCGCATAAACAATTGCTGCTGCGAAGAAAAAGCATACCGGAACAATAAGGGATTTTCTTTCAACCTTTCCGGGCTTAATGGCTATTGTAATGGCACAGATAAGTGCCGTATTACAAATAATGGAACCAATGGCATTTCCGTAGGCCATTGCACCATGTCCCTGAAATGCACTTGTTGTACTTACCATTACTTCGGGAAGTGTTGTTCCTATGGACACTACCGTAGCACCGATTAAAAGATCCGGAACGTTAAACTTCTTGGCAACTCCTACCGCGCCGTCAACGAACCAGTCACCACCTTTAATAAGTAAAATCAGCCCGACAATGAATAAAAGAATGTGAACAATCATTTATATTTTCTCCTTACATAAATAATTATGTAAACCCAATATGTACCGGTGGGGTACCACCGGTACAAACATTAATAATCCAATAACTTATTATTCTGTATATTCAACTACTTCGCCGGCTGCCTTCTGACCTTCGCCCAAAACATCGGATACATCCAGCATAAGGTTACCCGAACCGCTTACATAAGGAAGCTTACCGTCCCACTTATCAACTGTCTTGTTCTTAATAACCTTGTCGGTAAGTGATTCATTGATAAGTCTGTTGGCTTCTGCCTCAGCTTCGGCTGCAATCTTCAAAGCCTTTGCGTCTGCTTCAGCCTGTGTAACCTTAACAGCTGCATCAGCTTCAGCCTTTTCGATGTTTTTCTTGTTCTCGATCTGCTGAGTTTCGTAAGCCATCTGAGCCTGCTGTTTCTGAGCAATCTTTTCATTGTAATCTGCATCGAATGTAGCGTTGTTTACAATTACCTTATTGATACGAACAACTTCCGAACCGTACTTTTCATCAAGTGATTTCTGAATAACATCTTTTACCATAGGCTCGATAATCGAACGGTTTGTAACGTCTGTAGGTGTAAGTGACTTGGAAGCTGTCTTCAAAGCTGAAGCAACAAGGCTTTCACTTACGAGGTTGTTCTGGTAGTTACTTACGTTAGCGTAAATCCATGAGCTCTTCTCTGCGTTGATCTGATATGTAACCGTAACACCGCTGAAGTAAACTTCGTTACGTTCGGATGTTTCCGAACTGATGGTGTTTTCGAATGTGATATCCTGCTGTTTGTTGTTTACTCTGATAATCTGCTGTACGAAAGGTATTTTAAGATTCAAGCCGTTGGGAACGACGCTTGTTGATACCTGTCCGAATGTAACTCTTACACCTGTGTATCCTGTAGGAATTACTGAAATACTGCTTACTGCAACAATCAGTATAAGAACGATTACTACAATAACTCCAATAATTTTACCGGGTTTTACTTGTTTTTCCATTTTATATCCTCCATATAAAAAAATCAGTGATATTCTATCACATAATTATTGTTATTGCCACAAAGCTTTTTTAACCCCGCGGCTCATAAACAGATTCTATTATTTTCCTTAAAACTTATAAACATTTCAATCTGCGAAATAAGGTTAATAATCCGCCCGAAAAATGCGGAATAAATTTAAGGCCAAAGAAAAAGGGTGTCTGAAAAAATCAGGCACCCATCAAATAATCATGCTTTAAACAAATCCCTGTACCATACAAGGCTGTTTAAGTACGCTTCGTAAACAACATTCATATCGATGTTTTCAAGAAGCATCAGTCTGGAAACTTCCGTCCAGTCGGCAACTTCGTATGCTTTAATGAAATGTAAGATTTCGGCGAAATCTCCCTTGCCTCGTAAAAGAGCACTTTCAATCTGCTTGGAAACTCTGACCATAATAAGTGCCTCGTCCATAGGCTTGTTTAAAATAATATCAAGTACCGAGAAAAGTCCCATAAGGAACAACTCCTGTGACTGACCTGCCATTGAGAAAATCGGTGCAAGGTTCTCGGCAAATTTGGCTCTGATAAGTGAAATACGAGTAATTTCACTGGGTTTATCTTCACAAAGCTTACCCGCTACCGCGGTATTAATCCATTTTTTAAGTTCCTTCTGTCCGAGCATTGCGGCTGCATGACGAATAGTTGTTATACCACCGTTAACGGACATACGGTTTACCATCTTTAAAAGCGATACAACAAGCGCCGTATCACGGCCGATAACATCTGCTGCCTTGGTAAGATCGAAATCGGCATCGTTTACAATATTTAAAAGTTCGATGTAATTGGCCTTAACGGGAGCTACCTCAGTCTCACCCTTTGTAATGGGAAGTCTGTAAAAGTCGCCTTCGTAAAGCGAATAGCCGCCCTCTTCGGTAAGCTTATCGAAAACCTCCTGGCTGTCAACATTAATGGCTACAAGCTTAATGTTGGGGAAAAGCTTGGAGAAATAAATGTGTGCTTTGGAAATATCTATACGCTTATAGTCGAGCATAATGAAATCCATAAGTTTAAGAATTTCTCTGTAATTTTCAAAATCCGCAACAAACAATTTTCTGATTGCAAAACGATAACCGCGACTCTTCAATTTATTGATACGGTCAATAAAAATCTGTTCGGGTTTAACACAGTTGTCAATCAGGATAACTATGCGTGAGGAAGGTGCCTTACACTGTGCCTCAATATCCGCAAAAAGCGAAATATCACTTACAGAAACAAAAATATCGGCATCCTCGGAAAGCGTTGTAATACCGGTACTCTCGATTACATCAAGACCGTTAATCTGTCCGATTCCCGAATTGGCTCCCGTACCCAGAAGGCTTGGATTCAAGAGGAAATTTTCTTTCTGTGCAAACAGTGAAAATGCCTTCACTGCCATCTTTTCATCAAAAAGGGGCATTAATGTTGAAAACATGTTACTCTCCATTTCACTTGTATAATGATATCAGCCTGCATCCCATAAAAAGGATACACACGCAAACACCGCATCTTATTCACAAAATACAATAAACATCATAACCGATTATTAAGACCACTTGGCTCCGCACTTGGTACAATAACGACCTTTATTTACAAATCCGCAACCGCAAATCCATTTATCTGCCTGATCTCTCGGACAACCGCATCCCGAGCAGAAAAACTTGTCGTTGGTCCTGCCGCACCTGCACATCCATTTGTATGCAACATGTGTTCTCTTTAATACGGATTCATTTCGGGAGGCGATTGCATGAAATGCTTCTTCAATCGACTCTCCTACTGCTCCGGACGAAACACTGATATTTGAAGCCGTTTCATCCTCCACGGGAAGCCCGTTCGCAAGCTTATATTCCCGCACGGCGTTTTTATAAAGCACCACATCGGCAGGATTTTCCTTAACGCTCTGAATTTCCAATACATCAACCGATATTCCGAAAGTCCTTCCGAAGCTGCCTTTCAAGTCGGCAATAATGGCCGGAATAATATCTTTCACAAGGCTTTGCATCTTTTCGTATCGAATACCCGAAATACTTCTTTCGGTCCATTCAAGCCTTATCGAGCACTTAATATTCTCTGCAATTCGTGCTTCAAGCTCGGTGCGTCTTAATGTATCATCGATATCGATACCCTTGGCTTTTAAAATATCGTCATTTTCAACGAAGTAAGAATAGCTTCCTATAATATCAACATCGATGTTCATATCGATGCCTCTCTCGGATTCAACTATTCTTGTAGGTATAGAAGGAGTTACTGCAAATCTGCAGGAAAATCTCTTTGCCATACTTGATTTCCTTTCAACAAAATTACAAATTATTATATCATGATTTGTTTATATATGATACCACAAGACGCAAAAAACATAAGTTATAATAAGATAAACAATATTAAATAAAGTAAAAACAAAAACATATTTTCCGGGTTTACTCTTCGAGTAAGTGCCGTACAATTTATATGAAATCAAACTCGCCATGGAAGCTATAAGTGTTCCCATTCCGGCAACATCCACGGAAAGTAAAAGAGTCTTCAAATTATCCGTAAATCCCGAAAGAAGAATAGCGGCCGGAACGTTACTTATAACCTGTGACGATAAAATGCCCACCAAAAACTCTCTTCCGACAACAACACTCGAAATCCACGATACAACCGCTGGGATCTGTTTCATGTCGTATATAAAAATAAAAAATCCCACAAACGTTAATAGCAGGATATAATCCACCTTTATAAGCGCTTTTCTGTCGAACACAAGAATCGAAGCGACTACAATTCCAAACAAAATTCTGTAATCCAAAACCTTTAAAACGCACAAAAGGCACAATATAAACAATACAAGATAAAAAACCTGCTTCTTCACATCACCCTTGGGCGTACTGTGAACATTCGCCTTGCTGATGACATTTCCCCTCATAAATAAAACGGGAACCATGACAAGAAAAAAACTTACAATCCATAACGGAAACATGAACGAAACAAACTCGCCCGCCGACATTCCCGAAATATTATAAAGATAAAGATTTTGAGGATTTCCCAACGGTGTCAGAACACTTCCGAGATTTGCCGCCAAGGTCTGCAACACTACCGTAAGAATCAACTTATCTTCTTCTCCCGCCATCGGTAATATCATTACCGAAAAGGGCACGAACGTAATCAAAGCCACATCGTTTGTAAGCACCATTGACGAAATAAAGCAGATTAATACGAGAAAGAAAATCAAAATCTTCGAATTGGTAACCTTACCGATAATGTAATTTCCGGTCTTTTCAAACACGAACTGTCTTTGAAGCCCCGAAACGACGCTCATTAACGAAAACAGTAACACAAGCGTTCTAAAATCGATTCCATCGCACACGCGGATGCCCGGTCTTACAACAATAAACGAAACAATTGCCAAAAATGCGGCGATTGTAAACACGATTTCTTTTTTCAAAAATTTTAACAGCAAAAGAAAATTATTCTTCATAATAAATTATTCCCCTAAAACCGCAAGGATTTCCCATGGTTTTTCTTTGACAAATTTCGGGCACTACTCTATCCTATAACATAGTGAAATAAAGTCAAGAAAGGATTCTTATTAAATGACCTTATCCAAAATAAAGACATACCTTCAGTACGGTGGTCTTACCAAAGAGCAGCATGATGCAATCTTAACCGAAGTAGTATCCGCCAATCGTGTGGTAATCACCATCGCTTCCTGTATATACGCACTTGTCATAGCGTTCTATATGTCATTTTACGTATTATATAATACCTCATCGGAAATTTTGATTGCCGACAGCGTATGGCTGATATCAGCGCTTGTGCTTATTTTGGCATCACGCGTATCCAAGCCTAATGTCTCAAATATTGTAACGGGAATCTTTATTGTGTACTCGCATCTTTTGATGCTGTATTTCACATTCATTCATCCCGAAAGACCCGCTACACTGTTTTTGATTTCAATAGTGTTCATTCCGATATGCCTGATGATTGTACCGTTAACCACATTATTGTTCACGGTACCGTTTTCAATCTTATTCATCGCGACATCCCCTTTGTACCGAACCTTTGAATTTCAGGGTGCCGAACAGATTGAATGCTTCCTGTTCACTATTGTATCGATGGTCTTTTCTTTTTACATAAGCTATCTTCGAGGCAAACAGATCTGGCTTACGAGGGAAAATTCGCAGCTTGCAAACCGAGATGTGTTAACCGGGCTTTATAACCGCACCCGTTATCAGTCGGTAGTAAATTATTTTCTTAAAGATCCCATCCCCGGAAACATGACGGTTGTCTATATCGACGTAAACGGATTGCATGAGCTCAACAATTCAAAAGGTCACACTGAAGGCGACAAAATGCTGATACTCGTGGCTCAGTGTTTAAAGAAGCATTTCGGTGACGGTCACACCTTCCGAATCGGCGGTGACGAATTTGTTTGTTTTTCCATCGCAGCATATGAGCATGAATCGTATGAGAAAATTTGTGCCATCAAGGAAGAAATCGAGCCTTACGGATATCACATTTCGACCGGTATTGCTTCTTCCGTACCGGAAAAATCTTTCCTTACGGATATCATCCTTGAAGCTGAGCGCAGGATGTACGAAGATAAGAAAAATTTCTATTTAAGTTCAGGTCACGAAAGACGCGCCCGCATGAAAGACGAATAATCAATGTAAAAATATAGCTGAGGTTTTATGTAAACCTCAGCCTTTTTTATAACTTATTATAATTTACACCACTTTATCAATTTCTCATTCAAATCCTTTTGTGTCGTCGGCTTGTAGCATACATCCACAAAGCCTTCGTCCATGTACTGCTCATACGTTCCCTTAATCGCATTGGCCGTAAGTACAACAACCGGTGTAACTCTGTTCAGTCCGTTCTCCTGTGCGGTTATCGCATGGAACGCTTCGATACCATCCATCTGCGGCATCATGTGGTCCATGAATATAATGTCAAACTTCTCTTCAAGCGTAAGTTCAAGCGCTTCCTGACCGCTTTTAGCCTTGTAAATATGAGCACCGGTTTTCTTTAAAAGACCTTCAAACACCTTAAGATTAACCATGTTGTCATCAACTGCCAATATCTTCAAATCAGGCGCAAACACAAGCTCATAATCATGCTTCCCGGTTTCCTTATCCTCACTCTTGGGGGCATCTACACTAAAGGCACCGCACTCGGTTGCATCAACAATCTCCTGCGAAACAGTGAAGAAAAACTTCGAGCCTTCTCCGAACCTGCTTTCCACCTGAAGACGCGAATTCATCATTTCCAAAAGAAGCTTAACGATATTAAGTCCGAGTCCGGTTCCTTCAATATTACGATTGTTCTTCTCGTCTATTCTCTCGAAAGCAGCAAAAAGCTTTTCGATATCCTCTTCCTTAATTCCGCGTCCCGTATCCGTTACGCTGACTTCCAAGACCGCTTCTTTGTCCGATTGGGAAACTTTCTTAATCTTTAAAGTAATAGTGCCCTTATCCGTATATTTAATGGCATTATTCAAAAGATTGGTAATAATCTGCTTAATTCGTACGCTGTCACCGAGCATCGACTTCGGAAGTGTCGGATCGATGTCAAAAATAAGTCCCAGACCCTTTTCTTCGGATTTAAAAGCAAACATAGTATATTCTTCGTGAAGCAGTTCCAAAGAATCATACTTATCAATCAAAAGTTCCATCTTTCCGCTTTCAATCTTTGAAAAGTCGAGAACATCGTTAATAATATTCAAAAGGTTGTTTGCGGACTTATATGCATCCGAAGCATAATCTTTAACCGACGAATCTTCGGCTTCTTTTATTATAAGTTCATTCATACCAAGAATCGCATTCATGGGAGTACGAATCTCATGTGACATGCGTGCCAGGAAATCACTTTTGGCACGATTGGCCTGCTCTGCCGCTTCTTTGGCCTTCTCAACTTCTGCATTAACTCGCTTAAGTTCATCCATCGTCTGCATCATAAGCTTATAATCCGGAGTTTCCAAGGAAAGCTGGATAATCAAAATGGCAAGCGATACGCCGAACATAATCGTAAGTGTTTTGTAATTTAACAAATATTCAAGCGCAACTCCGCACAATACGAGAACTATAAAGAATACAATTCCTCCGAACTGTTCTTTGGTGTACGTTTTCCTTCTTTTGAGTGCCGTAATCAGAATAAAAATAAGTAAAATCAGCGGAACTACGTAATTTATGTTGTACAAGGGTCCGTTGTGGAATACGCCTTCCTCATCGATATACGAAACACTTCCGGTGAAAATATTGATTACTCCGACTAATCCGAACGAAATTAAAAACACCCATACCAGAATGTCCATGACCTTTTGGAACTTACCTTCATCTGCATTTTCCGAATAAGCCTTAACATACGCATACGCGAAAAATGTAAGTCCCACGGTACAGAAGTTAAACAATGTTCTGAATATTCCTGACCACTTGGGATCAAAAACATCCGTATATGTTTCCGCAACATTCATCAAAATATCGATTACACTTTGTATCATCGCCGTATTTACCATTCGGTAAAACATACGGTTCGATTGCGATATTTTGCTGTATCTTCGACCTACCGAGCAGTAAATAATCAAAAGCACGCAGATGGCGGATATTACAAAATCGATATTATGAACAAGATCAAACATATAAATAAACTCCCCTTTATAATCATATTAAAGAGTATATGCCACTTATATTATCCGATAGGTAACAATGTCAGGGCAAAAGAAAAAGGGATGGCACAATTTTATGCCATCCCTTTTGAATTATGTAAACCATTGATCGTTTTTATTTTGTAATCTTCTGTTTTTTCCCGTTGAAGCCCTTCTTTTTAAGCCACTTGGTATAAGCGGTAAAACTCTTTTTCGGAACTTTTATTTTGGCGGTTGATGAAAGTGATGCAAAGGCTTTACTGCCGACACTCTTATCCGAGAGTAAAGTGGTCTTAATTGTAATACTGTTAAGAGCCTTGCACTTTTCAAACGCCGATTTTCCGATCTTGGTTACCTTGGCAGGAATTGTAATCTTGGTAAGTCCGGTTAATCCGTAGAATGCCTTGTCACCTATGGTCGAAAGCTTATCATTTAAAGTAACCGACTTAAGACTGCTACAGTTTTGGAAAGCACTTGCGCCTATTGATGCAACATTTTTTCCAAGCTTGACTGTCTTAAGAAGCTTACAACCGTTAAAAGCATTCTTGCCTATCTTGGTAACAGAATTTCCCAAAGACACACTGCTTATCTTCTTATTGCCCTTAAATGCATCGTTCGCAATTTCAATAACAGTGAATTTGCGCTTTTCAATTGTAACCGTTGAAGGAATCTTGGTTGCCGAAGCTGCTTTTGTAATCGAAACAGTCTTTGAGCCGGTTTCGTTGTCTTCCAAAACCTTATAAGTGATTCCGCTTACAGTGTATTTTTTTCCTTTAAGGGAAACATATGAATTCTTCCACTTCGCATAAATATCAATATCGCAGCAGTAATTTGTGCCTATGCTCTTAATCCTGTTTTTGAAAGTTGCTTCTGTATACCAACCGTCAAAATCATATCCCTTTCTGGAAGGAGCTTCCAATGAAGCAACCCCCACACCCTCAACATAAGTTGCAGGATTCTTGGCGGAATTCGTTCCGCCGTTCAAGTGATATGTAATATTGTACTGTTTGGGTGCAATCTTCTCCCACTTTGCCCAAAGGAACAAATTACCCTTTGTGCTCTTGGAAATGCCTTCAATCTTGTTCTTAAGGGCGGAATCCGTATACCATCCCAGAAACTTATATCCGACTCTTTCCGGTGCTTTAAAGGTATAGGTATCTCCTTCGAAATATTTTGAAGGATTTGAGTAATTTACAACATCGGGGTCCAGATTATATGTAATTTCATATTCATTCTTTCCTTCCGGAGTATAATAAATGTACGCTGAAGCTCCCTTATAATTTATTTCAAACTTACCCGGCTTATTGAAATAAAGAGCTGTTTCGGTATATTCTTCATCACAATATTGCACAATCGTGAAATCATTTTCCGTCGGAAGGTTATAATCATAATCTTCGGAATCTTCAAAGGAATACTTTGCTTCTTTCCGTACTCCGTCACTTCCTGTATAGAAAAATTTGATATTCTCATCCGATAGCCCGTGTTGGACGAAAAGCGGATCCATTGCTTTTGTTTTATAAGGATCTGAATTAAACTTAACGAATGTGTCGTCTTCAATCAACTGATTGAATTCTTTGGTAGTTATTCCGCCGTATGCCACATATCCTAGGACATTACTTGTCCCTCCCTCCACTAACCATGAATTTGCTATCGAGATATCACCTTCATCAGGAACAAAGTCCAATACCGCAAATTCCGTATTTATATCATAATAGGGATATTTAATCCAGGTATTAATCGGCTCGCCATCGGCATAAAAATTATATTTTGCATTACGGGAATTATATATTTCCGCTTCAATACTAACGGCATATGCGGAAGATTGCGGATCATCTTTAAACTCAAACTTATAAATCTGTCTTTCTTCCGGATTATCCTTATTTGACGATACATTTTCATATGTAAGGAACTTTGATATATCATTCTCCTGGCTGAATCCATCGTCATGATATGCATCGGTTGATTTCCAAACTTTTATATCCCCGATACGCATTCCGGGATAATTCATCGCAACGTAAACCTCACCATTGTTTAACTCAGATAAATCTATTTCTTTGTTCACTCTAAGCAAGCGTACCGAATCAAACGGCATATCGTATATTGTACTTCCGTCAGCTGTTTTGAATACTTCAATATTATCTCCCGTTACTTCAATAGATGTTCCTTTAAGTGAAGTATCACCGTCCTTAAATATCGGAGCGTATTTACCTTTTTTAGGGAACAAAATCGTCCTGGTTTCATAGGTTGTTCCTTCATACGTAAAAGTTGAAGCGTCATAATACTCTACATCGACTTCCTCACCATCACAAAGCCACTTTACGTCGTCAAAAGAAACAGGGCTCAATTCACCATGGTTATTACCTCTCAACAGCATATTGTTAAAAGCGCATATCGGTCCGGATGTACTTGTAAATTCAGGTTTCGATATTCCGTCGATATATATTATATGCCCGATTTCAATGGTTGAATGAAGAGGATAAACGGTCATATTGGGTAATTCAACGCCTGATTCTGTAGGATTTAAAGGAATGAGGTATAGATAAACATTATCAATATAGCAATTCGGAGGAATATACTGCCCCTCCAAATTGAAGGTTATGTTATTCTCACCCTCATGAATTTTAACCTTGTTCTCCAGTTCTACTTTGAATGATCCCGGGCCCTCCGTTGAAGCTCTCGTTTCATCATCTATATAGAGAGGCGATATTTCCAAATAGTATGCATAGACATCCTTACCGCCCTCTATATCCGAAACCCAGAATGAGCATGTTATATTGCCGATTTCTTGCGCAAACCTTTCTCCCGGCCATACTGTTGCATCTTCGTAATATGATCTTACATTGAAGTGCAGGGACTGACGACGCTCTGCCTCAAAATACTGTTCACCTGCATCGACTGTAATATTACCGGTTCCCTCTACAGGAATATCATCCGTAAAACTAAAATGTGCATCAGGATTTTCCGAATAAAAAATTGCAGCCACATGACGAACCTCTTCATTTAAATCATCATAATAAACATGATCAAAAGAGTATTCCGCATTTACCGTTTTTCCATTTTCCAGCAATATTCCGTGTTCGTCTCTGTTTACGCGAAAGCGTAAATGCTCGGAAGTCTCGATGTGAAATCCGTAAAAGAATATTTCTTCATCTTCATCAATCAAATACGGTGTAAAGGAAAACTTCAGTTTCCCATACTCATTGCAAAACTCTTCCAACGTCATTCCCGAAAGATTATCAGAAAATATGTATTCGAAGGTTTTCTTGTCGGATAAAAATGTATCCGCTGAGGGACCGCCATTTTCGTAATGATTATAATCACAAAAATAGCTGTGATATTTGTCCTGTTCAAGTTCGTATGTTTTGGAACCGAAACTTGTAATATCATAAGTCTTATCCGCCCAGCTGAATGTTTTAGGCACAATGATCATAGCAAATGCCACCATTGCCAAGCTTACCAATTTCAAAACTCTTTTCATAAATTGCAATTCTCCTTTTCCTTTACACTAATAAAAAAATCTATTTCAACCGCAATATTACAGACTTGTAATAAAGGGAGTAAGCAAAATAATTATCATACACACGGGACATACAACTAAAATCATGGCCTTGTAAAGCTTGCGGGCCTTGAAGCTGCTTTCACCGTGAAGAACTTCCTGTTCAACATATGCCGTCTTTGCGAAGTATCCGATAAGAATACAGGTAAGAAGTTCGACAATCGGCATAATGATGTTATTTGAAATAAAGTCATAAAAATCGAGGAACTGATAACCGAAAATGGTAACATTCGACCAGTCGCTGTATCCGAGTACCGAAGTCATTCCCAATACGAAAACGATGGCAACGCATACTATGGTCGCGCCGATACGCTTCATATTGAACTTCTCCATTACGATGGAAACGATTGTTTCAAGAAGCGAAATCGAAGAAGTCCATGCTGCAAGTGCTACCAAAACAAAAAATGCGATTCCCACAACGCGACCGAAGGGCATGAAATCGAAAACCTTCGGGAGTGTAACGAACATAAGACTGGGGCCTGCGTTCAATGCGGCTGCGTTGCCGCCCGAGAAAGCAAATACGGCGGGAACAATAATAAGTCCTGCCAAAAGAGCTACGCCCGTATCAAAGATTTCAATCTGTCTTACGCAAGGTTCGATAGCGTCTTCCTTACGCATATACGAACCATAAGTAACCATGATTCCCATTGCAAGAGACATTGAATAGAACAGCTGTCCCATCGCCGCTACTATGGTCTTAAGTAAATCCGTAAAGGTAAAACCGTCCAGGTTGGGAAGAAGATAATATTTAACACCTTCCATTGCACCGGGAATGGTCATTGAATAAATCGCAATTGCGATGGTAAGAACGATAAGCACCGGCATGAGCAACTTGCTTATTTTCTCTATGCCCTTCTGCACTCCGAAAATAACAACGCCTGCGGTAAGTGCCACGAAAATTATAAAGAAAATCGTAGCTCCCTTTGAAGAAGAAATGAAATTTCCGAAATATGCATCATCTGTAGCCTCGGCAACCTGTCCTGCGGCAAATACAGTGAAATATTTAAGTACCCATCCACCGATAACGCAATAATACGGGGTAATGATAAAAGGTACAGCCGCCGCAATCGGTCCCATAAATCCGAAGCGCTTGTCAACCGCTTTGTAAGCGCCGATAACGGACTTGGAATTTTTGCGTCCGATGGCAATCTCGGTAATCATAAGTGAATATCCGAAGGTAATTGCCAATATTATGTAAACCAAAAGAAAAATTCCGCCGCCGTACTTTGCCGCAAGATACGGAAATCTCCAAATATTACCAAGTCCGACTGCCGAACCTGCAGCAGCCATAACAAACCCAACTTTACTACCAAACGAATCTTTTTTCTTGTCCATAACTCTCAATTTCTCCACTCAATAATTTTCTTTTGCAAAATTACCTGTCGGTAACTGCAGCAGCCATTTTCCTGGCTTTCTTCATTTCATACATCTTCACATCCGCAACGGAAACTTCCACCATGGGATCGCTCTTGCTGTCGCAAATGTAATATCCGATGCTGGCATTAAAGGATATTTCCAATCCTGTCAGTGAATTTTCGTAGGCAATCGCTTTTGAAAACTCTTCTACGCGGTTCTTGGCATCATCATCCGAATACTGGCCGCATCCGAAAATATAGAACTCATCTCCACCGGCACGCGCACAGATTTCGTGCTTTCCGGTTATATCGCGCACTGCTCTTGCGATTGTCTTTATACCTTCATCACCGTAATTATGTCCGTAATTGTCGTTTACCTTTTTGAGGCCGTCCATGTCTATGACATAAATCATCCACTTATCACCGGGCTTGCTCTTTTCCTTGAGCCTTTCAATCTTACGCTCCATACCGCGTCTGTTGTAAAGACCGGTTAAAAGATCGTGCTCGGATACTTCGGTAATACGATATCTGATACGGGTCATTTCTATTGCGTTGGAAAGAATACGCAAATAGTTTTTGTGCATTACTCCGGGAATGTTTTTGCAATCAAGCTTGTTCTGGAAAACCGCATATCCCAAAGTTCTTTCATTAAAATGAACGGGTGTAAAGAAGAACACCTGGGGCTCGTCAAATTTCTTTGAAAGCGCAGGTAACATATCCTTCAAATCGAATTCGACTTCTCTTCCCTTACCTACAAAAACATGATTGTCATAACCGTTGGTCATGTTGGCCATATCCGATGAAATAACAAGCTTCATCTTGTCGGAATAGCCTTCAAGCTTATCTTTCGAGCGGTCCATCCAGTCTTCGGAAAGACACAGATAAAACCATTCGTAAGGCTTCAAAAGATACATTGATTCAAATATCTTATCGAAACATTCTTCAACTGTTTCCGTCTTCGTAAGTATCTCACTGGTATAGCTTTCAAGAAGCATACCGACATCTACGCCTTTCCAATCTCCGTCCTCGACGTAGTTTCTTTCGTTCAAAAACAGCAAATTGGCTAACTTGTCTCTTGTAAATTTATGGTCTTCCCTGCAGCCGCATGTTCCGCCGATACACATACCCGCATCATCGTCCAAAATGGCCTCCATTTTCTCGCTTTCGGGCTCAATAAGTTCTCTTAACCTAAGGACCGAGGCTGCTCCGTTGGCCATTTCGCGCGGCTTGTACGAAGTAATCGGAGGCGTACACAAAATAGCTTCCTTAGCCGCACCGTATCCGGTAACAATAATATCTTCGGGTACTTTCATGCCCTGCTCCAAAAGCCTGCTGACAACACCGATTGCCATGTGGTCCGATGCACATATAATAGCCTCGGGCTTTTCAATGTCACCGTTTACTATCTTGTCGGCAAGTTCTTCTCCGCTGTTATACCAGAAATTACCGTAATGAATGGGAACGCTTTCGGGATCGATGCCGTTTCTTTCAAAAGCAATCTTACATCCCTTTATACGGTCTTCCGAAATCTCGAATCCTTCCATTCCGGCAAGAATCACAATATTTCTTGCATTATGTTCCTTAATAACGTGCTCTGCTATTTCTTCGAAAGCTCCCACATTATCGATTTTCACAAAAGGATAATCTCCGAAAGAATCTTCCACAGACACAACCGGAACATTACATTCCAGCTTAATCTTCTTTAAGAGACGATCGGTCAGAAATGAAATACGCTCTTCCATCATGGAGACCGGCATGATAAGCACACCGTCAAACATATCAAAATTAATCAGTTCGTATATATTTAGTTCTCCGGTTAAATATTCCTTAAACCTATGGCTTATCTGCACCATCGGCGAAAAGACACACACATCGTAATCAGCCTTCTTGGCCTGTTCGAATATTCCCGACAAAATATCTTTGTTATGATCGCTTTCAGGACTGATTGTCAATACGGCAATTCGTTTCCTCATATATCTCTCCTGCAATATTATTTCGTAATAACTAACGATAATAATCACATATCAAATATCGACACACGAATAGTCTATTCTATTTTATCTTTTTTTATATGAAAAGACAAAGGCAATATTAATGAAAATAGGAACTATGCTTGGTGCATATTGCCACGAGGGACGTTGGGACGTTCCTCGTGGCAAAAGAAAACCCGAAACATCATATCGATGTTTCGGGCCATTCTATTTCTTTATCTTCTGGTTCTTACCTTTGATTCCCTTTTTCTTCAAAAGTTTTGTGTAATCCTTAAGCTTCTTTGCGGGAACCTTTACGGTTGCCTTGCTGTTTATGCCGCTGAAGGCTTCCTTGCCGACATTTTTATCCGTAAGAAGTGTAGTCTTTATTGTTACACTCTTAAGTGCCGAGCAACCTTTGAAGGCCTTGGAACCGATGGAGTTTACCTTGGATCCTATTGTTACCTTCGTTAATGCCTTACAGTTTGTAAATGCACTGCTTCCGATTGCCTCAAGACCTGAAGCAAGGGTAATGGACTTAAGCTTCTTACAGCCGTTAAAGGCTGAAGCCTTAATCTCGGTTACTTTGGAACCGCTCTTTACACTTGTAAGAGCCGTGCATCCCGAAAATGCGGATTTTCCGATTGTCTTTACAGAGCTTCCGATGGTAACGGTCTTAAGCTTCTTATTATTCTTGAATGCGTTATCTCCGATTTCGGTTACGCTGTAGGATTTACCGTTATATTTGAACTTACCGATATTAACGCTTGTTGCCTTCTTATCGGAGAACTTGGTAAGTACAACGGATAAAGCATTATCATATGAATCGAAGGAAATCTGATAAGTTACATTCTTTACCGTAATCTTTTCAGTATAAGGGTTCTTTAACCATTTTGCATAAATGGTAATGTCACCCTTAGCTTCGGCGCTGATTTTCTTTACTTCTTTGGTAAATGCCGCATCAGCAAACCATCCCATGAATGTATATCCGCTGCGGGTAGGTGATTTGAAGGATTGGATGCCTTCACCCTCGATATATTCCGTAGGATTTCCTGTTGCCTGGGTTCCGCCGTTAAGTACATAGGAAATCGAATATGTATTCGGAAGTGTATAATATGTTGCTCCACTCATAGGAGGTGTTGACGGAACTCGCAAATCTTCAGGTACAGAAGTTTCCGTTCCTGCGTTGCCAAACATAATATCACAAGTTCCTTCTGCATCATACGCGGGAATAGTGATTTCCCTTACAATTCCTTCATTCTCAATCTTCTCTGTAGCTATCTTTAACTTGGGGCAATCGCAAAACATACTATTATAACAGTATGGTGCAAGGGTTGTTGCAGGTAACTTTGGTACACTCGTTAATGATCTGCATCCGCAAAACATACACTCATAGCAGCTTTCTTTAAGCTCTGTTGCAGGTAATTCGGGTGTTCTCGTTAATGAACTGCATCCGGCAAACATACACCTATAGCAGTTTTCTTTAAGCTCTGTTGCAGGTAATTCGGGTGCTCTCGTTAATGAACTGCATCCGCAAAACATATAAGCATAGCAGCTTTCTTTAAGCTCTGTTGCAGGTAATTTGGGTGCTCTCGTTAATGAACTGCAGTTGAAAAACATATCACCATAACAAAATGGAGCAAGCTTTGTTGCGTTCAATTCCGGTGCACTCGTTAATGAACTGCAATCGTAAAACATATAAGCATAGCAGCTTTCTGCAAGAGTTGTTGCCGGTAACTTTGGTGCACTCGCTAATGAACTGCATCCGAAAAACATACTATGATAGCAACCTTCTGCAAGCTCTGTTGTGTTTATTTCGGGTGCTCTCGTTAATGAACTGCATCCGCAAAACATATAAGCATAGCAGCTTTCTTTAAGCTCTGTTGCAGTTAATTCGGGTGCTCTCGTTAATGAACTACATCCGCAAAACATATTATTATAGCAGAGTTCTGCAAGCTCTGTTGCGTTTAATTCGGGTGCTCTCGTTAATGAACTGCATCCGCAAAACATATATTCATAACAGTTTTCCGATAACTGAACATTGGAAGTTCCGCCGTTTCCATCCGTAAGGCTTGTAACACTTCCGCTTGCAGCAATCTTTCCGGTCATTGAAAAGTGCCTATCATAATCAGTCGTAACACTCTTTCCTTTAAATCGAACGTTATCATTTTGGTTAAGTGCAATGGAGGTATCCAATGTATAACTTTCCCAAACTCCTTTGTTTATACTGTACATAATTTCGCTACCGCTTTTGATATTGAGGGTAACGCTTGAATTATCAACCTCTGCAGTAAATGTCAGGTAATTGGGTGTCGGTTCTTCGGCCCACGCATTATCTGTCCTCATAAGTAAAAACACAAGTAACAGAAATAATCCGGGTACTATTTTTGTAAATAATTTCTTCATTTTGTACATCCTCTTCATTAATACACTTTGTGTAAAACAAATACAGGAATAATTATATACTATTTTGTTCAAATAATAAATACCGCGTTCCTTTTGCCGGGAGGACTGTCCCTGGAAGTATACCGCAAAAAGTATTATAATGATGACCATACTGCTGCAAAAATGCTTGGAAAGGGTATTTATGAACAACCTGATTTTCAGTTTAAACGCAACCATGCCCCTCTTTATTATGATGGCGCTTGGCTATATATTGAAACGCATAAAATTTATTGACGACAAAAGCGCCGCCACGATGAACCGGCTCGTGTTCAAGATTTTTCTGCCCGCTCTTCTTTTTGCCGATTTGGCAAAAGAAAATTTCTTCGCAATCTGGGACGGAAAACTCGTTTTGTTTTGCCTTGTGGTGACGCTTATAAGTATCGCGCTCGCAACCGTTCTTTCCCTCGTGCTTACACGTGACAAGGCCGACCGCGGCGAGATTATTCAAGGCTCCTTCAGAAGTGCCGCCGCCACACTCGGCATCGCCTTCATGTTAAACATTTATGATTCCGCCACAGCCGTGGCCCTCATGATTGTGGGCTCCGTGCCGATTTACAACGTTACGTCGGTAATCGTTTTGGCGGTGACCGCCGAAGATACCGGCGCCGAGAAATCCACAAAGGCGCTTGTCAAAAAGACAATGAAAAACATAGTGACAAATCCGATTATTCTGTCGATTGCCGCGGGCCTTATATGGTCTTTACTGGAGCTTCCGATGCCCGCAATTCTTGACAAGTCTGTCACATATCTTGGAAACGTTGCATCGCCTCTCGCTCTTATTGTGCTCGGTGCTTCGTTCACTTTCAGTGACGCAGGCGGCAAAATAAAAGAGACCGCCGCCGTCGCTTTTACGAAGCTTATCCTGCTTACCGCCATTTTTCTTCCGATAGCCGTTAAGCTCGGCTTCAGAAACGAAAGTCTCGTGGCTATTCTCATTATGCTCGGAAGCGGCACTACCAGCAGCAGTTTCATCATGGCCAAAAACATGGGTCATAAAGGAATTATTTCCGCCAGTGCTGTCATGATTACCACTCTGCTTATGTCCTTTACCATGGCAGCGTGGCTTTATCTCTTAAAAAGCATGGGATGGATGTAACAGAGACGTTCCAACTGCCGCCCACTGCCACTTTCCCCTTGACTACATACCCCTAAATTTAATAAACTGTTTTTATATATCGATTCAATAAGGAGGTACATAATGGAGATAAAATACCCCCGCATTCTGCCGACCGGTGATCGAGCACTTACAGTCGAGTTCGGCAATGAAATCAGCGAAGAAATAAATGCGCATTTGCTTGGATTTATCAAGGAATTCAAAGAGATGCATCTTAAAGGAATCGAGGAGTTTGTTCCCTCGTTTCGGTCGGTACTTATTCACTATAATCCCGGCGTTCTTTCCTATGCGGATATGTGCAATCGAATAAATGAAGTACTGTCACACCCCATTACGGGAATCAGCCACAAGAAACGTATAGTTGAAGTACCGGTTTGTTACGAAAACGGTCTCGGACCGGATATCGAATTCGTTGCACAGCATGCCGGATTACCGGTTTCGGAAGTAATCAAGATACATTCCTGTGAACCGTACCTTATTTATATGTTGGGCTTCCAGCCCGGATTCCCTTACCTCGGCGGACTGGATGAACGTATCCACACCCCCAGGCTTGAGACTCCCAGGCTTAAGCTTGAGGCCGGAAGTGTCGGTATCGGCGGAAAACAGACCGGGCTTTACCCGATGGAATCGCCCGGAGGCTGGCAGATTATCGGACTTACGCCGGTAAGATGCTACAATCCGTATTCCGAAACTCCCATCCCCTATCGTGCAGGTGATTACATTAAATTCGTTCCCGTTTCCTACGATGAATACTTAAGGCTCAAAGAATTGGACCAAAAGGGCGAATATAAATTCACGATAACCGAAGGATAAAGTATTTGGAGGCAGAACATGGGAATAGTATTTAATAAAGGCGGCTTATTCACCACAGTCCAGGACTATGGTCGAATGGGATACCAGAGCAAAGGCTTCCACGTGTGCGGCGTTATGGACCGACACTCTTTCTGGATAGCCAATCTTTTAGTCGATAACAGAGACCGCGAGGCGGTACTCGAATTTACAATATGCGGGCCTACGCTTTACTTTACGTCCGATACGGTTATCTGTATCACCGGCGGCAACTTCGACCCGAAAATCAACGGTGACCCCATTCCGATGTATCGTGCGGTTGAGGTTAAAAAGGGCGACGAGCTCGAAATGGGCTTCTGTAAGTCCGGAACCTGGGGCTATATTGCTTTTGCCGGAGGACTCGATGTTCCTCTCGTTATGGGCTCACGCTCCACGGACATTAAATGCGGCCTCGGAGGACTTGATGGGCGCAAAATAAAAGACGGCGACGAAATTCACTTCGTCAACTCCGTTAAAAAGCTCCCGCATATGAAGGACCGACACGTCGAAGCAGTTGATTTTTCCGAGGAAATCGTTGAAGTACGAGTTACAATGGGGCCTCAGGACGATTACTTTACGGATAAAGGACTTGAAACATTTCTCAATAATCCCTACACCGTAACTCACGAGTGTGACCGCATGGGCTACAGACTCGACGGTCCCGAAATTGAGCATAACGAACTTGGTGCGGATATCGTTTCCGACGGGATTGCCAAGGGTGCCATCCAGGTTCCCAAGCACGGAAAGCCCATCGTCATGCTTTCCGACCGACAGACAACCGGCGGATATACTAAAATTGCCAATGTCATTTCCGTTGACATTCCCAAGCTTGTCCAGTGCAAGTATCCGCAAAAGATCAGATTCAGTGCCGTAACCGTAGAGGAAGCACAGCGAATCTATCAGATGGAAAGACAACGTCTTCAGCTTCTTAACAAGCGATTCCTCAAGAATCGTTTCTGGATTAAGCTTGTAAACGGCTGGAAAAATTAAAATAAACTGTTGATAATGGATTGGAGGGCGTTATGACAGATTACACACACGCTGACCCTTACGAGGTCAGAAAACTTATCAGACAAGGAGTTATCACAACTCCCACTTCGGGTATGTGCGCAGGCTACGCACAGGCCAACCTTGCCATCATGCCAAGAGACATTGCTTACGATTTTCTTCTTTTTACACAGAGAAATCCTAAGCCCTGCCCCATTTTGGAAGTAACCGATGCCGGCTCAAAGTATTTGAAGGATATTGCGAAGGATTGCAATATCGCAACGGACTTTCCCAAGTATCGCGTTTACGAAAAGGGCGTTTGTACCGGCGAATACACGGATGTCGAAAAATTCTGGCGCGATGATTTGGTAAGCTTCTTAATCGGATGCAGTTTTTCTTTTGAATCCGAACTTATCGAAGCCGGAATTGAAATGCGTCACAACACCGAAGGTGTAAATGTTCCTATGTACATCACAAATATCGAGACCAAGCCTGCCGGAATGTTTCACGGACCCATGACGGTAAGCATGCGTCCCATTCCCTATAATCAGATAGTCCGGGCTGTTACCGTTTCGGGAACAATGCCGCAGGTACACGGCACTCCCATACATATCGGTGACCCTTCGGTAATCGGCATAAAGGACATCAACAAGCCCGATTTCGGCGACGCAGTTACCATCAAAGACGGTGAAGTTCCCGTATTCTGGCCCTGCGGTGTTACTCCGCAATCGGTACTTATGAACGTTAAGCCCGATTTTGTAATTACCCACGCTCCGGGCCACATGCTCATAACGGATATCAAGAACGCAGATTTGAAAAATTGATTATTCAAAAATTATTTTGAAGGAAGTTATTTATTATGGAAAGATTAGTTGATATAAACAGTGATCTCGGCGAAAGCTTCGGCGCTTACACCATCGGAATGGATGATGAAGTCATCAAGCTCGTTTCCTCCGCCAATGTAGCGTGCGGATTTCACGCCTCAGATCCCGTTGTAATGAAGAAAACAGTAGAATCCGCCGTTAAAGCGGGCATCAAAATCGGCGCACATCCCGGATATTACGATTTAATGGGATTCGGTCGCCGCAACATGGTAATTACCCCCAAAGAGGCATATGCTTACGTTACTTATCAGTTAGGTGCACTCTCCGCTTTCTGCACACAGCAGGGCACCAAAATTCAGCACGTAAAGCCTCACGGCGCATTGTACAACATGGCCGGCAAGGATTATGAGCTTGCAAAAGGTATTTGCGAAGCCATCTATGACTTCGACCCCGAGATTATTCTTCTCGGACTTTCGGGTTCACAGATGATAAACGCCGGAACAGATTTAGGCCTCAAGTGTGCGAATGAATTTTTCGCAGACCGTGCCTACGAGGATGACGGTTCACTTCGTGCCCGTTCCAAGGAAGGCTCCATGATTACCGACGAAAACATCGCCATCGAGCGAATCGTCAAGGTCTTAAAGACAGGAACCGTAACAACATATTCGGGAAACGAACTCTCTTTAAAGATTGATTCCATTTGCGTCCACGGCGACAATGCCCACGCTTTGGAATTTGTCCGTATCATAAGAGACCGTCTTTCCAAGGAAAACATTAAAATCGCGCCTCTATGCGAGGTGTTGAAATAAAAAATCCCCTATAAGAAAGGAAAAATCAATGAAGAAATTTACTACTCGACTCAAAAACATCGGTCCCGGTGCTCTTGTAGCAGCAGCATTCATCGGTCCCGGCACGGTAACCAGCTGTTCCAAATCAGGTGCAGACTATGGTTTCACTCTCTTATGGGCAATGCTCTTGTCCGTTATCTCAGTAATCATCATGCAGTCAATGGCTGCACGTCTTGGTATCGTTTCCGGATTGGGACTCGGCCAGGCACTCCGTAACAAATTTACAAGCAAGTTTGCCCGTGTCATACTTGCCATTTTGGTTATCGCCGCAGTATTCGTCGGAAATATTGCATACGAAACAGGTAACGTTTCCGGTTCGGTTCTCGGTGTTCAGGCTGCCATTCCGGCAATGAACGCAGCAACCCCCAAGATTATTCTTGCAATCGTTATCGGCGCTATAAGCTTTGTTCTCTTATGGTCAGGAAGCTACAAATACATTGAGAAGTTCTTAACAGCCCTTGTTGTAATCATGGGTGTTCTTTTCTTCATCACCGCTATTGCAGCCAAGCCCGACTGGATGGCAGTATTAAAGGGTATGTTCGGTTTCAAGGTTCCCGACGGCTCAAGCTGGATGACAATCGCCGCATTGATGGGAACAACCGTAGTACCTTACAACATTTATCTTCACGCTTCATCTTCAGCCAAGAAATGGGGCAAAGACGATGACATTGCCGAAGGTCTTGCAAGCTCAAGGCTTGACTCAATTCTCTCCATCGGTCTCGGCGGATTGATTTCAATGGCCATCATCATTTGTGCAGGCGCAGCCAAGAACAACCTGGGCGATTCCTTCTCAATCGCTTCCGGCGCAGACATGGCTAAGTCACTTACTCCCCTTTTGGGATCATGGGCAACCATTTTCTTTGGAATCGGTCTTTTCGCAGCAGGTATCTCTTCGGCAATCACAGCTCCTCTCGCAGCTGCATTTGCTTCAACAGGTATCCTCGGCTGGAGCGAAGATTTGAAAGACAAGAAATTTAAGATTTTCTGGATTATAGTACTTGCATTCGGTATTATCGCAACATGTACACTCGGTGCATCTCCTACGGAAATAATCCTCTTCGCTCAGGCAGCGAACGCATTCCTGCTTCCTATCACAGGAATCCTCCTTCTCATCGTTGCCAACGACAAGAAGATTATGAAAGACTACACCAACAAGTTATGGTTCAACATCCTCGTTGTTCTTGTTATCGCACTCTTCATCGTTATTGCGGCAAGAAACATGAGCGCATTTATTACAGGATTTAAAGCACTTTTAGGTTAATTCATTCAAAAATCAGGCAAAAGAAAATGAACACAATATTTTTTGTAATTATTCTTACTTTGGCCAACATAATACAAGGAATTACCGGATTTGCGGGGGCACCGATTGCGATGCCCCCGTGTATTGCGTTGGTCGGCGCCTCGGACGCGAAGGCAGCAATCACATTTATATTCTGGTCTACATCAATAGTTGTCACCATAAAGAATCTTAAGAATATCGATTTCAAACAGCTCGGTATTATCTTAGGCTTTATGGCTCCCGGAGTCATTGCGGGAATATGGATGTTTTCACATC
This sequence comes from Lachnospiraceae bacterium, assembly GCA_045642905.1. Lineage (GTDB taxonomy): Bacteria > Bacillota > Clostridia > Lachnospirales > Lachnospiraceae > UBA1258. The sequence goes on along the minus strand of JAZUJT010000007.1, from coordinate 2,096 downwards.
TTCCCCTTCCCATACTTATGCTTATATACGGCATAGTCGTAATGGCTATCGGAATTAAAAAGCTCATTTCCCCCGAAGTCAAAAATCTTCCCGCACCGGTGCGTTACATAGCCTTGTTACTCTCCGGACTTATGCAGGGACTGTTCACTTCCGGCGGACCTTTTCTTGCAATCTATTCTACGGTTGCCATCAAGGATAAGAAAGTTTTCCGTCCTACCGTCACTACGGTCTGGTCGGTTTTAAATACATACATGGTTATTTCAATGTACCGAAAAGGCATGTACACTCCTTACTCGTGGAAGCTTATAGCATTCTCGATTATTCCCGTACTTGCCGCCATTTTTGTCGGAAAAAAGTTAAATGAACATATGAAACAGAACACGTTTTTAAAACTTGTGTATATACTTTTGATACTTTCGGGTTCTCTTCTCATATATAATTACATAACATCTTTATAAAAGTCAGGTAATACAAATGTCAGTCAAAAACAACGATAAAACTTATCTTTTTGAATCCATGCCCGTTCCGAAGGCAGTAAGCACCATGGCCATTCCCACAATAATCGGACAGCTCATAGTACTTATTTACAGCATGGCAGATACGTTCTTCATCGGACGCACCAACAATCCTTACATGGTAGCAGCCGCATCGTTAATTCTTCCTTTATTCAACATGGCGCTTCCTTTAGGTGCCATCTCCGGTGTCGGCGGTGCAACACTTATTTCAAGACTTATGGGCGAAGGAAAATCCGAAGACGCCGGAAAAGTTTACAGCTTCTGCGTTTATCTTTCCATCCTTTTCGGGATTCTCTTTTCCGCAGGCGTTTTCATCGGAATGAAACCCCTTTTGGGGGCACTCGGTGCCAATGAGCAGACTTTTTCTTTTGCCCGAAGCTACGCGCTTTGTGTAATCGTAATCGGCGGTATTCCCACTATCCTTACGAACGTTTTTGCAGGCATGGCAAGAGCCATCGGCGAATCCAAAAAGGCCGGTTTCGGCGTTACGATGGGCGGTATTATCAATATTTTCCTCGATCCATTATTTATGTTTGTTCTCCTTCCCGAGGGAAACGAGATATTGGGTGCCGGAATTGCTACCGCACTATCCAATTTCATCACCTGCATTTATTTCATTGTCGTTATCAGAAAACTTAAAAACACCTCCGTACTTAAGCTCAACAAGCTCACTTTGTTTCCTGAGTTTAAGAACATAAAACTGATTTTTGCAATCGGCGTTCCCAGTGCAGTCGCTACTCTCCTTTTCGACTTGGACTACATCGTACTCGATAAGCTCATGTCCCATCACGGTGACATAGCCCTCGCTTCCATCGGAATCGTCCTGAAGGCAGAACGTTTACCCTTAAACATCGGCATCGGTATCTGTCAGGGAATGGTTCCCATCGTAGCCTACAACTTCGCCTCCGGCAACTTTAAGCGTATGAAAGAGGTTTCCGGCTTTTCATTAAAATGCGGAATTATTTGCGCCATTATCAGCATCACGCTTTACGAGGTCTTTGCTCCATACATCCTTAAGTTCTTCATTGACGAGCCTCAGACCATCGCCCTTGGCACAAACTTTTTACGCATAAGATGCCTCGCAACAATCTTCATGTTCTTAAGTTTTTACCACGTCCACCTCTTCAACGGTTATTGTCGCGGCAAAGAAGCTTTGTTTCTGGGCGTCATGCGTTGGGCAGTATTTAACATTCCCATGCTGTTTATATTAAATCGCTTTTTCGGAATGTACGGTCTTGTCTGGTCACAGATATCCGCCGATATTCTCACGGTTATCCTTTCTTTTGCCGTCCACCGAAGATACATGAAAAACAATAAAATGATCCAATAAAAATGAAGGGTCTCACCTGTAATAGGCGAGACCCTTTGATTTGAGTAAATCTATTCATTTTCTTGATTCAGCATCGAAACGCGCCTGGCGACAAGCGCTGCCAAAGCGTTTAAAGCTTCCGTTTTCTTGTGACCCATGACACAGGTTTTTATCATTGTAAGCTGACGGTCAAACTCCGTTACCTGTGCTTCGCGGGTATCCTTTTGAAGTTTATTTACGGTCATGATGGCAACCTGCCAGGAACCGTGATT
>JAZUJT010000006.1:0-13070 GCA_045642905.1 Lachnospiraceae bacterium | reverse complement strand
AATGAAGAGGTTTCTCTCGATGACATGCTAAGCTCGCTTGATTTATCCGATTCTTCAGAACCAGACAATGTTTCGGTTCCGGAATCTACGGACGAACTTGAAAATCTGTCTGCTGATGATATTGACAAATTGCTTGATTCGGCAGCTGATGTATCCGAACCTCAGGAAATTGATATAAATGATATGGCGTCACTTGAAGCCGAACTCGGAATCTTCGATAAAAATGCTCCGAAACCGGCGTCTACGGGTGATGCTGATTTGGATGAAATAAACAGCTTACTCGAGCAGATGGATGGTTCTGAAAATTCGTCAGATGATATGCTCGATTTGCTTTCCGCTGCAGTAAATCAGCAGGAAGCAGATGAACTTGCAGACATTAGCCTTTCGGAAGCGGATGATTCACTTAATGAAGATGAATCTGATGGCAAAACAAAAAAGAAAGTTAAATTGGGTCGCAAGAAGAAAAAGAAGACCGAGGAGAAATCCGAGGATGGCGAGAAGAAACAAGGCGTTATTGCCAAGTTTATAGATTTCATGACAGCTTCCGATGAACCCGAGGAAGGTGCTGAAGGCAGCACAGAGGGATTTGAAGCAGTTCCGGGTGAAAACCAGGAAATCCTTAAAGAACTCGATTCCGAAGGTGAAGAAGACGGTAAGAAGAAAAAGAAAAAGAAGAAAAAAGGTAAAGGCAAGGGTAAAGCAGAGGCTTCGGATGCTAATGCGGATGAAGAGTCCGAGGATGGAGAAGAAGGCGATGCTTCCGCTAAGGGCAAGAAGAAAAAGAAGGCTAAAAAGGAAAAGGCTCCTAAGGAGAAAAAGCCGTTCTTTGACCCTGAAGATAATGCGAAGAAAGTATCAAAGAAGAATATTATACTGATTTTTGTTATGTGTGCTTCGCTTGCCGCTATCATTCTTTTGGCAGTAAATTTATTACCTTCAATGATTACGAATGAGCAGGCAAGAAAGGCTTATTACGCAGGCGATTATACAACTACTTATCAGACTTTCTTCGGAGAAAAGCTTACTGACAGCGATAAGATTCTTTTTGACAGAAGTGCCATAATTCTAAAGATGCAGCATAAGTTTGAGGCATATTCCGCATATAACAATATGGGAATGAACGCTGAAGCTTTGGACCAGTTATTGCAGGCGGTTTATTATCATGAACCTTGGCTTTTGACAGCGGAGACCGTTGGCGCGACCGAGGATTTCGAGAAGGCTTACAGTAAGATTTTGGATGCTCTTTCTCTTAAGTATAATTTGGATGAAGCTTCGGCTTGGGACATTTTAAATATTGAATCTGACCTTGAATATTCACTTATGGTTCAGTCAATTGCTAACGGCACTGAATTTATTGATCCCAATGAGCCACTTCCCGGTGATTTTGTCCCTCCGGTTGAAGAAGTTGAACCTGAATATGAAGATGTTTTACCGGAGGAAATGCTTTAAAGCATAGTATAAAGATGATTGCTATTATTGATTATGATGCAGGGAATATAAGAAGCGTAGAGAAGGCCATGAGCTTTCTGGGTGCAGAAGCGGTTCTTACACGTGACAGAGATACTATTTTGAAAGCGGATAAGGCTATATTACCCGGCGTGGGCAATTTTAAAGATGCAATGGTTCGTATCAGAGAGTATGGACTTGAGGATACAATTCACGAGTTTGTGAAGTCCAAAAAACCGTTTTTGGGCATTTGCCTCGGTCTTCAACTGATGTTTGAATCCAGCGAAGAAAGTCCCGGAGAAAAGGGGTTGTGTCTTTTACCCGGTAAGTGTATGAAGATTCCTTCCGATGAACTAAAGGTTCCTCAGATTGGATGGAACAGCCTAATGTTTCCTAAGAAGAGTAAATTATTCGATGGAATTTCGGATGGCGCGTATGTTTATTTTGTCCATTCATATTATCTTGAAGCAGGGGATGAAAGCGATGTAGCTGCGACGACGGAGTATGGTGTACATATTCATGCAGCGGTTGAGCATGATAACATTTTCGCTTGCCAGTTTCATCCGGAAAAAAGTTCCGATGTGGGCTTAAAGATTTTGAAGAACTTCATTTCATTATAAGGTCGGTAAATGTATGTATACAAAAAGAATAATTCCTTGTCTGGATATTAATAACGGCAGGGTTGTTAAAGGTGTTAATTTTGTAAATCTTATTGATGCGGGTGATCCGGTTGAACAGGCTGTGCTTTACAACAAAGAGGGCGCTGATGAACTTGTTTTCCTTGATATTACCGCATCGAGCGATAATCGCGAAACAGTTGTTGATATGGTTCGCAAGGTTGCTTCCAAGTTGTTTATTCCTTTTACGGTCGGCGGAGGAATTCGTACCGTAGATGATTTCAGAAAGATCTTAAGAGAGGGTGCCGATAAGGTTGCTGTAAATTCGGCAGCTATCATGAATCCCAATCTTATCGCGGATGCCGCCGATAAATTCGGAAGTCAGTGTGTTGTAGTAGCTATCGATGCTAAGAGACGTGCTGACGGTACGGGCTGGAATATATTTAAAAACGGTGGTCGCGTCGATATGGGAATCGATGCTGTTGAGTGGGCCAAGAAAGCGTGTGAACTCGGAGCCGGTGAAATTCTCTTAACAAGTATGGATTGCGACGGAACAAAGAGCGGATTCGATAATGACCTTAACCGTGCGGTTTCCGAAGTAGTTGACATTCCTGTCATTGCTTCCGGCGGAGCAGGAACGTGTGAACATTTCTATGATGCATTTTCGGTCGGAAAGGCTGATGCGGCTCTTGCCGCAAGTCTTTTCCATTTTAAGGAATTAAGCATAGGAGAGGTTAAGGACTATCTTAATTCTCGCGGTATTTCTGTTCGCAGATAATTTTTGAGGTGTCGGGTATGATAGAGAATGGTTGGCTTCCTTATTTGAAATCTGAATTTCAAAAGCCTTATTATAAAGATTTGTATGAGTTCGTTAAAAGCGAGTATTCGAATGCGGTTGTTTTTCCGCCGTCGGAGGATATTTTCAACGCTTTGAAATATACTGATATCGATAATGTTAAGGTTGTTCTTTTAGGTCAGGATCCTTATCATGAAGTCGGTCAGGCTCACGGTATGAGCTTTTCCGTAAGACCCGGAATTGCGACACCCAAATCCCTTGTGAATATTTACAAAGAACTTAATGACGAGCTTGGCTTATATATTCCCAATAACGGTTATTTAATGAAGTGGGCCGAGCAGGGTGTCCTTTTAATGAACACCGTTTTAACGGTAAGAGAGGGGCATGCGTTTTCTCATGCCGGTAAAGGATGGGAAAATTTCACCGATGCCATCATAAAGGTAATAAATGAACAGGACAGGCCCATTGTTTATTTTTTGTGGGGAAGAAATGCACGTAATAAGAAAAGCCTTATTACCAATCCAAAGCATCTTGTCCTTGAGACTGTTCATCCCAGTCCGCTTTCCGCATATAATGGATTTTTCGGATGCGGTCATTTCAAGAAGGCCAATGAATTTTTGGTTCAAAACGGTATTGAACCGATTGATTGGCAGATTGAGAATTTACCTTTGGATCAAAAGTGATTTCCTTGACATTTTCTTTTATGTATGATAATATCTCCAATGGTTTTTGAAACCAACGCCGGCATGTCGGAATGGCAGACGAGGCAGACTCAAAATCTGTTGTTGGCAACAACGTGTGGGTTCAAGTCCCACTGCCGGCATAAAGAGAGCACTTATTTGTGCTCTCTTTTTTTACGTATCAACTTAATCTCTATTTCATTTCTTTCTTTATTTTTATCCCGTAAAATGGTATCATAAAATTTGGTATTTTATACGTATGAATTTCTTTTGATGATGGGTGATTTATATGAACAAGAATCCCAAAGGGTACACTTGTAAAGAATTTCAAAGAATGATTCCGGGCTATATAAACGGAAATCTTTCTACCGATGATTTGTATTATTTTCTTCTGCATATAGAGCAATGTCCCGAATGTAAGGAAGAGCTTACCATTCAGTTCATGGTTGCGGAAGGCTTGAATAAACTCGAAGAGAACGGTTCGTTTGACCTTAACAAGGAATTGGATGCATCGATTTCTTCGGCCATACATTCCCTGAAGATAAAGAATATTTCGGTTATTCTTTTTGTTTTTGGCGGATTACTCGTTCTGCTGGCTATTGCGGCCGTTTTTGTTTTGTTTTTTTTATAATATATATTTTCGGAGTGGATTTTAATGGAGAAGCTTCTTCTTGTTGACGGTAATTCTATATTGAACAGAGGTTTTTTCGGACTGCCTCTTTTATCAAACAGTGACGGCATTTATACGAATGCGGTTCTGGGATTCATGAATATTACTCTTAAGGTTATTACCGATGAAAAGCCGGACTATCTTGTTGTGGCTTTTGATGTTCATGCTCCGACTTTCCGTCATAAGATGTTTGAAGCCTATAAGGGAACAAGAAAGCCGATGCCTTCCGAACTTAAAATGCAGCTTCCCGTAATAAGAGAAGTTCTTAAAGCCATGAAGGTTTCCGTAGTGGAAATGGCAGGATATGAGGCGGATGATATTTTGGGTACGCTTGCAAAGCGTTATCAAAAAGAAGGTTTTGAAGTTACGCTTCTTTCCGGTGACCGGGATTTACTTCAGATTTCCGATGAACATATAAAGATTTCAATTCCCAAGACTACCAAGGGAAAGACTGAAACTTTCAATTATTATCCGCAGGATGTAATTAATGAATACGGCGTTACTCCGTTACAGTTTATTGATGTTAAGGCGCTTATGGGTGACTCGAGCGATAACATTCCCGGTGTAACCAAGGTAGGCCAGAAGACCGCAACCGATTTGATTGTTAAGTATGGCGGGCTCGATGGTGTATATGAGAATATAGAAGATCAGAAGGGTAAGTTAAAAGAAAATCTCGTAAATGACAAGGATGTCGCTTATCTTTCGAAAACACTTGCTACCATTGATATTAATGCACCTGTAAAGCTTAATATTGAAGATGCCGCATGCAAAAATTATTTGAATGCGGATTCTATAGAGGTATTCAAAAAATATTCTTTGAAGAGTGTTCTTACGAAACTCGAATCCATGGATTTCGGTTCGGCCGATTCGGTGGCAGAATATAAAAACTTTGAAATTGACTATAGTGTCATTTCTGACTTGTCAGAAGCGGAGGATTTATTCTTAAGACTTGAAAAAGCTCCCAAAGCTTCTGTATACAGTGATGGAACAAACGGAATTGCCGTTATGATTTCCGGTGATGAAAACCCTGTATATATTTCATTTGAAGGTTTTTTGACTTTCGATTATGTTGCCGATAAATTGAAAAAAGCAGTTGCCTTAATCGATAAGCTGATTACCTGGTCGGTAAAGGATTCTTACAACATTTTAGGCGAATACCGTGATAACTTATATGATGTCGAAATTATCGAATATCTTTTGGATCCTTTGAAAGGAAGTTATCCTGCTACCTATCTTGCAGAGAAATATCTGAATGCTTTCTTTTCGGACGAAAAAGATTTTGCTTCCGACAATGTGCGTTTTTCATCTTTTTGCGCATATACATCACTTCTTGTGTTTGATGAATTATATGAGAAGCTTTGCGATGCAAATATGGAAAAACTGTTCAGAAACATTGAGATGCCGCTTTCTTTTGTACTGTATTCAATGCAGAAAGAGGGTATTCTTGCAAACAGAGAGCAGCTTAAGCTTTTCTCTGAGGAGCTTTCGGTAAGTATTGATAATCTTGAAAAAGAAATACATCAGGATGCCGGCATGGAGTTTAATATAAGCTCGCCCAAACAGCTGGGGGATGTTTTGTTTGATAAGCTTAAGCTTCCTTACGGCAAGAAGACAAAGACGGGATATTCCACTTCGGCGGACGTTCTTGAGAAGCTTGCACCCGAGGCACCGATTGTTAAAAAGGTGCTTGAATACAGAACGTTAACCAAGCTTAAGTCGACTTATGCGGATGCTCTGGTTACATTTATCGGAGAAGACGGTCGTATTCACGCCAATTTCAATCAGACCGTTACTGCGACCGGACGTATCAGTTCGAGTGAGCCCAATCTTCAGAATATTCCCATCAAAACGCAGTTGGGAAGAGAACTTCGTAAGGTATTTTATGCAAAAGAAGGTTTTTCTTTTGTCGACGCTGATTATTCGCAGATTGAATTAAGACTTATGGCACACATGTCAGGTGACATGAAGCTGATTGATGCTTACAGAAATAACAAGGATATTCACAGGAGTACGGCGGCTAAGGTTTTCCACGTTCCGTTCGAGGAAGTAACGGATGTTCAGCGCAGAAACGCCAAGGCGGTTAACTTCGGTATTATTTACGGCATCAGTTCATACGGTCTTTCTCAGGATTTGAGTATTTCCGTTTCGGATGCCAAGAAGTATATTAACGACTATTTCGAGGAATTTCCCGATGTGAAGAAATTCTTGGATAAGGTTGTGAGCGATGCCAAGGAATCTTTAAAGACAAAAACTTTGTTTGACCGTGTGCGTCCGATTCCGGAGCTTGGCTCTTCAAATTTTATGCAGCGTTCTTTCGGCGAACGTGTTGCCATGAACGCGCCGATTCAGGGTACGGCTGCCGACATCATGAAGATTGCCATGATTAATATTTTTAATCGTTTATCCAAAGAATGCCCCAAGTCAAAGCTTTTGATTCAGGTTCATGACGAAGTTCTGGTTGAAGCTTCGGATGATGAAATTTCCGATGTTATCACCATTATTTCGGAAGAAATGGCACATGCCGCAGAATTAAGCGTAAATCTTGAAGTTGATGTTCACAGCGGTAAAAATTGGTATGAGGCCAAATAATCGGAGTACTTTTATGAAAGTAATAGGTATAACCGGCGGCGTTGGTGCCGGTAAATCCAGTGTTCTTAAGTATATTGAAGAAAACGTAAGGTGTGAAATAATTTATGCGGATTCTCTCGCGGCTACGCTTCAGAAGAAGGGCCAGGTTTGTTATGACAAGCTGATTTCCTTACTCGGAGAAGAAATTATCGGTACGGACGGAGAGATTAACCGGCCTAAGATGGCGGAAATCATTTTTGGTGATTATAAGCTTTTGGAGGCGGTTAACAACATAGTTCATCCTGCGGTAGAACAGTTTATACGCGACAGAATTGAGTATTTAAGGAATAATGATATTGTTGATTTTCTTTTTATTGAAGCAGCTTTATTAATTGAGTGCGGATATAAGGAAATTGTAGACGAAATGTGGTATATTTATGCAAGTGAGGATGTACGGCGTAAACGTCTTAAGCAATCGAGAAATTATTCTGATGAGAAAATCGATTCCATTATGGAATCGCAGCTTTCGGAAGATAAGTTCAGAGCCGGAAGCGATGTTGTTATAGATAATTCGAAAGATATGGAAGATACTATTTTACAAATAGAGGACAACTTATATGAACGCTAATTTTGAGGAAAAAAATCTTGTTTTCGGTCTTGATATCGGTACAAGAAGCATCGTAGGAATTGTAGGATATAAGGAAAGAGATCGTTTTGTTGTTGTTTCACAGCACATTGCGGAGCATGAGACAAGAGCAATGCTTGACGGACAGATTCACGATATCGGTCGTGTTGCCGAGACCATTATTTCCGTGAAAAAAGCATGCGAGAATGATATCGGCAAGGAACTCAAGCAGGTATGCATCGCAGCTGCAGGTCGTGTTTTACGCACACTTGATACTCATATCGATCTCGTCTTTTCGGAAGACAGAGAGACTAAGGCTGAGGATGTCAGCAATTTGTTGAGTCTCGGAGTTGAAAAGGCTTACAGAGAATTTACGCATGATGACAATCCTGACATGAAGTTCTATTGTGTCGGATATTCTGTTGTTAAATATTATCTTAATAAAACACCCATAAGCAATCTTGTGGGCCATAAGGCACATCAGCTCGGTGCTGATATTATTGCTACGTTTTTACCCGATGATGTTGTTGACGGTCTTTATCGTTCTGTTGAAAAAGCAGGACTTGAAGTTTCAAATCTTACATTGGAGCCTATCGCGGCTATCAGTGTTGCAATTCCCGAAAAGTTCAGAATGCTTAATATTGCATTGGTCGATGTCGGAGCAGGTACAAGCGATATTTCCATTACAAGAGACGGAAGTATTGTAGCGTACGGTATGATTCCCATGGCCGGTGATGCCGTAACGGAAAAAATCAGTGCTCATTGCCTGGTTGATTTTGATATGGCCGAAAAAATAAAAAAGGACAGCGATACTCAGGATACGATTACTTTCGAGGATATTATCGGACTTCCCCAGAAAATATCCAAAGAAGATGTTTTGAATGCTATCGATGAGGAAGTGGAAAGCGAAACATCGCAGATTAGCGAAGAAATAATCAGATTAAACGGCGGAAAGCCTGTAAGTGCCGTTTTCGTTGTAGGTGGTGGCGGTATTGTTACCGGATTTACCGATAAGCTTGCCGCAAAGCTTGGCATCGTAAAGGAAAGAGTTGCATTAAGAGGCAGCGAAGTAATGGGCAATATCGATTTTATAAACAGCGACTTTAAGAAAACATCGCTTATGGTTACGCCTGTCGGTATCTGCCTTAATTATTACGAACACAGCAATAACCTTATGTATGTCACATTTAACGGAACACGTATGAAAATGTACGATAACGGAAAGGTTACCGTTGTTGACGTTGCGGTTTCGGCACAGTTCCCCAATGACGGATTATTCCCGAAACGAGGCAAGGCGCTTACTTATAGTGTCAACGGCAAATCCAAGATTGCCAAGGGTGAACTCGGCGAAGCGGCTGTGATTACCGTAAACGGTAAAGTGTCCGATATAAACGCCAAGGTAAAGCAGAATGACAAGATTGTCATAACTGAATCAACAAGCGGTGTAAGAGCACGTATCAGAATTGATTCATTGCCCGAATATAAAGAGAACCTTAAACTTAACGTAGAGGGCAGAACTCTTTCGATTCAGAGACCGGTTACGGTTAACTTTAAGCCCGTAAGTCTCAGCTATGAAATATGCGAAGACGACAGGGTAGAAGTTCTTGATTATTGCGACAGGGAAGAACTTTTAAAAGCCATGGATCTTCCCATGACAACACAGATTTATGTGAATAATGTTCTTTGTAACGAAACTACCAAGATTTACGAGAACTTTAAGATTGATATAGGCGAAAATGTCATTGTTCCCGATGATGAAGTTATGGATAATAGTGAAGATGTATCGCCCGAAGAAACCGAAGAAACCAAAGAAACTTCTCAAGCATCCGTAAACGAAGAAAATAGCGATACGGATAATGATAAAGAGTCTGTTGAAGACAAGACCAAAGAAACTCCTTCGGAAGCTTCATCCGATTCGGTTCATTCAATTACGGTTACCGTAAACAATAATCCTGTTGTTTTATCCGGCAAGAAAGAATATGTTTACGTTGATGTTTTTGATTATATCGATTTTGACCTTGCCAACCCCAAGGGCAGTGGAGTTGTGACTACTTATAACGGCGAGAATGCCCAGTATATGAGCCCTATCCATGATGGTGATGTCATGGAAATTTATTGGAAAGACTGATTGTGTTATGAGATTTTTGAGTATTGCCAGCGGCTCGTCCGGCAATTGCCTTTATGTGGGTTCGGATTGCACACATATCCTTGTAGATACAGGAATTTCGTGCAAAAGAACAATAGAAGGCTTAAATGGGATTGACGTCAAACCCGAAGAATTGGACGGCATATTTATTACGCATGAACATGCAGACCATATTGCGGGACTGGGTGTATTATCCAGAAAGTACGGTATTCCCATTTATGCTACAAAAGGTACGATAGAAGGAATAAAGGAAAGTACTTCACTTGGAAAGATTGACGACTCACTTTTTAACGAAGTGAAGTCCGATTCAAAAATAACCGTTAAGGATTTGGTTATTAATCCCATGCATATTTCTCACGACGCCAATGAGCCGGTTGCGTATCGTGTAAAATGCGAAGACAAAAAGATTGGTATAATAACCGACCTTGGAGTGTTTGATGAATATACGGTAGGTTGTCTTCAGGGAATGGATTTGATTATGGCCGAAGCCAATCATGATATCCGAATGCTTGAAGCAGGTCCGTATCCTTATTATCTTAAAAAGAGAATTTTATCCGACAGAGGACATCTTTCCAACGAAAACAGCGGAAGACTTATTTCCAAAATTTTGCACGATGACATGAAGGGTATTATTCTCGGGCATCTTAGCTTTGAAAATAACCTTCCGGACCTTGCTTATGAAACGGTCAGACTTGAAATAACCGCTTCGGATACACCTTATACGGGAAATGATTTCCCACTTTATGTTGCTAAACGTGATTGCCCGATAAAGGCAATTGAAATATAAATTGAGGAGCGTACGCGTAATGAACAAAACTATTATTACCGTTGTCGGAAAAGATACGGTGGGCATTATTGCCAAGGTCTGCACATATCTTGCAGACAATAACATCAACATTCTTGATATTTCTCAGACTATTGTTCAGGATTATTTCAATATGATGATGATTGTTGATGCCAATAAATCAGACAAGAAGCTCGGTACTATTCAGCAGGATCTTAAAGCCATCGGCGAAGGCATCGGAGTTATTATAAGATGTCAGCAGGAAGACATTTTCAACTCAATGCACAGAATTTAAAGAAAGGCTTTGGATATTAAAATGATAAACATTAACGAAGTTATCGAAACGAATGAAATGATTGAGAAGGAAAATCTTGACGTTCGTACCATTACACTTGGTATCAGCCTTCTTGATTGTATTGATTCCGATGTAGATAAATTATGTGACAATATATACAGAAAAATTGTTACCTCAGCTAAAGACCTGGTTAAGACAGGTGAAGATATTTCACACGAATACGGTATACCGATTGTAAACAAGCGTATTTCGGTTACACCTATCGCCATGGTAGGTGCAAGTGCCTGCAAGACTACTGATGATTTTGTTAAAATAGCAATTACTCTCGATAAGGCAGCAACAGAAGTCGGAGTTAACCTCTTAGGAGGTTACAGTGCGTTGGTATCAAAGGGAATGACCCCTTCAGACGAGCTTCTTATCCGTTCGATTCCGGATGCATTAAACAAGACTTCCAGAGTATGTTCTTCGGTAAACGTAGGCTCTACAAAGACCGGTATTGATATGGACGCCGTAAGACTTATGGGACAGATTGTCAAGAAAACAGCTGAGGTTACCAAGGACAGCGATTTTCCGGGTTGCGCAAAACTTGTTGTATTCTGTAACGCACCCGATGATAACCCGTTTATGGCAGGTGCTTTCCACGGAGTAACCGAAGGCGATTTGGTTATTAATGTCGGAGTTTCGGGTCCCGGTGTTGTAAAGACCGCTCTTGAAAAGGTTCGCGGAGCTTCTTTTGAAGTATTATGTGAAACAATTAAGAAAACGGCATTTAAGGTAACAAGAGTAGGACAGCTTGTAGCCAGAGAGGCTTCCAAGCGTCTTAACATTCCTTTCGGTATTGTAGATCTTTCTCTTGCACCGACTCCGGCTATCGGCGATTCGGTTGCGGATATTTTATGTGAAATCGGTCTTGAATATGCAGGTGCTCCGGGTACAACCGCGGCATTGGCACTTTTAAATGACCAGGTTAAAAAGGGTGGCGTAATGGCTTCTTCATACGTAGGAGGTCTTTCGGGTGCATTTATTCCCGTATCCGAAGATCAGGGTATGATTGATGCCGTTTATGCAAATGCACTTACAATTGAGAAACTTGAGGCCATGACATGTGTGTGCTCGGTAGGTCTTGATATGATTGCCATCCCCGGTGATACTCCCGATACTACAATTTCAGGAATTATTGCCGACGAAATGGCTATCGGTATGGTTAACCAGAAGACTACCGCAGTAAGACTTATGCCTGCTATCGGCAAGAAAGTCGGCGATGTCATTAAAATGGGCGGATTATTCGGAGATGCACCGGTTATGCCGGTTAATCCTTATTCGTGTGAGGCATTCGTCAACAGAAAGGGACGTATTCCCGCACCGATTCATTCATTCAAAAACTAAAGGAGGAATTTTATGTACGATTTTCTTGAAGAAATTAAGGAAAGAGCAGAAGTTTCAAAACGGGAATTGATTTTGGGTGTTATCGTTGGTTTTCTTTCGGGTGTGGTTCTCGGTATCATTTTCAGTGATTTGAAGAACAAGCCTAAAAAATCGGTTAAACAGATTATTGTAGAACCTTCTCAGAAATCTGAGAGCATTTTACTTAATCCCGAAGATTACGATTGATAAAAAAGCGGAGCCATTTAAATAATGACTCCGCTTAATTTTTTACAGATATTTTTTAGAGTATTCGTGAATCGGTGTAGTACCAAAAGCCTTATAAACAATTCTGTCGTATAAAGATGCCGCAAATAAATCGATTTCAAAGATTTCAGCGGTTTCTTCGTTGAAATCTTTAACGTTTTTAGGGACGTTAGCGATAAGCTTCAAATCGGATTTGTTGCCGATTTCATGAAGGATAGCCGCACAACGATCGCTTTTTGCCAAAATTCTTAAATAATTCATTTTCCGAGCGGCATTTTTGTAATAATCGCCGTCCTTTTTTATTCCAAGCAAAATGTGTAACAAAGCTCTTGAAATTCTTGAATAAGTTAACTCGCGACTTTTAAGTGTTTCACAAAATGAAAAAAAACTTTCATAGGAAATAAGTGCCTTTTTTATCTTATTGGAAAGACTTTCGGAAACATCCATGTAATCGACAAGGTTATCTTTATTAAGCAATAAAGAGTAGTAAAGCTCATCGCTGAAATAATCGGTTTTTACCGGAAGGTTAATATTGAAATTGTCCTTAAGAAGCTCGTATGCTTTTTGAGGGACATAATCTTTGATTTCATTAATGCTCTTTACATTATAAAGGACGTTTCTTATTGCCAAAGCGCCGGGAATGGAACCGGTTATCGCTTTATCATTGTAGCCCGAGCCCTTCCTTGAAATAATGAAAGGCTTCATGGTACTTTTTAGCTCTTTAAGCGCCTTCAAATATTCGATTGCAAGGATATTGTTGGGCTTTTCGAGAATTTCCTTATATTCCGGGAATAATTCGGCTCTTGCCTGAGGA
>JAZUJT010000005.1:0-16118 GCA_045642905.1 Lachnospiraceae bacterium | reverse complement strand
AGCTCTACTCACTTTTTTTAGTTCGAGTCCGGCTCGGACTCGAACAGGGTTCGGTCTCGCAGCGTTGGCGCGCTGCTCGGTCGGCGCTGAACGGATGTCCGCCGGGACATCCAGCGCCCTTTCACGCACGCGGCGAATGGTTGGTATGAAAAGCAACGGAAACGGCCTCCCGGGACGAAATAGTTGCAATCCATGAAACTTAAAGCAAGTAAAAGCAACTAATACGGCTCAGGGGAGGCAAATAGTTGCAATCCAAGTAGCTTAAAGCAAGTTGGATGCAACGGATATGTTTTGATTAATTTATCATTTACGGTTATGGTATAATATGATATTTGGATTTTTGGATTTTCTTAGAGGAGACATATTTCATGCGAAAGCTTATTAAGGAAATTACTGCGTATCTTTCAAGAGATTCGATTAGCATAAATGACAGGCTGTTTAACGTTTTGATGACGTCTGTGGGATTTACAATGATACCGTCGTTTATTATTTCGGCGTGTTATTATACGAATGTAACAGGACTTGTCAGCATCATTGTTGTATTGGCTGTCTGCGTGTTTGTATTGTGGCTTGCCAACGTTAAAAACCAATTTGAAGCGGCCAAAAACATCGCGGTTTACGTATTGTGTCTTGTAATGATTCCCTTGTCGTTCTTTATGGGCGGCGGCATATATTCGGGCATGCCCCTGTGGCTGTTGGGCGGATTTTTGCTGTCTTTCTTTTTACTTAACAGAAAGAGTCTTTTAATATTTATTCCTGTTGATGTTGCCGTTATCGCGGCGTGTGTGTTTATTCAGTATAATTGGCCGCAAACTGTTAAAATGCTGAATTCGAGAACAAGCGAGATTCTTGATATTCTGTCTTCGGCACTGTTTATCGGTATTGCGTTGGGCTCGATTTATCGTGTGCAGGCCAGAGTTTACGAAAAGCAGGCGGACGAACTTAAGAATAAAGACCTTGAACTTACTGCGGCAGCGGAAAAAGAAAGAACCGCGAACCAGATGAAGAGTGCGTTTCTGGCAAATATGTCGCACGAAATTCGTACACCGTTAAATTCAATAGTCGGAATGAACCAGCTTGTCTTAAGATATACGGACGACAAGACGGTTGTGGGATATTCCAATGCAATTCAGACCTCGTCAAACACGATGCTTGCGTTGATTAACGACATTCTTGATTTTTCCAAGATTGAATCCGGTAAGATGGATATAACGCTCTGCGATTACGACCTCAAGAAGATGATTATCGAGGTATACAGTCTGATTTATACAAGACTTAAGGACAAGAAGCTTGAGTTTATCATTAAAAACGACGATAAGCTTCCCACAGGACTTCGCGGCGATGAAATGAAGATTCGCCAGATTATTTCGAACCTTCTTACCAACGCCGTCAAGTATACCGAGCACGGCAGCATAACATTTAGCATCGGTTGCGAGAAGAGCGGCAACGATATGATTAACCTCATAGTTACCGTTGCGGATACAGGTCGCGGAATACAGTCCGAAAGCATGGACATACTCTTCGACGCATACGAACGTATGGATTTGGAGCAAAACAAAAAGATCGAGGGTACGGGACTTGGTCTTGCGATTACCAAGCGTCTTGTGGATTTAATGTCCGGTACCATTGAAGTTCGAAGCCTTTACGGAAAAGGCTCCGTATTCGAGATTAAGATTCCTCAGAAGATTGTTGATAACACACCGGTAGGCGCCATTGAACTCGGTGACATAGTGGATTTGAGTACGGAATCGGAAGCGTATAAAGTTTCTTTTGTCGCACCTAAAGCAAATATATTGTCGGTAGATGACGTGGAGACGAATCAGACGCTTTTATGTGCATTTTTGAAGGAAACACTGGTAAATATCGACTGCGTTTACAGCGGCCGCGATTGTCTCAACAAGCTTCGCGAAAAGCAGTATGATTTGATTCTTATGGACCACTTGATGCCCGAGATGGACGGCGTTGAAACGTTTATGCGCATCCGGCAGATGGAGGGTAATGCAAATCGTAACGTGCCGGTTGTAATTCTTACCGCGAACGTTTCGGCGGATGCTCAAAAGGAATATATGGAGTTGGGATTTTCGGATTATGTTCCCAAACCTGTTAATGGAAAATTGCTTGAAGAAACCGTGAGAAAATACATTCGGTCAGATCTTGTTGTGTTAAGTGAAGACGTTGTTGTCGAAGATTTCTCGGAAAAGAGCGTCGAAAATATGACAGAAGAAAACGTTGATACGAAAAAAGAAATGACTCCGGAAGAGGTTTACGATTCGATTGACTTTCTGGACAAGGAAACATCGCTTTCGTACCTTGCGGATGATAAGGAATTATATCTGCTTACCTTGAATACTTTTGTTTCGGGCGATGACAAGAGAAACGCAACACAGGAAATGTTTGATGCGAGAAATTATACCGAGTACAGAGTTTTGGTTCACGCGGTTAAGAATCTCGCGAAGACTATCGGTGCGACACAGCTTTCCGAAAAGGCGATGAGTCTTGAGTATGCCGCAAGAGACGGAGATGCTGATTTCATCCTTTGCAATCATCAGGAATTCATGGACGATTACAATGAGATTGTCGAGAAAATAATGAAAGTTGTGGCTTAGAGTGATTTTTCTTTTGCCAAAATAAAAATAGAACGGCCTTCCGCATTAATAACGCGGGAGGCCGTTTCATATATTGCGTTTAGTAATTATCCCATGATAACTTTAACGTTTACATCCTTTGCACCTTCAACGAAAGGAATTACGCAACCGTCGATTTCCTTGCCGTCAACGATGAGGGACTTAACACCTTTCTCAACGTCTGAAGGATTGGAAACTTCGATGTGGTAGG
This sequence comes from Lachnospiraceae bacterium, assembly GCA_045642905.1. GTDB lineage: Bacteria > Bacillota > Clostridia > Lachnospirales > Lachnospiraceae > UBA1258. The sequence goes on along the minus strand of JAZUJT010000005.1, from coordinate 13,283 downwards.
TTGCGCCTCTGAACTTACGTGTGATCTTGAAATCACCGAAGCCGTGAGGAACACAGGGATCAACGGAAAGTCCCTTGTGCGTAGGGTATACACCGAGGATATACTGTGAAATATTGCAGAATGTCCAAGCTGCGGTACCTGTAAGCCATGAGTTCTTTCCTTCGCCGGGGATGTAAGCATCGTTACCGGCTACCATCTGGCAGTAAACGTAAGGCTCTGTCTTGTGAATCTCGGAAATTTCTTCCGTGTATGCGGGACATGTCTTCTTGTAAATTTCGAAAGCACGGTCACCACGTCCGATTACGGTTTCGGCAATTGAAACCCAAGGATTGTTGTGGCAGAAGATTCCGGCATTTTCCTTGTATCCCGGAGGATATGAAGAAATTTCACCAAGTTCGAGATGATATACTGTGTAAGCAGGCTGTAAAATCATTACACCGTACTTGCAATCCAAATGTTCTTTAACTGAATCAAGCGCTTTCTTGGCAAGACCTTCCTTAACACCGATTCCGGCAAGTGAGCAGAAACCGTTGGACTCGATGAAAATTTTACCTTCTTCGCATTCCTTGGAACCAATCTTGTTGCTGTATGCATCGTATGCACGGATGAACCAGTCGCCGTCCCAACCGCTTTCGAGAACGGTATCGTACATGATCTGAACTTCCTTGCGTGCACGCTCTGCTTCCTTGCAATCACCCATAAGTTCGGCAAGCTGAGCATACTCTTCACCGTACTTAACAAACATTCCTGCAATGAATACCGACTCGGCAACGGGACCTTCGGAAGGACCGAAGCACTGCAAGGATTCACCGGGATGCTCCGAGAAGCAGTTAAGGTTAAGGCAGTCGTTCCAATCGGCTCTGCCGATAAGAGGAAGCTTATGAGGTCCCTTGTTGTTAACGGTAAAGTCAAAGGATCTCTTGAGGTGTTCCATAAGTGTTGTGGCTACGCTCATATCGTTGTCGTAAGGAACCATTTCCTTAAGGATTGAAACATCACCTGTTTCACGAACATAAGCGCTTGTGCCGGCGATGAGCCATAACGGGTCATCGTTGAAACCGGAACCGATATCCGAATTGCCGCGCTTTGTAAGCGGCTGATACTGATGATAAGCGGAACCGTTCTTAAACTGTGTGGAAGCGATATCGATGATACGCTCACGTGCACGTTCGGGAATGAGATGTACAAATCCGAGAAGATCCTGGTTGGAATCTCTAAAGCCCATTCCACGGCCGATTCCGGATTCATAATAGGAAGCGGAACGTGACATGTTGAAGGTAACCATACACTGATACTGATTCCAGATATTTACCATACGGTTAACCTTGTCGTTGTTGGATTCAACCGTATAGATTGATAACAATTCATCCCAATAAGCATTAAGCTTGGCAAAAGCTTTTTCAACATCAGCGTCCGACTGATACTTGGCAAGTAATGCTTTAGCGGGTGTTTTATTTACAATTCCCTTGGATTCCCATTTGTCGTTGTCAGGATTCTCGCAATATCCGAGGACAAAAACAAAAGATTTTGTTTCATGAGGCTTTAATGAGATGTTGATCTGATGAACAGCTACCGGAGACCAGCCATGAGCTTCGGAACCTGTGCACTTGCCGTTTAATACGACTTCGGGATCATGATTGTCATGATAAGCACCGAGGAAAGCATCTCTTGAGGTATCAAAACCGTCTATAGGTGAGTTAACCGAGAAGAGTGCGTAATGATTACGACGCTCGCGGTACTCGGTCTTGTGATAAATGGTAGAACCGATAACTTCAACTTCACCTGTTGAGAAGTTACGCTGGAAGTTCTTCATATCGTCATCGGCATTCCATAAACACCATTCAACATATGAGAATAATTGAATATTCTTCTCGGAATCGGTATTGTTGGTAAGCTTAACGCTGTTGATTTCGCAATTGTCATCTGTGGGAACAAAAGCGAGAACAGAAGCTTCGATACCGTTCTTGGAAGAATTCCACTTGGTATATCCGATACCGTGGCGGCATTCGTATGAATCAAGGTCGGTCTTAACGGGCATCCAACCGGGATTCCAAACTGTATCACCGTCTTTGATGTAGTAGTACTTGCCGTTAGAGTCGGCAGGAACATTGTTGTAACGGAATCTTGTGATTCTTAAAAGCTTTGCATCCTTGTAAAAAGAATAACCACCGGCTGTATTGGAAACAAGCGAGAAGAAATCATTTGTTCCAAGGTAGTTAATCCAGGGAAGCGGAGTCTTGGGGGTTGTGATGACGTACTCTTTGTGGTCGTCATCGAAAAATCCGTACTTCATAAACTCTCCTTACCGCAGGAAATCGACTTGGCGAACCTGCAAAATCATTATTAATCCAAGGGATAATCTTTATGAAATCGATTAAGTAAATGTTCATAAAAAAGAACCCTGTGAAGCAATTATATATAAAAAAGTGTCCAAAATCAATAGAAAAATAGGATTGCAATTAGAAATAAATGCATATATAATGAAAAAAACGAAAACGATTAAGCAACATCTTTGACACAACATGTGGGGGAATCAGCATGGTTTCAATGAAAGATATAGCAGCGGCTTGTAATGTTTCCGTTGCTACAGTCAGTAAGGCTTTAAACGACCAGTCAGATATCGGTGAAGCGACCAAAAACCTTATTAAGACGACTGCCAAGGAAATGGGGTATTTTCCTAATTCGCAGGCTCGTGCATTGAGAACGAACCGTTCTTTTAATATCGGAGTGCTGTTTGTGGATAAAGGAAGAAGCGGACTTACTCATGATTACTTTTCCAAGGTTTTGGACAGTTTTAAGAAAGAAATAGAAGAGAATGGGTATGATCTTACTTTCATAAGCGGAAGCAGATCCGGTCACTCAAGACTTACTTATTTGGAACACAGTCTTTACAGAAGCTTCGACGGTGTGGTTATTGCGTGTATCGATTTTACGGATCCAGAAGTTATCGAGCTTGTAAACTCCGACATTCCGCTTGTCACCATCGACTACTTATTTAATAACAGGTCGTCGGTTGTTTCCAACAACTATGCGGGCATGCAGGAACTTGTTTCCTATATAGTATCGCAGGGACATAAACGTATTGCGTATATTTGCGGTGACGACACATCGGTTACGCAAAGCCGTCTTGCCGCTTTTTATCAGGTTTTGGAGAATAACAATATTACGATTCCCAATGAATATGTCATTAACGGAAGTTATCGTAATATGCGTGAGGCCGAAGTTTTAACCGGTAAGCTTTTGGATATTCCGGAGCCTCCCACCTGTATTCTTTACAGCGACGATTATTCCGCACTCGGCGGCATTACCGCCATTAACAGGAGAGGGCTTAAGATTCCCGAAGATATTTCCGTTGCGGGATACGACGGTATTAATATTATTTCTCAGCTGGAGCCTAAGCTTACCACTATTCGTCAGGATACGGATATGATCGGCTATCTTGCGGCAAGAAAGCTTATTAATCTTATCGAAAAGCCCAGAACCACTTTGGTAGAGCAGCTTACCGTTGAAGGCAAGCTTGAAGTAGGCAAGACCGTAAAGAAGATAAATTGATTACATCTTAAAGTTACAAGACTTTTTTCATAAGTTTCCCTTTATCAAGAGAAAAAAGACCGTTAATAACGGTCTTTTTTCATGAGGGGAGTATTATACCTTTTTTAGGGTATATAAGAGAGGTGGAGTTCTCTCTTACAATGCTTATTCTATATCTTAAAGCTGTTTTTAACAATGAAAAATAGTACTAAAGTACCAGAAAAATGTTTGTGGGATTTTACTATTTCATTTTTCTTTTTACATATTCGGATTGACTTTTCTGTTATTGACACGCAAAATCACCTATTTTATTATTGCTTTATGAGAAAATATGAATTGATTGCTCCGTGCCATTTCGGGCTCGAGAGCGTACTTAAAAGAGAAATTACAGACTTGGGATACGATGTGTCGCTCGTGGAAGACGGCCGCGTTACTTTCCTGGGTGACGAGGAGGCTGTTGCGAGGGCCAATATCGGGCTTCGAACGGCGGAAAGAATTCTTATTAAGATAGGTTCTTTCAAGGCGGTTACTTACGACGAACTTTTCGAGGGCACGAAGGCGCTTGCATGGGAGGATTATATTCCTGTGGACGGCCGTTTTAACGTTGTTAAGGCTTCAAGCATTAAAAGTGCTCTGTTCAGCCCTTCGGATATTCAGTCCATCATGAAAAAGGCGATGGTTGAAAGGCTTAAGGGCATTTACAATGTTTCGTGGTTCGATGAAAGCGGCTTTGATTTCCCGATTCGTGTCACCATTATGAAGGATATTGTTACGGTCGGCCTGGATACTACGGGAGTTTCCCTTCACAAGCGCGGATACAGAAAGCTTACCGCGAAGGCGCCCATTGCGGAAAACCTTGCGGCTGCGCTCATTATGCTTACGCCGTGGAGAGATGAGCGTATTCTTGTCGATCCTTTTTGCGGAAGCGGTACGTTTCCCATAGAAGCAGCTTTGATGGCATGCAAAATTGCGCCCGGCCTTAACCGTGATTTCATTTCGATGGCTTGGGACGGGATTGTCGGAAACCGTATTTGGAAGGATGCTTTTGACGAGGCGAGAGACGAAGTTGATATGAGTGTTGTAACCGACATTCACGGCTACGACATAGATGGCGACATGGTCGATATTGCGCGTGCCAATGCCAAGCTTGCCGGTGTTGATTCAAAGATTCACTTTCAGGTTCGCGATGTCGCCGACTTAAGCCACAGCAAAAGCTACGGCTTTATTATCACGAATCCGCCTTACGGCGAAAGACTTGAAGATAAGGAAACGATTTTTCCTTTGTATAAAACACTCGGTCAAAGATACAAGCAGTTAAACGACTGGTCGATGTTTGTGATTACTTCTTACGAAAAGGCCGAGGAGGCGTTAGACCTTCGGGCCGACAAGAACCGTAAGATATATAACGGAATGCTTAAAACTTACTATTATTCGTTTATGGGCAAAAAACCGGGAAAGAAGAATTAGTTATTAATCATGGATACCGCAACACATTCATTCCAAAAGAAAATTACAATCGCATTTCTGAGCATCTTTATGGTGCTCGGATGTTCTTTGTTTGCGGTAATGATGGTTTATGCCAACAAAAAAATTATTATTGTAAATGATTTTGAAAATGCGGAAGCTGAGACAGCGGAAACTTTGAATACTTCTTCGCAGAACCTTAAATGGCTTGTGAAAACGGACAGTACGTCGGATAAAGAGGGCTTTTATATACCTGTCAATACACATGACTTTACAGTTGACACTGACTTTCCGAATCATTCTTTCTCGATTTCGATTCCCGCAACCCGGGAAACTTATTTTACGGCCAACAAGCCGTACGGCAACTTCGACAGAGTGACACAAGCGGAAGCTTCATTTGACGGTGAGAGTGTAACTTACGTGTTCTCGACGGACGGCGTTTTCTCCGTAGAGGCTTCATATAAGGACAATACTGTTTTTGTTTTGCCCGATTCCATTTATGAAGAGGACGTTGTAGTCGCGATTGACCCCGGTCACGGCGGAGTTTCGGCCGGAAACATGGCGGGCGAGTATTCGGAGAAGGACATCGCTTTGAAGGTCGCAAAGGCTGTGGAGAAGAAGGCCGCAGGCAAGTCCTACAAGGTCATCCTCACGAGGGGCGCGGACAGAAATCCCGGTACGGACGTGCGCATCGAAACGTGCGAGGTGGCAGGCGCCGACTATTATGTGGGCCTTCATGTGGACGCCGACCCCGAAGATACCAAAAAGTTCGGCATGTACGCGGTTTACAACGATGAGTTTTTCAGAAATTCGCTGGAAAACGTAGATTTGGCCGATTCGATTCTTAAAAATTGTGCCATCGCCACCAAAAACAGGGCGATCGGATTAATCAAGGCCGATTCGTCGGACGTCATTTTGAAGGTGCTTTCCATCCCGGCCATTAATCTTAATGTCGGTTATATTTCAAACCCTTCGGAAAGCGAGCTTTTGGGTGACGCAGGCTATATTGACAAGATTGCGGACGGCATTTTAAATACTTTCGACAACATCATTGCACAGTAGATGTGTTGTCGGATTGATTTTAGTGAGGCTTTTTATGAAGATTGTTTTTGCAACAGGAAACAAGGACAAGCTCAATGAGATTCGCGAGATTATGGCGGATGCTTTTGAGGATACCGAGGTTATTTCGATGAAGGAAGCCGGCTTTTCGGGCGACATCGAGGAAAACGGTACGACTTTTGAAGAAAATGCGATGATTAAGGCCGAGGCTGTTTTCGATAAGCTTCGAGGCACGGAGTTTTCCGAATACATTGTGCTCAGCGATGATTCCGGACTTGAGATTGACTGTCTCAACAAGGAGCCGGGCATTTATTCCGCAAGATATATGGGCAAGGACACTTCCTATGATATAAAGAACGCAGAGCTTATAAGGCGTGTTGACGAAGTCGGCGATGACAGAACCGCAAGATTTGTCTGCACCGTAGCGGCCTGCTTCCCGGACGGCTCGAAGAAGGTTGTTCGCGGTACGGTCGAGGGTGAAATTGCTCATGAACCCAAGGGCGAAAACGGTTTTGGATTCGACCCGATTTTTTATTTGCCGGAGCGCGGCATGACTACTGCCGAGATGCCTCCGCACAAGAAGCATGAAATCAGCCATCGCGGCCGTGCTTTGAGACTTATAAAGGAAGAAATTGTTAAGTATGCGCATTCTCATAATTAGTGATTCACACGGCAACAATTCCGCGTACTCGGTTATTTTGAAAAAAGAAAAAGACCTGGACATGATTATTCATTGCGGCGATATCTCGGGAAGCGAATACTATTATTCACAGACTGCTCCCTGCCCACTTGTAATGGTAAACGGCAACAATGATTATGCTTCGGATATTCCGATGAATGCCCAGTTTGAACTCGGCAAATATTCTGTCTGGGTTACTCACGGCCACAAAAACCATGTTAACTTCGGACGCGACTGGCTCATGGAAGAGGCGCAAAACCGCGGGGCGGACATTGTCTTGTACGGCCACACTCATGTGCCGAGAATTGAATACGACGACGAGCGTCGTATATACGCGGTTAACCCGGGATCCTTAACTTATCCGCGTCAGGAAGGACACAATCCTTCATATATAATTATGGAAATCGACGACAAAAATGAGGTAAATTTTTCTTTGAAATTTCTATGATTTTTCTTGATAAAAATGATTGACAGTACATATACTACTTGCTATAATATCATTTGCGTTGTGGCGCAAAAGGTTCCGTTTCGGGGTGTGGCTCAGCTTGGCTAGAGCGCCTGGTTTGGGACCAGGAGGTCGCAGGTTCGAATCCTGTCACCCCGATTTTGTGCTGACTATGCGGGTGTAGTTCAATGGTAGAACACCAGCCTTCCAAGCTGGATACGTGGGTTCGATTCCCATCACCCGCTTTTGCGTTGCGAAGGAGTTTGCGGAGGGGAAGACAGATGCCTCCGAAAGAAATGGATGGGAAGTTGATGACGCACCTCGTGAAGTACCTCGGTGCTACGAAAACGCCTGTCGGCGTCGCTTCGCGATCATGTTGGATGGGAAGTGTATCGCATCCGGAAGAAATGGATGGGAAGTGTATGACGCACCTCGTGAAGTACCTCGGTGCTCAAAAAACGCCTGTCGTCGTCGCTTCGCGATCAAATTTGAAAAATGTGTCCTAATGCTGACACATTTTTGGACCAAATTTGATTTTTTGTGTCCGTAGCTCAGCTGGATAGAGCAACGGCCTTCTAAGCCGTGGGTCGGGGGTTCGAATCCCTTCGGGCACGTTATGGTGGATATGGCGCAGTTGGTTAGCGCGCCAGATTGTGGTTCTGGAGACCGTGGGTTCGAGTCCCACTATCCACCCTTTTTATTTATTACATCCGGTCAGAGACTGTGAATGATGGGCTATCGCCAAGCGGTAAGGCACAGGACTTTGACTCCTGCATTTCACCGGTTCGAATCCGGTTAGCCCAGTTTCAACTTAATAAGGGCCACTAGCTCAGGCGGTAGAGCACTTGACTTTTAATCAAGTTGTCTGGGGTTCGAGTCCCCAGTGGCTCACTTTGTAAACGACATTTCTATGTCGTTTTTCTTTTGCACTTAAAGTCCAATTTACATCGTGTAAGTGTCAGCTTACTTGATTGCCCGCAAAGGCATTTCGTGTTATTATTATCTTATCAAAAATATTCCCAAAGATTTGACTTGATATCGAATATATTCAATTTGAGAGGCATTTTTATGAGTACACTGTCAGCAGTTTTGATGATTACGAGTTTGGTTCTTCTTGCAGCGGTCATTGTTTTTGGTATTTTGTACATGGATTGCAGGAAAGAACTTCATGAATGTTCGAAAGACCTGGTTACGGTCAAGGAAAATTGCGATCGAATCGTTGCTTCCGAGAAGGAGAAAACCGAATTTGCTGCCAGTATGGGACACGAGATTCGTACTCCCATGAATGCCATTACCTGTGCGGTCGACCTTCTTTCGAAAGAGGTTACGTCGCCGACACAGGAAACATATCTTAGTATTTTGAAGAGTTCGTCGTCGACACTTATGGATATTGTAAATGATATCCTGGATTTTTCGAAGATGACTTCCGGAAATATGGCGTTGAGCGAGGCACCGTACAACGTGTGCAATCTTATGAATGCGCTTAAGGAAGACATGGCCATAAGGCTTAGGGACAAGAACATTGCGTACACGACGGACGTTGATTTTACGATGCCGCGCGAGCTTGTCGGTGATGAACTTCGTATCAAACAGATTCTTATGAATCTTCTCACAAATGCCGCTAAATTTACCGTAAACGGTGAGATTAAGGTTAGCGTTTCTTACGAGCGTGTGGCCAAAGAAATGCTCGACGTTACCTTCGCTGTTTCGGATACCGGTTCGGGTATTACTCCTCAGGACAGAGAGAAGCTTTTCGAGAACTTTTCCGGAAACAAAAAGAACAAGAGAACTTATGTTGAAGGCTCCGGCCTTGGCTTGAATATTTGCAGACAGCTTACGGAACTTATGGGCGGAACGCTTTCGGTGGAAAGTGAGTTCGGCCGTGGTTCGACCTTCTACGCACGCATTCGTCAGCGTGTAGCCAACAACGATCCTATTTTTGCTCCCAGAAAGGGCGAGAATGCCGGATGCCTTGTATGGGAAGACAACAAATATTACAAAGAGTCGTTACTTAAGATGCTTTCGCAGATGGGTATGTCGGTTGGACGCGTTGAAGACATGTCCGATCTCGAGGCTACCATAAGCTCGGTTAAAACGGATTATTTGTTTGTCATGAGCCGCAAGCTCGACGCCGTAAAGCCGATTATTGCCCGCATTTCTCCTTCCACCTGCATCATAGGCTTGTGGGAGAAAAACGCCGTAATGAATCCTTCCGATGAGAAGACTGCGGCATTGAAGGTTCCTTTTATTTTGTGCGACGTAAAGACAGTGCTTGAAGACGTTTCTACGAACCGTGCGCTCGGAATTTCCGACAACATCGTATTTACCGCTCCTTCGGCAAGAGTTCTCGTTGTTGATGATAACAAGGTTAACCTTAAGGTTGCGGCAGCATTGATAAAGACTTTCGAGGTTCAGACGATTTCCGTCGACAATGGTTATGACGCTGTTGACCTCATCAAGAACGGTGAGAAATTCGACCTTATTTTTATGGACCATATGATGCCCGGTATGGATGGTGTTCAGACAACCGTTAAGATTCACGAGCTGGAAGAGCGTGAGACGAGAACACCGATTGTTGCTCTTACAGCCAACACCGGCAGCGAGATTGAAAAGCAGTTTTACGAAGCGGGAATGTGCGATTTTCTTCCCAAGCCCATCGTCATCAAGCAGATTAATTACATCCTTGAGAAGTGGCTTCCCAAGAACAAGCAGGTTCACACCATCGTGCATGCCGTAGAAACCGAAGAAATCAAGAAAGACGAGAAGCTTTTTGTTCCCGAAAGCGGTCTTGCCAATTATTGGAATGACACTTCCATTTACTCGGAAGTTTTGAAGACGTTTTTGGAGAAGAGTAGCGTAATTATCCATCGTATCTTCGATGAGGAAGAGTACGACGAGAAGGTTAAGAACGTTTACAGTCTCGGTAAAGTTTCGGCATCCATCGGAGCAGATGCTTTCCTTAAGGAAATCGATAACATAAAAGATCTTGCCAAGGTCGATAATTCCGATACATTCACGAACAGGCTTGATAAGCTTCGTGACGACTACAAGCGCCTTTCCAAGGAAATCAACGAATATATCGATTCCCTTCCCAAGGATGAGGCACCGGAACTCTTGACCGACATTTAATGATACGATATAATATCAAAGTCTGCGAGAACGTTCGCAGACTTTGATTTTGATAAGCGGATATGGTGGAATTGGCAGACACGCCAGATTTAGGTTCTGGTGGGCGACCGTGCAGGTTCAAGTCCTGTTATCCGCAGTTAATCAAAAAAGGATGGGATTATATCCCATCCTTTTTTTGATTAAGGACGCATAGCGTCCTTGAACCTGCGGTTCAGTCTCTGCGCCAAAATGTGCATTAAAGCATTGCGCATTTTGGCTTGAGCTTGTAATTCACTACGTGTATTATTGGCCTGTTATCCGCATTTAATCAAAAAAGGATGGGAATAAATCCCATCCTTTTTTTGATTAAGGACGCATAGCGTCCTTGAACCTGCGGTTCAGTCTCTGCACCAAAATGTGCATTAAAGCATTGCACATTTTGTCTTGGGTTTATAATTCACTACGTGAATTACTTACCTGTTATCCGGTTTAATAGCGTCCTTGAAATAAACACCATATAACAGTTGACAACAGTTATAAACTGTTATATAGTGTTTATTGTAAACGATGAATAAATGCTTCGTCCACAAATAAGAAACCGATCATTTCTTACCCGGGACGTGGACGAAGTAAATCTTTCAAAGTTACAGAGGTGACAATGAATATTATTATTAACAACTCATCCATGATTCCGGTTTACGAACAACTGATGGATCAGATAAAACAGGAAATAATCAGTGGTGAACTGAAGGAAAATGAAGGGCTTCCGTCGGTAAGGGCTTTTGCAAATGAATTAAAAATCAGTGCACTTACAGTAAAGAAAGCATATGACAGATTGGAGGAGGAAGGTTTTGTTGTTACCGTACACGGGAAAGGAACTTACATTGCTCCTACCAATAAGCAATTGGCAATAGAAGCAAGAAGAAAAGCTGTTGAAGACGATTTCACACAGGCAATTGCCAAGGCTCGGACGGTCGGAATGGAAGACAATGAAATCAGGGAGATAGTGGAAATAATCCTGGAAGAGTAGGCTTTCGACATGATATGAAGCAATCGGCAAGGATGATTGCTTATCAAAGAAAGTGCTAAATGATAATTTTGTTTGATACTTGGAGGAAGATATAAATGATTTCTATTAATAATTTATCAAAGCATTACGGAAATTTCGCATTGAATATTTCGATGGATATCGAAGAAGGAACGGTTACAGGCTTGGTAGGAAAGAACGGCGCCGGCAAAAGCACAACAATCAAGGCACTGCTGGGATTAATCAAGCCTGATGCCGGAGAAATAAAGATTTTTGGCAAAGAAAGATCAAAGTTGCTGTCAAGCGAGTGTGAAGAAATAGGTGTTGCGTTGGCAGAATCGGGCTTTTGCTCGGAATATACAATTACCAATATTATAAAGATATTGAAACATATGTACAGCAGATTCGACGAGGCATTTTTCAGAAAGGTTTGCACTGAGCAGAATTTGCCGTTTGACAAGAAAATCAAGGAGTTTTCAACCGGTATGAAGGCCAAATTGAGAGTATTGGTGGCAATCAGCCATCAGGCTAAACTTCTTGTTTTGGATGAGCCGACGGCAGGCCTTGACGTAATAGCAAGAAATGAAGTTTTGGATATGCTTCGAGCTTACGTCGCTGAGGACTCTGCTCGTACAATTATTATTAGCTCTCACATTTCCTCGGATCTTGAGGGCCTTTGCGACGACATTTACTTTATTGATAACGGTGAGGTGCTTTTACATGAAGATACCGACACTATTCTTGGCCAATACGGAATTCTTAAATTAAGCGAAGCCGATTATGCCGCACTTGATAAGCAGTATCTGCTGAGCGTTAAAAAAGAGTCTTTCGGCTACACATGCCTGACCAATGAGAAGATGTACTACGTTGAAAACAATCCCAAACTGGTCGTAGAAAACGGTAATATCGATGACATGATAGTAATGATGCTTGGGAATAAAAAAAGATAGGCGTTAGGAACAGATAAAACAAACCAATAAATAAAATTGATTGATGAAAGAGGTAACCAAATGAAGGGTTTATTAGTTAAAGATTTATTGCTTATAAAGGAAAGAAAAAATACTATATTATTGGGGATTATTGTTGTTGGAGCAACGGGATTTATGATGGAATCGGGCTTCATGTCATCTTTCCTCCCGCTTTTTTCGGCAATATTGCTGCTCACGACACTTAGTTTTGATGAACTTGACAACGGAATGGCCTTTTTGATGACAATGCCGATACGAAGAAAAGACTATGCGGTAGAAAAGTATGTACTTGGAGTGATAATGGGTGTAGCATCGTTGGTTTTGTCAGTTGTTCTGGAAGTCGCGATTGGAACCTTTAACGGAAACGGTGTAAATGTATCGGAATTGGTGACTAATTTACTTACCGGAACTTTGATATTTACATTAATCCTTATGGTAATGCTTCCTCTTGACATGAAGCTTGGCGTAGAAAAAGGACGAATGGCAATGTTTATCATTTACGGTGCAGCATTCGGAATCGTAATGCTGGTCACGAAAACCGCAGATAAAACAGCCCTCGACATAGATGCTATTGCAACAAAGATAACCTATGCCAATCCTTTCCTTATTATAGGTGCAGTTTTGGCATTTGTAGTAATTGCTTTGTTAGTATCAATGTTCATTTCAATTAATGTCATGAACAAAAAAGAATATTGATTTATAGATTCTAATTTTTCGGTAGGATTTGCACATAATATAATAACAAAGGGCAGAAAGGGACAGACGCGTCGAATCTGTAATGATAGAGGTTAACAGGAAACTGTACATCGACAGGATGGCCAATAAGTCACAAAACTATGAGAGGGTCAGGGAAGATATACGAGATATCCTTAATAATATCAAAGTGATGTAATCGATTACCTTCTTTGGAGAATGTCATAGGGAAACCAGATTATCACAAGGACAATAAGGAGCGGGAGTGCTCTTAAGCAATTCTTTTTGTGCCATATTTCTTCTTTTGTT
>JAZUJT010000004.1:0-33373 GCA_045642905.1 Lachnospiraceae bacterium | reverse complement strand
CGGAGATGTCCCAAAGTACGCGGTTGATGCCGGGTATCTGGACGATTTTGTCTCTCATTGCAGTGAGGGCTGCGAAGGGAATTTCGGGTACTGTAACCTTTACGGCGTCGGTTGTGTTGACTGCACGGATTACGCATGCCCAACCCATATATCTTTCACCCTTGCCATCTACATACTTGATACCGGTTGACTGGAAATCAGGTATAGCGCAGAAGTACTGCCAAGGTGTTTCGGGTAATTTTTCAATTTCTTCACGAACAATTGCATCAGCTTCTCTTAATGCTTCAAGTCTGTCTCTTGTGATAGCTCCGGTGCAACGAACTCCAAGTCCGGGGCCGGGGAAAGGCTGACGGTAAACCATGTTGTCGGGAAGGCCAAGAACCTTACCTACAACACGAACTTCATCTTTATATAAGAATTTCACGGGTTCAACAAGTTCAAAGTTGAGTTCTTCGGGAAGTCCGCCAACGTTGTGGTGAGCTTTAACACCGTCTGACTCGAGAATGTCGGGATAAATAGTACCCTGTGCCAAGAACTCGATGCCTGAAAGTTTTGCGGCTTCTTCGGCAAATACGTTGATGAATTCTGCACCGATAATCTTTCTCTTTGTCTCGGGATCTGAAACATCCTTAAGTTTGTCAAGGAAACGGTCTACAGCATCTACATAGATTAAGTTGGCATCCATCTGGTTTTTAAATACTTCAACAACCTGCTCAGGCTCGCCCTTACGAAGTAAGCCATGATTTACATGAACACAAACAAGCTGTTTGCCGATTGCTTTAATAAGTAAAGCAGCAACTACTGAAGAATCAACACCGCCCGATAAAGCAAGCAATACCTTCTTATCTCCAACCTGTGCTCTGATTTCCTTTACCTGCTCGTCAATAAATGCCTTAGCAAGCGTTTCATTTGTAATTCTTTCCAATGATGCGGGACGTAATTCACCCATGAAAGTTTCCTCCTGTATTTTGATAAAAAAAATGTAATACCTCTGATAAAAGATGTAAAGAAAAATATTGACTAAATTTCGTAAAATATTTTCCCGTCTTCCAGCAAAATAAACTGATTTCCGTTTATTTCATACAGATTCATACTGCAATTATACTGCCAGTTTCCATCCCAGAAGTTCTTAAGCTCCCTGTGAAGCAGGTGCTTCATCAAAGCCTTGTTCATCGCACCGTGTCCGAAAAGGGCAACCGATGCGTCGGGCTCCTTAATTGAAAGCGGCACCAAAACGCTTTCGATAAAGTCCGCTGTGCGGGAGCACAGACTCTCGAAAGATTCCGCACCTTCTGCCGGAACATAGTTTGCGGGATCTTTGAAAAACAAAATGCATCCCGGCGTTCTCTTTTCCGGGACAACGCCTTCATCTACGCCGAAGCCAACCTCAATAAGGCGGTCATCCTTGACGATGGGAACATCCCTTCCCTTTGCAAAAATGGATGCGGTTTCGTAGGCCCTGTTCAAAGGACTCGAAAAAATGTAGTCGAACTTAATGTCTTTAACCGCTTCCGCAGTAATCGTCGCAAGTCTCCTGCCTTCATCGTTCAATGAAGTATTACTGTTTCCCTGAAGTCTCTTGGCCTCGTTCCAATCAGTGGTGCCGTGTCTGAATACGTAAAGTTTCATCAGCGCTCCTCACGGAAATAGGAAAGACCCAAAGACTGAGGCGGCTGATTTTCACGCTTGTTGCGCATGCTTGTAATAACAAGAACGATTAATGTAACAACATAAGGAATCATCTTGTAAAGTTCCTTGTATTCCATGTGCTCCATACCGGTAGGAAGGTAAAGATAAAGAATGTACAAACCACCGAAAAGAATGGAAGCAAAAACGCCTGTGTCAGGCTTCCAGATAGTGAAGATAACAAGCGCGATAGCAAGCCATCCGCGATCACCGAAAGCATCGTTCGACCATACGCCGCAGGCATAATCCATAACATAGTAAAGACCGCCGAGACCGGCAATCATACAGCCTATGCAGGTTGCGAAATACTTGTATTTGGTAACGTTAATTCCGGCTGCGTCGGCCGTTGTGGGGCTCTCACCTACAGCGCGAAGGTGTAAACCTACACGAGTATGCTTTATTACATATGCTGCGACAAAAGAAACAATAATCGCAAGATATACCAAAAATCCGTAGGAAAGGAAAATTCTTCCGAACCATCCGAGATCTTTCGCAAAAGGCAACGAAGCACTGAAGAAAGCGCTCGTCTTCGATAACGCAATTGACGGAACGTCCGCGCCCGAAATTTTGATAAGTGAACCTCCGAAAAAGTTACCGAAACCTATACCGAAGGTAGTCATCGCCAGACCCGTAACGTTCTGATTAGCCCTTAAGGATACTGTTAAGAAGCAGTAAATAAGTCCCATAATGAGTGATCCCAAAAGCGAGCATACCATAGGAATAAATATTGCAAGAAAAGCATTTCCGGGATCTGCCGCAGGAAGTGACTTCTCATAATAGAAAGAACCGATAACACCGGAAATGGCGCCAACGTACATTACGCCGGGAATTCCGAGGTTGAGGTTGCCTGCCTTCTGAGTAATTGTCTCACCCGTACTACCGCATAAAAGAGGAATACCCTGACCTACGGCACGGGGAATAAAAGCTACTATATCAAACATCAGCCTTTACCTCCTTTGCTGCTTTTTTTCTGAAATTAATCTTGTACGAGATAAAGAATTCACAACCGATAATAAAGAAAAGAATGATACCGGTAAGAATATCCGAGAACGACTGGTTCAAGCCGAAAGTTGTTGAAATCTCGCTTGCTCCTCTACCAAGGAAAACAATTAAAAGAGTAGTAAAAATCATTGTGATGGGATTGAACTTGGCAAGCCATGAAACCATAACAGCCGTAAATCCCTGACCGCCTGCGATAGTGGTTGTAACGGTATGGTTAATGCTGCCGACAAGCAGTAAACCTGCAAGTCCGCATAACGCACCGGAAAGAATCATCGTACGGATGATAACCTTTTTAACCTTCATTCCGACATATCTTGCGGTTCTTTCGCTTTCACCTACAACGGCAATTTCATAACCATGCTTGCTGTAGTTTAAGTAAACATACATAAAAGCGGTAACAAGAACAGCCACGATTATGCTTAAAAGATACTTGTTGCCGATGTTCGGAAGCCAACCGATGTTAGTGTTCTGATTGATGATACCAATCTTTCCCGAACCCTTGGGAACTTCCCATACGATAGTAAAGTAAGCAACAAGCTGAGTTGCAATGTAGTTCATCATAAGAGTCGACAAAGTTTCGTTGGTATTCCACTTTGCCTTCAAAACTGCGGGAATGAATCCCCAGACAGCGCCTGCAAAAAGACTGCACACAACCATGAGAATCATTACTGCCCAGTTCGGCATTTTATCGGCAAGACAAATCATGCAGGATGCGCATGCAAGACATCCTATTAACACCTGACCTTCACCGCCGATGTTCCAAAACTGCATCTTAAACGCGGGAGTAAGCGCAAGTGAAATAATCAATAAGATTGCGAGCTCCTGTAAAGTAATCCAGGTCTTTCTCTGTGTACCGAAAGCACCCTTGATGATGGTTCCGTATACGCTGAGCGGATTGTCACCCGTAAGACATGTGGTAACGATTGCACATACAATCAATGCTGCCACAATGGCAATGGCACGAATCATCCATGCTTTCTTGGCGGGCACATTGTCTCGCTTCACGATATGGAAAAGAGGTTCACGAACAGATTCATTTTTCATCGCCTACACCTCCTACCTGAGTCATCATAAGACCGATTTTGTTCTTGTCCGCACTGCGTCCGTCAACCACGCCGCTGACCTTTCCGCCGCAGAGCACAAGAATCTTATCGGAAATTTCAAGCAAAACATCCAAATCTTCGCCGACAAAAATAACCGCAACGCCGGCTTTCTTCTGTTGATTAATAAGATCGTAAATAGTATATGAAGAGTTAATGTCCAAGCCTCTTACCGCGTAAGCCGTAAGCAGAACCTTGGGCGCCGAAGCGATTTCACGGCCGACCAAAACCTTCTGAACGTTACCGCCGGAAAGACGTCTTACGGGAGTCGAAATGCTCGGAGTAACAACCTCGAGTTCCTTAACAACGTTCTTGGCAAGCTTTTCGGGCGATTTTCTGTCAGCAAAAAGACCCGAGCCCTTTCTGAAAGAACGTAACATCATGTTGTCGGTAAGGTCCATGTTGCCTACAAGACCCATACCGAGTCTGTCCTCGGGGACAAAAGAAAGCGTAACGCCCATCTCCTGAATCTTTAAGGGGTCCTTTCCGAGAAGCTCTTCCTTGCGGCCGTCGTCGGAAACGTAAGAAATACTTCCTGCCTCAGCGGGCTGTAAGCCTGCGATGGCTTCCAAAAGTTCCTTCTGACCGCAACCCGAAATACCTGCGATACCAAGAATTTCTCCGCTGTATGCGTCAAAAGAAACATCATCAAGTTTCAAAATACCGTCCAGACTTCTTACCGTAAGACCTCTTACCGCAATACGCTGCTTGGGGTCCACAGGGTCGGGACGCTCTATATTCAATGTAACGGCATGGCCAACCATCATGTTGGTCATCTCCTGTGCATTAGTGTCCTTGGTCATCATATCACCGACATAAGTACCGCGACGTAAAACGGCTACACGGTCGGAAAGACTCTCAACCTCGTGCATCTTATGTGTGATAATAACTATTGCCTTTCCGTCTTTACGCATGTTACGTAAAACCGCGAAAAGCTTTTCGGTCTCCTGGGGAGTCAATACTGCCGTAGGCTCATCAAGGATAAGGATATCGGCTCCTCTGTAGAGAACTTTAACGATTTCAACAGTCTGCTTCTGTGATACGGACATGTTGTAAATCTTCTGGTCGGGGTCTACCTCGAAACCGTATTTTTCGCAAATGGCACGGATTTTCTCGGAAGCTTCCTTAATGTTAAGCTTACCCTCAAGACCGAGAATAATATTTTCTGTGGCCGATAATACATCAACCAGTTTGAAATGCTGGTGAACCATACCGATTCCGAGAGCAAACGCATCCTTGGGGGATTTGATTACCTCTTCCTTACCGTTGATAAAAATCTGACCTTCATCCGGATAATAAATACCGGAAAGCATATTCATAAGGGTAGTCTTTCCGCTACCGTTCTCACCTAAAAGTGCAAGAATCTCGCCCTTATAAATATCAAGATTGACATTTTCGTTGGCAACAACAGAACCGAAAGTTTTCTTTATGTTGCGTAACGAAACTGCAGCAGTTTTCGTTTCCAAACCTGTAATCTCCTTCTTACCTGACAACCCACACAAGAAAGAATTTCCTGTAATGAAAAAAATATCGGGTGGCAATGAGAGCTATCACTGCCACCCTTAAAATATTACCAAAAATGTACTTAATATAGCAAGTATTTATTTATCAATAAACTGATTAGAATGCTGTATCAAGAAGTGTAATTCCATCGATCTGAATATCGAAGAAAGGAGCTGAACGGAAGCCTTCGCCTGACTCGTTGAAGAAGCCTGCAGCATCAATTGCTTCGTGGTCACCTTCGTAAGCAGCATCTGTGTCAACGTCAGCCATGTATGTTGTTAAAGCAGCACCGTTAACTGTGAATGTTGCTGTATCGAATACGTGAAGAGTGCCATCCTGCATCTTCTTTGAAGCTTCATCGATAGCTGCCTGTGTTCCTTCTGCAGCTGCAGCACCTACTTCTGTAAGTAATACGGAACCTGAAGCGATTGAACCTGTCCAGTCAGCAGGGATTTCCTTGCCGTTCTTTACACAATCGATAACGAACTCATAGTAAGGAGCCCAGTTGATTCTTGAAGAAACGATGAAAGTGTTGGGAGCAACACTTGCTGTTGAACCGTTGTAAGAAACGTTGGGAACGTTTGCTGTTTCACAAGCTGTAGGAGCACCCATTGAGTCAGCATGCTGGCTTACAAGAACGCAACCGTCTTCGATAAGCTTGTTAGCACCTTCCTTTTCAGCAGTTTCATCATACCATGAACCTGTGAAGGTAACTTCCATTGTAACCGAAGGGCAAACAGAACGAGCGCCGAGGAAGAATGATGTGTAACCTGAAACAACTTCTGCGTATGTGAAAGCACCAACATAACCCATCTTGCACTGGTCTTCTGTGATCTTTCCGTCAGCGATCATTTCGTTAAGTTTCATACCTGCAGCGATACCTGCAAGATAACGTCCTTCATAGATAGAAGCAAAAGCGTTGTGATAGTTTGAAAGGTTCTCTGTATGAGCCTTTGTACCTGTTGCATGACAGAAAGTAACTTCGGGATAATCCTTGGCAGCTTCAATCATGTAATCTTCGTGACCGAATGAATCAGCAAATACGATGTTGCATCCGGCGTCAACAAGTTCGCCTGCTGCTTCGTAGCATTCCTGACCTTCGGGAATGTTTGTCTTGATGATGTACTCGATACCCATCTTTTCGCAAGCTTCCTTAGCTGCGTTGATGAAGTTCAAGTCATAAGTAGAGTTTTCATCGTGAAGGCAGATAAAGCCCATCTTAACCGATGAAGACTTTGTGTCAGCTTTCTCACCGCAAGCGCAGAGAGAAACGACCATGATTAATGATAACAGTAATGCAGTTAACTTTTTCATATACTCTTCTCCTATATAGTTTAAAAATATGTTTGTACGATTGTTCCGTTATAAACAATCGCTACTGACAAAAAGAAGATTAACAAATTGTCAAATAAAAAACAATGTATCAATTCGACGATTTTGTTTACGGTTTTAACACTTTTTTGTTGTTTTTTTATCCTAAATTAACAAAACGCCGAGTTATGTCTACCGGCGTTTTGAAAAATCACGTTATTTATTGCTTGCGTAAATCAATTGTTCCTTTGGAAGCATCCATTCCGTCCACAATGGCAAGTGACTCAAGCTTGTAGCCTAAATTTCTTATCATGCGTCCGCCCTGCTGGAAGCCCTTTTCAATTGCGATACCGATACCTTCAACGGTAGCACCGGACTGATTTACTATACTGATAAGGCCTTGAAGCGCACATCCGTTGGCAAGAAAGTCATCAATAATAAGGACATGATCTTCGGGTCCCAAAAACTTTTTGGACACGATAACATGGTTAATGTTCTTGTGCGTGAATGATTCAACCTCAGCGGTGTACATATCTCCGTCAAGGTTAATGCTATGGGATTTCTTGGCAAAAACAACGGGGCAGTTGTTAAAATGAAGTGCGGCTACGCTCGCGATACCGATACCGGATGCCTCTATTGTCAGAATCTTGTTAATGTTGACTCCTTCAAAGCGGCGAGCAAGCTCCTTACCCATTTCATCAAAAAGGCCTATGTCCATCTGATGGTTCAAAAAACTGTCAACCTTTAAAACATTTCCTTCCTTTACTACGCCGTCCTTCAAAATTCTCTCTTCAAGACAATTCATCTTACAATAATCTCCTGCTTCATAATTATTTATGACGTAACAATGCATCTATCAAAGACATCGATGCATAATAGTCTGCTTCTTCGAGATTAACCTTAAGCGCCGAAATATGTGACGTGTCACTCTCGGGAATTTCTTCTTTAAGAATGAGGCTCATAAGTTCGTCTACCTTCTCCATCTCGAATTCCTCAAGTGCTTCCTTCATTTCGGTCAAAAGCCTGTGATAACGGTCCGTCACTCCATCATCCGATGAAGACTTTTTGCCGTAAGGCTCAAGCTTTTTGACGAATCCTTCATAGTAATCCAATACCGGTGTAAGGTTATCGGATATATACGCCAAATCCTGTGCCGAACCGGCATGCTCCAAATCTTCCATCATTCTGGAAAGGTCGTTCATTCCAAGCATTCTCGACGCGCTCTTTATTCCATGTACCATGATAGTAAAATCATACAAATCATTCAAGGCATAAAGCTCTGAAATTCTTGCCGATTTCTTGTATATTTCCTGGCCGAACTCCCCTAAAAGATCAAGATAAGTATTTACGTTACCGGATACGTACTTCATTGCATCGGCAGGATAAACACCATCGATTACGGGAAGATTATCCATATTGACAATGCACGTATCGTCCTTGCTGCTTTCCTTAATAAGCTCCTTCGGAAGGTAATTAAGAAGCATCTGTCCGAACTGTTCACGACCCGCAGGCTTAAACAGACATCCCACCATTCCGGCTTCAAGATACTTATCCTTTATACCGATTACGTTGTTGGCCGTAAATGCAACAATCTTCGTGCGTTCATCCCAATTGGGAAGTTTTTTAAGTCTTCTGGTAGTCTCGATTCCGTTAATGCCGTCCATCATGTAATCCATCAAGATGATATCAAACGACTCGCCCTTTTCTATCATGTCTATACATTCGAAACCGCCCGCAGCGGAAGCCACCTTTATCCTGAAGCCCTCAAGAAGTTGAACCGCAATTCGTCGATTCAAAAGGTCATCATCAACAACAAGAACCTTCGCACTCGGTGCAATAAAATCTTTTATGGGCTCGGAAACGCTTTCGCTTTCAAACAAATCCGACGCCATAAACATCTTTCTTAACGTAAGAATGCTTAACGGCTCGCGTATTGCCACTTCACCCGGCAGAGTGTTCACAAGCTCCGTCCTCGAAATCATGGTAGCAAAGCAGCAATTTTTAAATCTTGCAAAGTCAATTGTTCTTTTGCCCGACTTATCACATTCCGAAACGATAATGCACATGCGGTTGCTCTCGTTAACGTATTCGGTACGCTGTGAGTTTGAAAACATCTCATATTCAACGCCCATAAGGTCGCACGCATCCGTAAGTCCTTTCCAGTGCTTAACGGTGCTTCCGGCAAAGACGAGTTTCAACTTGTCGCGCACAAAATAGTCCTTTATTGTGTCCGGAGCCGTAAGCTTCTGCGGTATCTGGATGCTGAAAACGTTCACGCCGCTCTTGTCGGTCCACATCTTAAACGTACCGCCCATGGAAGCCACAAGACGTCTTGCAAGCAAAATGCCGATACCCGTGTTGTCGTCGGTATCAACCGTTCCGATACCCTTGTTGGTCTCCTCGGAAACATCCTTGGCCACACGCTCGGACATATCGGTGATAACGAACTTGTACATACAG
This sequence comes from Lachnospiraceae bacterium, assembly GCA_045642905.1. Taxonomy (GTDB): domain Bacteria; phylum Bacillota; class Clostridia; order Lachnospirales; family Lachnospiraceae; genus UBA1258. Next base: position 24,311 of record JAZUJT010000004.1, on the reverse strand, counting down.
TCGCTGTCATTGTCCGAAATACTGTCTGCGGCAAAAGAAACTTTACCGTTATCCGTATATCTTATCGCGTTGGAAAGAACGTTCACCAAAATCTTTCTGACGTTCGCGTCATCGCCGAGAGCGCTTACGTGCAGGTACTCGGAAATCTGAACTTCGAAATCAATTTTCTTTTTGGCAGCCTTGTCGGCGCAGGAATCGATAACGTTGTCTAAAAGAGTGCACATGCTGTAAGGATTTTCGGAAAGAATTATGTTCGTGTTGTCCTCATCAATTGCATCCACGATACTCGAGAAAGAATCGTTAAGTGCACTTACGGAAGTCTGGATGTCTCTTGCAAGACTGAGCATATCGTTCTGACTTTCGGCCGAAAGCATCATTTCCGCAGCGCCCGTGATTGCGTTGAGGGGCGTTCTGACTTCGTGCGCCATGTTAATAAGGATGTTTGTCTTGGCGCTGTGTGCGGACAATGCCTGCTGTTCAAGCTGAACAACGTCGGTAATGTTGGCAATAACAATCGAATATCCTACAACCTTTTTATTGGAAAAGACACGGTCCGCGGTTACACGGTAAGTCATGTCGTTCTTTCTGACCTCAAATTCGCGCATGCGGACTGCTTTTTCAATGGTCTCCGAATACGGTGCCGTTCCCGCAAGCTTCTTAAGTTCCGGGAAAACATCATCCGCGATGCCGTTGTGATATAAAAGGCGGTATCTGTCCGTAGCAACAACAAATCCCGCACCGATGTCGTTTAAAAGAGTATCAAGTGCCAGCGATTCGTTGTTCATGTAGTGATATTTCATTGAAATAAATGAATAGATGCAGGCCATTACGCCTCTGAAAATCGGGGTATAATTCGGCCACTTATCATAAGAAATTTCGTATAGGACAAAAGAAAGCATTTCGAGCGCAATTGCAAATGCACTGAAAATGGTAATCTTCGCCTGAACATGGTCACCGGCCTTGCGAATCTTATAGTATTCCTTGACCACAAGCACGATTGCCCAAAATTCAACCATTATCAAAAGCGCATCGATAAAATAATAAAGATAACCCCTATCTCCCAGAAGAAGGGAAATATGTCCGTACTTTCCTATACGGACATTGCACAAATAGGGATTTTCATATTCATAAAACAGGGAAAACAAAAAGCCTGCCACGTAAAAAGAAAGCCACGTCTCCATTACGTAACGGGTATGCTTGGCGTGGAACAGACGACCGATGTAGAGAATAAAGCCAATACCGAAAATGCCTCGTCCGATAAGTGAAATTCGGTAAGCTATCATCATCTCGCTTACGGCAATCGAATAACAGGTTCCGATACAGCCCGTAAGGTCAAGCAAAAGACCGGTAACCATTAAAAACAGTTCCCGGTTTTCCTTTACTTCCAGATGTCCGAATAAACGGATTATCATAACAAGCGCGGCACCTATCATAAAGATAGTGCTTAGCGTATAAAGCATTACTAAAGACATAACTTCATTCCCCTATGTCAAGGCGATTATCAGTCAGAGTTTTCGCTTCCGCTTTCGCCTTCCGAAGACGTCTCCTGAGGTTCTACAACATACGCATTTTCGGCAAGAAAATCGTATACCTTTTCACACATAAGATAATTTCTGAAATCCTCACGACCTTTAGCTTCATAAAAAGCTTCAATGGTTTCGAACTCGCCTGACTCTGTAATGTTTTCCAAAGCCTTTGCATCGAGTTCCTCATCCGATACGGTAAGATTTTCAACATTGGCAATTGCCTGGCAGATTAACTCACGGGTTGCATATTCCGTAGCCATCTCGTTGAGGTCTTTTTGATAGTACATTGAAAGAATATCCTCGACAGACAAATTGTACTGTTCGCTTGCGTCTTTAAAGTTCTCGCTGATGTATCCGATTTGAAGATCGATTAACTGTTGAGGAATGTTTTCAACCTTGCTGGTCGCAATAACCTGGTCAATTACAGCAGAACAAACCTTTTCTCTGTATTCGCTTTCGGACATTTCCGTAAGATATTCCTTTGCAAATGCCTTATACTCTTCCATATTGCCAAACTCGTCAGAATTGCAAAGCTTTATGCCTTCCTCACCGAATACGGGAATAACGCTGTGAACGGTGCAGGTAAATACGGCCGGCTTACCGGAAAGGTCGGGGTTGGGAGTGTAATCATCGGGAAAAGAAACTTCAACGTCTCTTGTCTCTCCTGCCTTGACACCGATAAGTGCATCCTCAAATCCGTCGATAAAGTTGTGTGAGCCAAGAGTAAGATATGAGTTCATTGCCGTTCCGCCTTCGAACGCTTCGCCGTCAATCTTTCCTACGTAATCCATAACTACGGTATCACCGTTCTTGGCAGCGTAATCAACAACGCTCGACATCGCAATCTGCGTATAGAAGTATTCGTTAAAGTAATCCAAAAGATCGTCAGTTACTTCCGTCTTCCTGGCTTCAACCGTAACGCCCTTGTACTGGCCAAGAGAGGTAACATACTTCGAAGTCTTTACTGTATTCAACGTAATTTCTTTCTCACCACAGCCGGCAAACAAGCCAAGTGCAAGTACAGAAACCACAATGAGAGACATAATTTTTTTCATAATAAAATCCTTCTTTCAAATAATATCGCAATAAAAAATATATAGCATAAAATAACGGAAAAAGAAAGACTTTTGTGTCAATACAGCCTTGAAGAAAAGGTTAATCAATGGTAAAATAACTTAGATTTTCATTTAGGAGGTACATATGTCTACAGGTTGGATAGTAACTATAATAGTAGCCGTAGTATTAATCGGATTAATCATATTGCTTTATTTCTTCGGTAAGAAAGCCGAGAAGAAGCAGGCAGCACAGCAGGAACAGATTGATCAGTACAAGCAGACGGTATCAATGCTTATCATTGACAAGAAACGCATGAAGCTCACCGATGCAGGTCTTCCTCAATCGGTTATCGACCAGACGCCCAAGCTTATGCGTCGTGCAAAGCTTCCCATCGTTAAAGCCAAGGTTGGCCCTCAGGTCATGAGTCTTGTATGTGACGAAAAGATTTTCGAATCCGTACCGGTTAAGAAAGAAGTTAAAGCCGTTGTAAGCGGTATCTACATCACAGCAGTTAAAGGTCTTCACGGAAAGACAACAACACCCCAGGTTAAGAAGAAAGGCTTCAAGGCATGGGTTGAGCGTATGCAGGTTAAGGCAGGCGCCAAATCAGTTTAATGAAATAAATGAAATTGTTTTTTCAGACTCGCCGAAAACGGCGAGTCTTTTTTTGCATTTTCCGACAAATAGGGTATAATATGTATTTGATGCATATTGTATACAATATGCGAAATACAAAGTGCAATATACAAAGTACAAGATACAATCTTTTAATAAACTATTTTTTAAGGAAGTATTCTGCTTATGGTTACACAAAAAGCGTATGCCAAGATTAACCTTTCCCTCGACATCACCGGAAAGCGTGACAACGGCTATCATGACGTAAATATGGTTATGCAGTCAATCGACCTTTACGACACTCTTTCTTTGGACACAATCGAGGAAGGCAGGCTCATTTTAAAAACCGACAACGACACACTTAACGCCGAAGCCGATGAAGGAAACGACAACCTTATTATAAAAGCGGCACGGGCGATATTGAATTTCTGTCATCGAAACGACGGAATAAGCATTTCCTTAAATAAACGCATACCGATAGCTGCCGGAATGGCCGGCGGAAGCAGCGATGCCGCCGCAACTCTTCGCGGTATCAATGAACTTTTGAATCTGAACCTTTCCGATGAAACGCTTTGCGAAATCGGCGTTAAAATCGGTGCCGACGTTCCCTTCTGCATCATGGGACACACAATGCAAAGTCAGGGAATCGGCGAAATACTTACTCCTTTGAAAACCGTTTCCGGCATGCCTGTATTAATCTGCAAGCCCCCGATTGCTGTTTCCACCAAGGAGGTATATACACGATACGACGCACTTAAAAGTGTAACTCACCCCGACGTATCCAAAATGGTCGAGGCAATTGAAAACGGTGACCTTTCAAAAATCCCTTCTCTTGCGGGAAATGTACTGGAGCAGGTAACCGCACCTCTTTATCCCGTCATCAGGGACATTGAAAAAGAAATGCTAAATAACGGTGCCAAGACTTCCATCATGAGCGGAAGCGGTCCTACCGTCTTCGGCATTTTCGACGATGAATGCACACTTAGGAAAGCTTACGAAGCGATTGTCCTTCTTTGGCCTTCTTATGAAACCTTTACGGTAAAGACTTTATAAACGTGATTTATGTATAACGGAGCGAATAAATGAAAGATGATTTGAAGCTTAACATGGAAGATTACCTTCCCCTTCGGGACGTAGTGTTCCACACTTTGAGAAATGCCATACTGACCGGCCGGCTTAAGCCCGGCGAACGCCTCATGGAAATTCACCTCGCCGAAACTTTGGGCGTCAGCCGAACCCCCATCCGCGAAGCCATCCATAAGCTCGAGCTTGAAGGTCTTGTTGTGATGATTCCCCGTCGCGGTGCCTCCGTAGCTTCCATCTCGAGGAAAGCTTTAAAAGACGTTTTGGAAGTTCGCCGCGCCCTTGACACTTTATGTGCCGAGCTTGCCTGCGAGCGTATTACCGTTGAGGAAAAAGAACAACTCAAGAAAGCCTGTCTTGATTTCGAAAATGCCACAAAGAGTAAAGATGCCACGATAATCGCCAAGGCCGATGTTGCTTTCCATGACATCATCATCCGTGCAACCGGCAATGAAAAGCTTGTCACTCTCATAAACAACATTTCCGAGCAAATATATCGTTTCAGATTTGAGTACATTAAAGACGAGACACAGCACCATTACCTTATAAACGAGCACAAAACTCTCGTAAACGCCATCTTAAAGGGTGACGTTGACATGGCTCGCGATGCGGCAAGAGTTCACATCGACAATCAGGAGCATGCAATTTTGTCTTCATTAAACATCGAAGAATAAACACTTTTAAGGAGTTTTTTTGTGAAGAAAACAGCGCATATTACCATTACCGGCATTCAGGACTACGGTTCATGCGATGAGCAGGTAACCGAAACCTCCGCCGAGTGCGAGTACGCACTTACCGCCGGCAAATACATAGCCACATATAAAGAGTCTGTTGAAGGCTCTGATGAAAAGTTAAGATGCATCGTTAAATTCGATGCCCACTCACTTGAAGTTTCCAAGAGCGGTCCTATAAGTTCGCGTCTTTGCTTTAATGTGAAAACTCCGTATCGGACCTTTTACAACACCCCGTACGGTCAGATATCTTTGGATATCAACACTCAAAAAATTACTTTTGAAGATCATTTCGGAGAAGTCACGCTCACCGTTTTATATACCATGAGCATGAACGAGACCGAACCCATTTCGTACAAAACAACCGTAACCCTGAAATAAGGTTACGGTTTTTCTTTTGCCGTCATATCATGCAAAAACCCCGTGATCGATACGACCACGGGGCTTGAAATCATTTTAAAGTGTTATTAAGAACAATCTTATTTCCACTCGTTGTACTGCTTCTGGAACTCAGCAAGAACGTCCTGGTATCCTGCTGCGTCAAGAGCTGCCTGGTATTCAGCGATCTTAGCATCTACTTCGTCAACTGCAACACCACCTGTTTCAAGAACGAAACCAAATTCATCAAATACTGCCTGGCAAGCTGTGTAAGAAGCTTCTACAGGAGTCTTGTCGAACTGGAATCCGTTTGCACAAGAGATTAAAGCGCTTGAGTTGAAGTCGATGTACATCTGGCCTGTGTAAGGGCTTGTTGCTTCAGCAGAAACGATTGTAGCAGATGCTGATTCCCACATTGAGTGGTTGTATGAAGCGTCAGCAGCCTTAACAACGTAACCGTTTTCATCATAGCTGAAGTCCTTGCCTTCGATACCGTATGTATATAAGTCAGCAAGCTTCTTATCTGTGTAAAGGAGACCAACAAAGTCTACGCAAGCCTTAGCCTGTTCTGCTGTAGAGTTAGCTGTTACGCAGTAGCAAGAACCAAGCATAGAGTCTGTGTGAAGGTATCTGTTGCCTGCAGGTGTCATTGTTACATCCTGAAGGTAACGTCCGTCAGCTTCGTCGTTGTTGGGAACGTCTGTCCACCATGAAACTGCCCAATCCTTAGACTGTGTTGTTGTATCTGTTGTAACCTTGTTAACTTCGTCTTCTGAAATGTAGCCTGCTGCTGCATATTCTGCCATTAACTTACAGAACTCTGCGTATTCGGGTGTAAGAACTGTATCAACTACTTCGTTGTTAGCACGTGAAACAGCTACCCAGTTTGATGTAGCATCGCCTGTGAAGAAATCGAATGAATCGATGTACCATCTGTAGAACATTGCTGTCTTCTGAAGAAGGAAAGGATACTTAAGTCCTTCGTTCTTAGCATCTTCAAGCATGGGCTTGAGGTCCTTTAAAGACTTAACTGCTGTGATATCCCAGCCGTACTTGTCGATAAGGTCCTGACGGAACATGAAATCGTAACCTTCTACGTTATCTTTGTAAACAGGGATGAAGTAGTTCTTTCCGCCGTACTTGGAAGCTTCCCACTGGTTAGCATCCATTGAGTTGTACAAAGGTGTGTTGGGAAGAAGGTCTGTAAGGTCATATACTGCATTAGCTGCGTAAAGATCCTTGGTACCGATTGTGCTTTCCCAAGAAGCTGTCCATAATAAGTTGATTTCGTTGTTGTTAAGTGCAAGGTTAGCCTTGTCGGTGTATTCACCTGAGCCAACATCTGTAAGGTTGATCTGAACATCAATCTTATCAGCGATGTATGCGTTGATTGCATCCTGAACTTCTTGAGTTCTTGCTGAATCAACAGCACCTAAGTTAAAGCAGTTTCTGTAGACATTGATGACTACAGCACCATCTTTTGTAGCGCCGCCGGCAGGAGCTTTTTCACCGCAAGCTACAAGTGAAAGGCCCATTACTGCAACAAGAGCAGCTGCAACAATTTTGTTGAGTTTTCTCATAATAACTCCTCCTAAAAAATAATATATATTCTAACGATACCCCACCACGAAGTACCATGAATATCAACCTTTGACCGAACCTACCGTAAGTCCCTTAATGAAGTATTTCTGGAAGAAAGGATAAGCTATCATAATAGGTCCGATGACGATAATAACTGTCGCCATTGTGGATGAATACTGCGGAATAGTACCGCCCATTGCCGCACGAACCTGTGCGGGAACGTTGTTGTTGTTAAGCAAAAAGTCGATGCTCTTCTGAATGTTAACAAGTAATAACTGCAAAGGCTTTCTGCTGTCGGTTGTGATATACATCATCGCATTCTGCCAGTCATTCCAGTATGCTGTAGCCATCATAAATCCGACTGCCGCAAGTGAAGGCTTCAAAAGCGGGAGCGTTATCTGGAAGAATGTTCTGTAATCTCCTGCTCCGTCAATCTTGGCTGCTTCCATAAGTTCGCTCGGAATGCTGTTAACAATGTAGGTTCGCAAAATAATTACGTTCATTGTCGATACACACAGAGGAAGGATTAAAAGCAGAAGATTGTCCTTCAAATGATAGTAACTTGTAAAGCAAATATATCCTGATAACTGTCCGCCGTTGAACAGCATGGGAATCAACAAAAATATCGATAAAAACTTGGCAAGTCTAAATTCCGGTCTGCTTATCGCATATGCAAACATACTCATAATAAGCAATCCTGCAAACGTTCCGACTACAGTTACGAAAATGGTAATTCCGTATGAAGTCAAAAGCTTATTGCCATATCTTAAGACCGCATTTACACCGTTCATTGACCACTTTTCGGGGAAAAGTGAAAATCCGTTCTGATTAATGCACTGCTCGTCCGTGAATGCCGAAACAAAAACAAGCAATACCGGAAGTGCGCAGAACAAAGTATAAATTAATAAAATCAATCCTAAAAATATCTGTCCGATTCCCCCACGCTCTTTTCTTGAAGGCGCTATATCAAGGGATGTGTCACGTTTTTTACTCATAGCAGCCTCCTAGAATAATGCATTATCGGGTTCAATCTTACGAACCAACCAGTTTGCAAAGAGCATAAGTATTAATCCGACTACCGACTGGAACAGCGAAGCAGCTCCGGTGTATCCAAAGTTCGAACTCTTCATAATGGAGTTAAGAACATATGAATCGATAACCTGGGTCGTAGGATATAAACTTCCGTTGTTTCTTGTAACCTGATAGAACAAACCTGTATCAGATCTCATTACGTTACCTACCGAAAGAAGTAACATAACCGTTATCATGGGGATTAAGGAAGGCAATGTGATGTGCCATATTCTCTTCCATCTTCCCGCGCCGTCGATCTCGGCTGCTTCGTAAAGTTCCGAATCAATACCTGCCAAAACCGACATATAAAGAACCGAACCGTATCCGGTGTCTTTCCAAATCTTAATAACCAAAAGTATCCAGGGCCATAAAGAAGCGGTGGAATAAAATCTCGTATCCGTTCCCAAAACGTGATTGATGATACCTGTATCGGAACTGATGAATGCGTAAGCTATAAACTGAACAGCCGCATACGAAATGAATACCGGGATAATCATCAATGTCTGCATTGTCTTGGCAAACTTCTTAAGTACGAACTGATCGATTGCAATTGCAAGCGACACATTAAGCAAAGTGCCGATTGCGGTAAACATCAGATAATACAAAATCGTATTTCTGGTCATTCGTACAAAAATGTCTTTGGAAGCAATCAGATACTTGAAATTAGCGAAGCCGTGGTCTGCTGCCCAGGGACTTCCGAAAATACCAAGCGTAAAATCATAATTCTTGAAAGCAAGTATTAATCCTGCCATCGGAACATACATTATGAAGAACAAAACCAGAAATACCGGCAGTGCCAGTACTACGTGGGCTCTGTTTTTCCATGTGTTTCTGAGAAATTCTTTCATTCAATCACCCCGTAACTAATGCGAAATCACTTAATCGTTTTCGTATTCATACAATATAACATTTTAACTATTTATGCAATAGTTTTATTATATTTTGTTGTGCGTTTTTAACATTTTTGTTTATTGTTTCCATTTGTGATATGGGATTTTTGTTAGAATTGTCAATATAGTGAATATTGCCTCAAAAATATATGCTTGCAAAACTTAAACGTTTACTTAACGTTTAAGTTAACGATTTATAGGCATTTGCGGACTTGTTTCGCTTGATTTAAGTAATTGTACATATTTTTGCTTGGTCATTTTTGTACAGATTTGCTATTTCTTTTTCCGAATACGTTTAAGTAATTTAGACATTTTTGTGCGTGTGAATGTAAAAAAAATCCGCACACCATATAAATGATGTGCGGAAAGATGTTTTCTTTACTTCTCCATGGGTAACCGGCCCATAAAGCTTCAACCAAATATTATTACTTCGAAAGGTAACCGGCCTTACGAAGTCCAATTATTATATTCACTTAAAAACAAAACAATTAATTCTGAGAAGTTAGCCCTGCTTCTTCAGCGAGCTTGTCAAATTTCTCCATTACTGCGTCATATGTCTGTTTGCAAATTTCCGGAAGTTCTCCGCCCCAGGTCTTTTCAGCCTGTTCGTAGCCCTTCTTGAAAGCATCACGCATCTTCTCAATCTTGGAAGGATCTCCGCCCGTAAGTGCATTGGCGAAATCAATAATACGGTCAGAAGTCTGCTTAACGCCGTAATATCCGTCCTCGGCAATATCGGCCTTGGCCTGTGCCTGAGTTTCGGGATCTACTTCAAGCTTTCCGCTTCTTAATACCGACCAAAGATCATTGGCGTCCGCAAATGCATTGGACTGCTGTGAAATAAGCTTGCTGACAATATTCTGAAGCTGGTTCATGCGATTTTCCGCATCAGCCTTCAGTTTATTAATCATTGCATCATTGGTCTTGTAGGTTTTTGTGGGAACTTCAAGAGCAGGCTCGTATACTACGCCCTCTTCGTCAAATTTAACGTCCGCTTCTGTGGAAGTACTCTTGATAACATCCAGGTTCGCTTCTGATGCGGCCTTGGTGTTCTCTGATGTCTTATACTGAGAATAAGCATCATTTACATTCGTAACTCCGTTTACGTTCATAATTTCCTCCTTGTGGCATCCATGCCTAGGTGTGCTTGTGGCACAATGTAAATGTGTTTGTAGACTTTTCTGTGCATTATATCGGCACTTGTATTATAAAAGTTTAGCTTTTTTTCAAAAAATGTCAATTATTTTTTGCACAGTCGTCCAAGGTCATACAAATAATAGCAAAAATCAATTCCCCGCAAATTAACATTTTTATCCCAAAACTTCGCAAATCGTTATTCCGCGGGATATATTTCGTATATCTCTTCTTCGGAAAATAATGCGGCTCTTTTCTTAAAAGACTCTTCGACGGCTTTATAATCCGATTCAATATACTTTCCCTCTCCACCGGCTATCCTGTTTATAATCAAGCTGTTGATATCCTGTGAGAAATGAACGGTATCCATATACAAATCCAGGTTGAAAGTAAGCTCCTCATCGAAAATAAAATTATACATTTCAACATTTTCATGGGAAGAAAGCGTCTTGCACATTTCTTCTATATAATCCATGTAGGAATCGCTCTGGCCTTCTCTGTACATCGCATCCCACCAAAGCGAAGAGCACGGTGAAGTGTAAAGATAAAAGGTCGTCTCGGGATGCGTAATAATTACATCCTCCAAAAGCTTTATATTATCTTCAACATTTTTCTTTTTCTCGGCGTCGGTATACATGGGAATCGCACTCTCTGCAGGGAAATAGCGTCCGCAAATTGCCTCCTTGGAGAAGGTTTTGGTCTGATACCAGCTGTAGGATTCGCCTTCGTTGTAGTCAAAAGCAAAGGAATACGCTATCTGCATGGGAATCTTCTTAAACAGTACGTCCTTGTTGAGCAAATACTGCAAATCGTTGAAGGGATTTTTGTCCATAAGGTAATAGTAATCGGTATCCTTAATATATAAATCCGTGTCGGAAATGAACTCGTCTATGCTCATCGCGTAGATAACCTTATTTACGGGCTGTTTTTCAAATGCTCTCTTCAGGTAAAAAAGAAGGTCGCTGTTTGAGCCCGATGCTTTTACCGCTTTAACGCTCTTTGCATCAAACAGGGCATTCACTTCGTAATCGTTGATGTTTTCGGCAATACTGCTGCCGAGCACCACCATGTCATAATCGAAATGATCGAGAGTTCCGCACACCTGAAAATCCCTGTCGCACAAAACGGTTTTGAGAAACGAAAGCGGCTTATGATAATGATAAAACGGGTCGAACACGACAACCGTAAGCATCACGATTACAAGCAACGCCGCCGCGCACACTATGAACTTTTTTAAGAATTTTTCTTTTGTCATAGGCTCTAAAATGTAAAGTATAAAAATGTGGTTACGTTCGAGAATGAAATGACGCACCATACAAACAAAATTGCAAGTAAAAGGCAGCCAAAAAATCCCGGCTTACGCTCGATAAATTTGCGGGTTCTCGTTGCCGCGTCGGGTCCTGTTATCAGGGCAAAAGAAACAGCAAACACAATCACGGTCAATATTTCGTACATCGGAAGCAGTAATGACGGCATCTTCGCCTCAAGAACCTTGATTACGGGATACAGCTCCGATGCATTTACAAGGGAAGTGCACAAATCCTTCAGAAATCCCGTATGCGAAGGCGTAAGCATGCTCTTCACCACAACGAGCATGGTTTCTATAGAGTCCGCTCTGAATATTGCCCAGGCAAACACAACGAAAATCATGGTGAATATATGAGATATGGCGTTTCCCTTCTTACGGCCGTGGATAAGTCCGGATACTACGATTGCCACCGCATGTAAAAGTCCCCAGATTATAAACGTCCAGTTCGCGCCGTGCCATAAGCCGCTTATGAAAAATACGATGACCGTATTTACAATCATTCGCGCCGTGCCGCGACGGTTGCCGCCAAGGGGAATGTAAATGTATTTGGTGAAAAATCTTGTAAGGGTAATGTGCCATCTTCGCCAGAACTCTTTGACCGTTCTCGCTTTATACGGCATATTGAAGTTTTCGGGCATATCGATCCCGAGCATGCCCGATATACCGATGGCCATGTCCGAATAGGCGCTGAAATCGAAATAGATTTCCAAAGTGTACGCCAGAGCCCACACCCATGCCGAAAGCGTGTCGAAATAATAGCAGGCTCCCATTCCGTAGTCCGCGTAAAGGGCCAGCGTATCGGCTATCAGGACTTTCTTTATAAGTCCCAAAACGAATCTGAAGACGCCGCTTTCCAATTTTTCCCGACTCAAAACAACCTTATCGCCTTTAAAAGCACCGGTTAATTCCTGCGCGTAAACTATCGGTCCCGACATCAGTTTGGGAAAGTAAAGAACATACGCTGCGAAGGTCAGTAAATCAGTATATTCCGTTTCTTTCTTATATCTGTCCACCGCATAAGCTATGCAGGAAAGCGTAAAGAAGCTGATTCCGACCGGCAATATGATATTTTTCATCGCAAAAGAAAGCTTAATCAACCCGCAGAAGTTTTCGACGAAGAAATTCCTGTATTTAAAGTATCCCAAAGCCAGGAGATTTATCGTAACACACCCTGCAAGAATAAGCTTTCTTGCCGCACCAAAAAATCGTTCAAACGCGTAATCGCAAAGATGGTTTATAAGTATGCTTGCCACAATAAGAATAAGGTAGCAGGGGTTTGCATATCCGTAGAACCACAACGACATGACCGTCAGAAACAGTACGGCGCATCTTTTATTTATTTTGCCTCCGATTATGTACCAGCCTAAAAGTACCACCGGAAGAAACAGAAACATAAATATAAGCGAATTAAAAAGCATCCGTATTCCTTTCGAAGATACAAAAAGCGTTCCGACTTACACGCACGCGATAATGCTGTTGATGTCGTCAACCTTATTATCCTTCATCCACTTTTCGATGCCGTCGACTACCTCGATGGTTGCAAGAGGGTTCATGAAGTTATAAGCTCCTACCGCTACCATTGTGGCTCCGGCCATCATAAACTCAATTGCATCTTCCGCGCTTGAGATTCCGCCCATTCCTATAACCGGGATGTTTACCGCATGTGAAGCCTCGTAAACCATTCTGACCGCGATGGGCTTAATGGCGGGGCCTGACATTCCGCCGGTCTTGTTGGCCAGCACGAATTTTCTTTTGGCTATATCTATCTTCATACCGGTGATGGTATTTATAAGTGAAATTGCGTCTGCACCGCCGGCTTCTGCCGCCTTCGCCATGTCGGCGATTCTTGTAACGTTCGGGCTAAGCTTCATGACTACGGGCTGTTTGGCGATTTTCTTTATCTCGTGAGTAATGTTTTCAAGGCATGCTGCGTCCTGTCCGAAGGCAATCGCTCCTTCCTTGACATTGGGGCAGGAAACGTTAATTTCAAGCATATCGACAGGCTCGGCGGAAAGTCTTTCCACTACCTTTAAATATTCCTCAACAGTCTTGCCGCATACGTTCACTATTATTTTCGTATCGTACTTCTTCAAAAAGGGAATGTCCCTTTCCAAGAACACGTCTATGCCGGGGTTCTGAAGTCCGATGGCATTGAGCATTCCGCCGTAAACCTCGGTTACTCTCACCGTGGGATTTCCGGGCCAGGCCACACTTGCAACACCCTTTGTGGTAACCGCTCCGAGTCTGTTCAAATCAACAAACTCGCTGTATTCCATTCCCGATCCGAAAGTGCCCGAAGCTGTCGTTACGGGATTTTTAAATTCGACTCCTGCTATATTTACCTTGGTATTCATCAGATTTCAACCTCCCCTGCTTCAAAAACCGGTCCTTCCGTACAAACTCTTGCATTGTTTACGTGCGAATGTCCGTCCTTGTGAGTAGTCTTGGCTACGCAGCCCAGGCAAGCTCCTACGCCGCAGGCCATGCGCTCCTCAAGAGAAATATATGCCTTAATGTTGTTTTCTTCGGCATAAGCTTTGATGGCACGAAGCATCGGCATCGGGCCGCAGGCATAAATTACGTCGCAGGGTATTTCACCCTTTTTGAGCACATCAAGAACGTTTCCTTTTGTTCCGATGCTTCCGTCCTCGGTTGCTATATATACGTCGCTGTATCGGTCAAAATCTTCCTTAAGGAAAAGGTTTGAATCTCTGTATCCCAAAACAGTGCTGACTTTCGAAGCCTTAAGCTTCTTGGAAAGCTCGAGAATGGGAGGTACTCCGATTCCGCCGCCCATGAGAACCGCGTTCTTTCCCTCTGCCTCTTCAAGCGGAAAGCCGTTTCCCACAGGTCCCAAAAGTCTTAAATCCATGCCGGGTGAAAGATTTGAGAATTCCTTTGTTCCCTTGCCGACAACGCGATAGACAAATCTAAGCGCATTGTCGCATACTTCGCAAATGCTTATCGGTCTCGGGAGTAAAGTGCTCTTGTCATCCGGATATATCATTACAAACTGTCCGGGAACCGCAAGCTTCGAAAGCGAGGTTTCCACAAGCATGTCGTATATTCCCGGTGCTATACATTTAATAGCGGTTACTTTGCCGTTTTCATACTTCTTCATAGATTATTTTTCCTTTGCATATAGTCATTATAACTCCGGCGCTGAATGTCTTTCCGAGGAAAGGCGTATTTTCAGACTTGGATAATGTATTCAAAAATGGCTTATCCTCACCGATTTTTACAAGCACGAGATCGGCCTGACCGCCGCTTTTTACCGGTCTGTCTTCAAGACCGTACATTCTCGAAGGATTCATGCTCAAAAGCTTCGCAAGTTCATAAAGCGTGATATGTCCGGGCTTTACGAGCGCATCGTAAGCTACGGAAAATGCCGTTTCAAGTCCCGTTATTCCGCTGGGTGCCTTCGTGATTTCCTGTGCCTTCTCCTCACGTGAATGGGGCGCATGGTCGGTAGCAATAATCTTGATTGTGCCGTCCTTTATGCCTTCGATGATGGCCCTTCTGTCCGCCTCGGTTCTAAGCGGCGGGTTCATCTTGGCATTCGCACCGTATTCAATCGTAGCCTCTTCGGTAAGCGCGATATGATGGGGCGTTGCCTCCGCATAAATATCGGGATTTTCCTTTTGCGCTTCTCTGATAATATCTACGCTTTCGGCGGCACTGATGTGCTGAATGTTTATCTTCGCCCCGGAGCTTATCGCCAGCTTCACGTCTCTGGAAACAAGCGAAATCTCCGCTTCTCTGGGCGAGCCCTTTATGCCGAAATGCTCCGATGCTTTTCCGGCGTTTATTCCGTTTTCGGAAATAAGTGACTTGTCTTCCTCGTGAAGGCTTATCGGAACACCTAAAAGTTTCGCCCGAAGCAAAGCTTCTTTCAAAACTCCTTCATCCATAATGGGGATGCCGTCATCGGAAAATCCGACAGCACCTTTTTCGTAAAGTGTGCCGAAATCCGTAAGCTCCTTACCTTTCAAGCCCTTAGTAACGGACGCCACGGACATAACGTCAATGTCGGTTTCCGCGCCGTTTTCAAGCACGTATTCCAAAGTGTCCTCGCTGTCTACGACGGGATTCGTATTGGCCATCAGTACAACTCTTGTAAATCCGCCTCTTGCCGCTGCCTCCGCGCCGGAGAAAATGTCTTCCTTATAAGTGAATCCGGGGTCTCTGAAATGTACATGCACATCCATAAATCCGGGCAAAAGAAAAAGTCCCGTTCCGTCAATCACCATATCTTCTTCGCGCTGCGTGTTCGGCGCAAACAAGCCGACAATCCTGTCACCTTGAACTACCACATCATGCAAAGCGTTCGTCCCCGAAAAGGGGTCCGTTACATGTACGTTTTTAATAAGCATTTTGTTATCCTTTCGATGGAAAAATACTTTTCTTTTGCAAACATTCTACAACAATATAAGTAAAAATAAAAACTTTGCAAACTTTTTCCCTGTTCATTGAAATAGCATTCCCAATTTACTATAATTAATGAAGAATTTTTGAAAAGAGGAAAAGCATCGTGCTTCGATTTATTATTGCCGGTCTGTGGACCGTTTTCTTTTTGATTCTATCACTGCCGCTCATACTTGTTACGTGGATAATCGGATTCTTTTCACCGCGTTGCAAGTCAAGGATTTCGCACTTCGTGATTTCCAATGCATTCAAGGTACTTTTGAAGCTTGCGGGCGTTAAAATCGACTTTGTGGGCAGCGAAAACGTCCCCACGGATTGCCCGGTTCTTTACTGTCCGAATCACAGAAGTATTTTCGACATCATCATGACCTACACCAAAGTCCCCGGTCCTACCGGATATGTTGCCAAGAAGGAAACCCGGAAGGTTCCGATTTTCAACATCTGGATGAATTTTATTCATTGCCAGTTTCTCGACAGAAGCGATCTTCGCCAGGGACTTAAGGTTATTTTGAACTGTTGTGAGCTCATTAAATCCGGCATAAGCGTTTGCATTTTCCCCGAAGGCACCCGTAATAAAAGTGAAGCGACTCTGCTTCCCTTCCACGACGGCAGCTTCAAGATAGCCGAAAAGACGGGATGTCCCATCGTGCCGGTCGCAATCGTAAACAGCGCCGAAATATTTGAAAATCATCTTCCGAAATTAAAGCCCGTTCACGTCATCATAGAGTACTGCAAGCCCATTTACACCAAGGATATGGATCGTGCGCAGATGAAGGGCTTAAGCGAGCAGGTTTACAAAATCATCGAAGAAACTTACAATCGTAATCTTTCGAAAATCTGATATGGGAATACAGTAACAACACGGCAGGCTTATTGAAAGTCTGCCGTGCTTTTTATTTATTGAGTAAATTAATAATCTTGGAAAAATTCATTCCGTTGGACGCCTTTAAAAGGATATTGTCCTTCTTCTTAAAAATCTCATCCATCTTTGAAGTGAATGCATCCAAATCGGCAAAATAAAAGCTTTCTTTTAGCAAAGTCTTCGACTCCTCAAGACTTTTCGCACCGTCATAAATTGCCTTGCTCAAAGGTCCGATGGCAACGAGAACATCGATTTCATGCTCTGCCGCATACTTGCCCACTTCAAAATGCATCTTCTCCGAGTCGTCGCCAAGCTCAAGCATATCGCCCAAAACGGCGATTTTACGGCCTTCTCCGAGACAGAGTGTATCCAAAGAAGCCATCATTGACTTGGGTGATGCGTTGTAGCAATCGTCAATAATATATCCCTCGTTGTACTCGATAAGGTTAAGTCTTCCGGAAATGGTAGTTGCGTTTTTAATTCCTCTTTGAATATCTTCATCGGAAAGTCCGAGATATTCACCTACGGCTGCTGCCGCTGCCGCATTAAGAACCATGTGCTCTCCTATGATGGAAAGCTTGTTGTCGAAACGTCTGCCGTTTAAACAAAGAGTAAATTCCGAGCCATGATATCCGTTATATACAATGTTTTCGGGATAAACGTAGTTATTCCCGGAAAATCCGAAATGCACAGGCTTCCTGCCGTATACTTCACCGATTGTGACAAGCTTATCGTCATCGCCGTTTACGAAAACGGCACCGTCAGGATTCATATATTCGAATATTTCGGTCTTGGCCTTTAAAATTCCGTCGCGGCTCTTGAGATTTTCAAGATGAGCCTGACCGATGTTGGTAATGACACAAACATCAGGTTTCGCAATACTGCTTAAAAGACGCATCTCGCCGAAATCGCTGATACCCATTTCAAGAACAACAACCTCGTGCTCGTCTTCTATGCGAAGCACCATCAACGGAAGACCGATTTCATTATTAAGATTGCCTTCGGTCTTAAGAGTCTTGAATTTTGCGGAAAGCACCGATGCCATTATTTCCTTGGTGCTTGTCTTGCCGACACTTCCGGTAATTCCCACAACCTTCGCTTTAACCGTGTCTCTGTACGCACGCGATAAATCCTGAAGTGCCTTGACGGTATTGTCAACAACGATGCAGGGACCGCTGACATCGTCCGGAACGAACGTGCACAGCGCTGCGGATGCACCGTTTTTGAAGCTGTCGTTAATATATTTGTGTCCGTCTGTTCTCTCGCCCTTTATCGCAACAAACAGATCGTTTTTGTTTATCTTGTTTGAAGCTATGCTTGCTCCGCATATGAATGCTTCATCATTACTGTTTACGAGTTTACCGCCGACAGCCTTCGCCGCCTCGGTCAATGACATGGGTCTCATAAAATCACCTCTTGCCGGTTTTTATTCGTTCTATAAGTGTCTGAATGCCTATGGCTTCAGCCGTATAAATCAAGGGACTGTACAGGAAAAGATATCTTGCGCGTGCTTCGAATACGAGCAAAAACAAAGATATCGCCAAAACACACAGTCTCACGGTGGTATATCTGTAGTCGGTGGTGTGCTTTACCGCCACAAGTGACAAAGTCATCGCACACAGGCACACGAACCAGATGCCCTGCGTAAACGCGATAAACCACTTATACAAAAATCCGTCCTCGTAATACCATGCACGCAAAAGTCTTGCGAACACGCTGTTTCTGTCCTGCAAATACCAGTAAAACTCGCCTTCGTTGCCCCACGCAAAGCTTCCGTCGTTATAATTTGTAAGCGCCTTCTGACACATGAATGCAATAAAACGCTTGGGGCCCATATCCTTAATACGATTTACGGCCACCTTGAAATCTTCCGAATTACGTGACGAAACATCCGGCGCCGACGCGGAAAAGTTCACGTCCCACTGGTTGTATCCGCCACCGCTTTCGACGTTCATTCCCATCATAAAATAGTGGATGGGCGTAAACTGTTTTTCGGGCTTGGGGGTAAATCCCAGCTTATTCTTTATAGCATTGTCCGCGGCAAAAGAAACAACAACCGCAAGTCCAAGTCCCGCAAGGAAAAATAAAATCCGCTTCATATTGGACTTAAACGCATCAGCCTTCACCGTCGCAAAAAAATGAATAATCGAGATAAACACGATTACCATTAATGAAAGCAAAGTTGTAGGCTTTATAAAATAACCCACAAAAGCCATAAGCCCTATCAAAAACCAGCTTACGATGAGGGGTCTTTCTTTTTTCGTAACATAAAGCCACACTACAAGCGTCGGAAAAATAATACTGTAGGTGTCCGAATACGGTACGCTGACCCACGGAGAAAGCCCCGTAAGCAGTGCAAATATTACCCAAAATATATAAACAAGCTTTCTGTTACATGTAAGCGTTCTGATCAAATCCGCCATGAAAAATCCCGAAAAGCTTACAAGCAGCGCTCCGACAATGACCAGCACGAAGTAGTCGTCGGCGATACCGCAGGCATTCACAAGTTTTATGATTCCCGAGAATATTCCCACAAGAAATACGTTGTTGGTATACATCGAGAAATAATCGCTGTCGCCTATCGGAATTGAATAATGTGCATAGTTCTGAGCCGCCTTCACCAATATCGAGCAGTCCCAGCCGGTCTTGAAAAATATATTCCACGTAACAAGAATTTCCACCGCAAACAAAACAGCCGTAAGCGCCAAAAGCGTGTACCTTATACGTCTCACGGTTACCGCGGTCTGCGGCTCTCTTTTAATGATAATGGATTTTTCGGTTCTGACCTTGGTCTTTATGCGCAAAAATATCGCAAGCGCAATGATAAAGAATATCAAATTCGGTATTACCGAAAAATTCTGGTAAATATAAAACCAACGGTTATCTATAACAAGGGCAACAAGCAAAACTCCCGTGAAAAACAATCCCGTAATTATTTCGAAAAAACGGTAAATCCTGTTTTCAGCCACTACAGTCTCCTATCTTTTCTTCTCAAGTGCCATCTTAATAAGTTTCTCGCACAACTCGATATATGACATTCCGATTGCCGCCGCTTCCTGGGGAACAAGCGACGTAGGTGTCATACCGGGTAATGTGTTGGCTTCAAGGCAGAAAATCTCATTCTTATCGTTCATAAGAATGTCCATTCTCGCGTACTGTGTAAGTCTTAACGCCTTAAATACGGAAACTGCCATATTCTGAATCTTCAATGTCATTTCTTCGTCAAGGTGGGCGGGACAAGTTTCGATTGTCGAACCCTCCTGATACTTGTTCTTGTAATCGTAAAATCCTTCTTTTGGCTCAATCTCAATAACAGGAAGTGCCTTGCCTTCAAGTACACACACCGAAAACTCGCGGCCGTCGATAAACTGCTCAACGAGAAGCTCGTTACCGTATTTGAAGCATTCCTTCTTGGCTTTTTCGTAAGAATCCTTGTCTCGGGCGATAGCTACGCCTACGCTTGAACCGCCGTCCGTAACCTTAACAACCACGGGAAACTCGACTGTGTGATTGTCCTCTTCTCCCTTTTTGATTGAAAATCCCTTGGGGGTATTAATGCCGTACTGTGCGAAAAGTTCCTTGGAAAGTGCCTTGTCCATGGCAAGCGCCGAGCTTAAGTAATCATTTCCGGTATATGTAATCGCGTTCAGATCAAATGCGGCCTGAACCTTTCCGTTCTCACCGTTTTCACCGTGAAGTGCCATAAATACAACGTCTGCCGCCTTACAAATCTCAAGTACATTCGGGCCAAAGAAAACGTTAGGGTCGCCCTTCCGAAGTGCCTTAACCGCTTCGAGGTCGGGATTTTGTGCCTTAACTCCTTCGACTCCTTCTATTGTTTTCTGTCCGTTCTCAAAAACAGTATTGATGTCCGCGTTTTCCATACCCATGAAAACATCGAGAAGAATCGCCTTATGTCCTGCTCCCAACAAAGCCTTGCAAATCATTGCTCCCGACACGAGGGAAACATCTCTTTCGGTACTGGTACCACCAGCAAGAACTACAATTTTCATAACCTTTATCCGGGTCAAAGCCCGCTCCTTTCAAATGTCATCTTTGTAAATCATCCTCAAGCTTGGATGTAAGAATCAAAAGCATCGCGTAATCATCGGGCGCTGCAAGCTCTTTTACATAATTAATGCTGTCGTTATTGCGTCCTCTTAAATAGTGCAAATAGTCCTGTTCAAGGTTTCCGTATTCCTGATTCCTGATAATGTAATCCGCCATAACCAGTTCGGACACGTTTCGAAGAATTGCCGACACCGTCTCTTCCGGCGGCACCAGATATCCCGCCGTCTTCGCAATTGAAACCTTGTCTTCGGTCATTGCCATGAAGTCCGCCATCAGAAGCGAACAATAATTTTTGTCAACGCTTCCCGACGTAGCCATGTAGGAAAGTGCCGAATCCAGCGAACTTCTTGTCTCAAATCCGTTTCCCGCGTTCTCCGACAAATATTCGTTAATGTGAACGCTGTAAGCAATCTGTCCGGTTGACCTAAACATTTCAACTCCGGCTCTGTACATTTGTTCTTTGGTCACAATCTCTTTATTATTATCAAGACACTTATATGCCAAGGTTGCTTTCTGAATGCATGTCTGTGCAAGTGTCGGATTGAACTTTTTGATTATGTGAGAAAACCTTGCAAGCGTTGCGCAAAAGTACGCTGTTGCCTTCGTGGTCTCACCGCCCACAACAGGCGTTTCGCTTTCTTCCGGAACATAAATTCCCGTATAAACACCGCCCGTCTCGGGATTCTGCATACCTATAAGCCAATTAATTTCATATGCAATCTCATCCAAAACATCCGGAATCGAATTATTGCTTTCATCTATACCAAAGTCATCCGTAAAAACGCTCGGATGATATTCATACGCCATCATCATATCAAGTGCCGTAAGGCAACCGTCGGTAACGTCCTGATTCTTCGCTTCTCCGGTAATCCACCCTCCGGCGTTCGAAATGGTAACATTTGTATCCGTCTCGAGTGTATATGCCGTGGGGGCAAGCGTATTTCTGCGGGCATGAATTCCCAAGAACGCTTCCCGTGTATCGCTGTTTCTTGTCTCTTCGTGAATTGCAAACGTCTTGCTGCGTCCCAAAATATCCGAGTAAACGTAATAAATTCCCGGAACCGTAAAGTCCGAGAAATCAGCTATACCATAAGAAAGTGTATCGGAAGGCTCGACATTTTTACCCACAACCTTTCCGGAAAACACGCGAAGATTTGTCGTCGCATCGTAAAGGCCGAATTCCTGCGAAAGAGAGCTTCCGTGCATAACAGCAATCTTATCGCCCTCAGTCTCATACCCTTCCAAGTCCACAAGAATAAGTGGTTTCATGGGCTCCTTTTCGTACGCAATCTCCGGCTCCTCAAGCATGCTTTCAAGATTCTTCTTGCCGATAATATCCGGAACCGTAACCGAGTTTCCGCCTCCGTCCCCGGCACTGCATCCCTGGCACATAATCGCGCCAATAAGAATTAGCGTTAATGCAATTTTTCCAACAAATTTATGTTTCAATTCCAATCTCACTTTTACACGCGAATCATAAAATATAGTCAAGATATTATACACCAAAAACCCCCGCTGGTAAACATTGCAACTATTCGCCACCCCGGAGCGGTATAAGTTGCACTTAGCTTACTTTTGAATTGTTGGGTGCAACTTTTCGCTGCCCCGGAGCCGTATAAGTTGCACTTAGCTTGCTTAATATTTGTTGGGTGCAACTTTTCGCTGCCCCGGAGCCTATATAGTTGCATTTAGCTTGCTTAATATTTGTTGGGTGCAACTTTTCGTTTCCCCGGAGCCTATATAGTTGCACCAACTTGCTTTAAGCTTCATGAATTGCAACTTTTCGTTTCCCCGAAGCCTATATAGTTGCATTTAGCTTGCTTAATATTTGTTGGGTGCAACTTTTCGTTTCCCCGGAGCCTATATAGTTGCACCAACTTGCTTTATGCTTCATGAATTGCAACTTATTGCTTCCCCGCAGCCGTATAAGTTGCACTTAGCTTGCTTTTGAATTGTTGGGTGCAACTTTTTGCTTCCCCGCAGCCGTATAAGTTGCACCAACTTGATCTTAGCTTCATGAATTGCAACTTTTCGCTTCCCCGGAGCTAAAAAAGTTTAAAAAACCATTGAGAAAAAATATTTTTGTTGATATTATATGAATTACCTTTTCTTTATTTACTGTCGGGAACATTAAGGAAAGGAGCCAAAAATAAAAACCAATTATTTAACTGATTTCTATTCGTCAGCAAATGACAGGCTGAAGGAATTGAAATCTATCTCAATTGATCTTGAAAGATCATTTTCAAAATTCCCTCCGGGGAGGATCAGAATCGCCGCCACACGGAAGCGAACGCAATTTTATTTTTCCCAAGACTTATCAGAGAAAAACGAAGTTTATGTCAGCAAGAAAAATACTGCTACACTAAGGAAATATCTCCAAAAAAGTTATAATGAAAAAACATATAAGCTTGTTAATCTCGAAATAAGTTGCATTGAGTCCTTTTTGTCGCAATCGGCAAATATTCATCAAAAAATTCGGTCACTATATTCTTCTTATCCGCAAGAAGTAAAGACGTATGTTGCCCCCATTGATTGTTCCGACGAAGACATAATAAAGATATGGCTTTCTGTTCCCTATGAGCCGAATCCAATGCCCGTCAGAACATCCGAAGAATTGAAAACCGACCGAGGCGAAACAGTACGCTCAAAGTCTGAATTGAACATAGCCAACAGCCTATATCGTGCCGGAATTCCGTACAAGTACGAATGCCCCGTAAAGCTCAAAGACGGAAAAACCGTTTATCCCGATTTCACGATACTTGACATCAAAAATCGTCGCATTATCTATTGGGAGCACCGCGGAATGATGGATGATAAAGAATATGTAAGAGAAAGTGTTTCCAAAATAAAAGCATACGCCAAAAGCGGCATCATCACCGGCAAGAATCTCATCATCACCGAAGAGACATTGTACACTCAGCTGGGAACCGACGAAATCAACGCAATCATTAAATCAATTCTTGGATAATGGCAAAAGAAAAGAAACCGCGGGGATAATCCTTATAAAATGAATGCATAGACAACACAATTATTCATTTCTGCTTGATTACCTGAAATCATGTTACGATTGCCTTGTCAAGGGCATGCCGCTGTGCGGTGCAAAGCACCCTTGACAGGGTAATCGTACATGATTCTATAGTCGACAAGCAGAAATGAATAATAATGCCACAAGTGGGCGGAATAAGTAGATACAACTATAACGGCTCTGAGGAAGCGAATAGTTGCAATCCATGAAGTTAAGAGCAAGTTGGTGTTTCCAGATAGGAAAGTTTTTCTTTCTCGGCCGATACAAATAGTGTATTATAATAGTGACCGTTTTTCGATAAGCTTATTCGTAGATCAGATACGAAATAAGGAGATTTGCATAATGAAAAACGGAAAAACCAGAGGACTGTATATAGATATCCTCAAAAACAAAGAATATAGAAAACTGTTGTTTTCAAATCTGATTAATAGATTTGGAGATTCGGTTGAATCCATCGCCTTTACGTGGATTGTATACCAAATAACCCATAGTGCTGCGTGGTCTGCAATAGTTTTTGCTCTTAATATGCTTCCTAACGTTTTTGTTCAACCCTT
>JAZUJT010000003.1:0-8456 GCA_045642905.1 Lachnospiraceae bacterium | reverse complement strand
GGCAATCAGCTGCATGTTCATTATATAGAGTACAAATCAAGACAATCAATATGGCAAAAATGTATGCGTGAGTAAATTCGACCTATATGGAATTTAATCTTACACAAGGGGTAGAACTGGAATTAAAAAATACATTTAAGTCGCAATATTATTCTACCATACCAATAGAAAAATCTCAATAATTTTCTCGAACACTTGTTCTTGTTTTTTTGTTGTTACACTGCAACACTGCAACAGAGTGCTAAATAACCGCTTCTCTTTCTTCCTTACAAAACCGTAAGTTTACTGTAAGCCAAATCGATTTCACCTATCCTCGTAACCCGTTATACTGAAGTCACAAGGTTGAACAAGACAACCACACAAAACTAAAAACCATTTAACGAAAAGAGGATAAATATCATGACAAAGAAAATGACAAAGACAAACAAAATCACAGCAATCTTAATCGCAGTATTAGTAGTAGCAATTCTTGCAACCATCGCAGACATCGCTTCCTGCATCAGAGGCGGAAGAATTATTGACTGGTCAGCTTCAACCGCAACTTTCGCAGCACTTGCAGTTGCATTCAGTTGCCTTACCAAGAAGAAAAGCGTTGACGCAAAATAAATAAGAAAAGAGAAAAAATCAGAATCAATATAATTGTATTTCATTATCGCCTATGTTACGATAAATATGGCTTAGGCATCCGCTTCAAAGCGGATGCTCCCGAAAGTTGAAACTTATATTCTTCTTATGAAGAACGCCTCTCTTGTGGGTCAGGCAGGAGAGGCAATTTTTATTTCTAAACTTATATTATCAATCATTACGATTCCCTTTCTTTTTTAGCGCATCAATTATATCCATTATTTCATCGTATAAGGCTATTTCTTTTGCGGTTGTTTCAAAGAAATCATCTGACACTTTATCATTAACGGATCCGTTGTTAACTTGCATCATATGTGCTCTTTCCCATTTTGCATTTCTTTCGTTTACAAGACGATGATATTCGGCAATAAGATTTTTTACAGCCGGATGGTCTTTGTACTTTTCTAATATTATTTCCCCATTGTTTTCAAAATTCACTAACATAGTAATTGTCATCACCTCGTCACGATCATAATGCAAATAAAGGTCATTAGTTGCAAAAGAAAAAACAGGGAGCACAAGATTTCTCTTTGCTCCCTACAGATTTTGTGTGGTTTACCATACTCACTTTTTCTGTATGCTTACGGATAAATGATCACCTTCTACATTTGCCGACCCATCAATTACCCGCGCCATATTCATAACCCTTTGCGGTACATCGCCAAGTTTGCCATCATAGAGAATTGCATCCGTTTCATCATGGATTACAATATTATTGTCCACCCCGAATTTCTCCAAAAAGGAAAACAAATCATTCATTTCATTAAAAACCTCCTTCTCTTATCCCTTGCACCTTAATGTATGTCTGCGTACTCTCCGCTGGTGCCGAGCGTAAGAATATATTTATCGGATTTCAGCCTGTAATTCGTGTATTCCCCATTAATGTTGCTGCCCACGGCCTCGATGAATTCATCAAGCTCGCTTTCCGAAAAGCCGGCGTCCATTGTGCCGATGACTGCCCGGATTTCGCCCTCGTAATCAGGTGAATCGGCGTCGAAGTATAACTGAATGTCGACATTTTTTATTTTGCCATTCTTGTCAAACGAATACTTCACTTCGGCGGTTCGGTCTCCGACAGGCTTTTTGAAGTTTGAGTAAGTTGCGCCATTGCCGGCAAGGGTGTAGCCGTACGCCCCAAGCGTCTTTTCCATGTCCGCTTCCGTAGCCTCAATAACGGGGGCATACTCGGTAACGGTCTTGTGTCTTAGAAGCGAAAGGTCGGTCACCGCAATCATAAGTGCTGCCAGCAAGACAAATAAGGAAACAATGATTACTCGCGATAAAAATGTGCTTCGGTCTCTGCCTTCTTCCCGGTACATGTCCTCGTATATCTTGAGAATGCGAAGCTTCTTGCCATTGTCGCATTCATAGATAAGCTCATGCTTGGTCTCACCCACAAGTTTGGGATGCAAAAATTCCTCTTTGCCGTATGCATCGGTGTCGAAATATGTTTCGACAAAATCCATA
The DNA here is from genome assembly GCA_045642905.1 of Lachnospiraceae bacterium. GTDB lineage: Bacteria > Bacillota > Clostridia > Lachnospirales > Lachnospiraceae > UBA1258. Next base: position 6,365 of record JAZUJT010000003.1, on the reverse strand, counting down.
TTCATGTTTAACCGTATCAGTTTTACGATTCTGCCGGCTTTGGAACCGAAAAGAAGCTTTGCGCCCACTTCGGGAATGCGCTCAAGTACGCCCGACGAGTCCTTTCCCTTGGAAAGTCTGCCCCGAACTATGCGGTCTTCTTCGAACTTGTAGGCCGTAAGTAAGTGAAGGCAAAACTTAATCAGCACGCCCGTGGAAAGGACAAATGCCGCAATGGGTACGAAAATATATGCTCCAAGATGTGAAACCGGAAGCTTCAAATAGGAGCTTACAAACGCTACCACAAATCCTCCCACGAAAATTGAGACGGTAAACATGCTTATTAATGCGACAAACGGAAATATGTACTTGGTAAGTGCACCGTTCTTCCTCTCAAAGCTGAAGGACGGTACGTAAACAGTGTAGTTTTCATTGTCCATGGCCGGTTCCTCGTAAGTTTTTGGTGGTTTGGTTTTTCTTTTGTTAAGGGCAAATCATTCTCCGAACCGCATTTATTTCAGTTTCGAAATGATTTTCCTGTTGATTCGTATCAGGTAGAAAATCGTGGCTGCTGCCGACATGACTTCCGCAATCGGGAACGACCACCACACGTAGTCGACGTTGCCAAGCTGTGCCAGTAAAAATGCTGCAGGCAAAAGAACAACTACCTGTCTCATAATCGATGTAACCATACTGTACACGCTCTTTCCAAGCGACTGGAACAGCGTTCCGGTGATGATACAGAAGGCTGCAACCGGGAAGTGCACGCCGATAATGCGAAGCGCGGGCACGCCGATTTCAAGCATGTAATCGGATGCATCGAAAAATCTGAGCAAGGTTGAGGGAATCACTTCGAAAAGAATTGTTCCCACTGTCATAATCAAGGTTGAGTAGAGCCAGGCAAGCTTCCAGGTCTTAAGCAGGCGGTCTTTCTTCTCTGCGCCGTAGTTGTAGGCGATAATCGGGACAACGCCACCGTTCATGCCGAAGATGGGCATGAAGATGAAGCTCTGAAGCTTATAATATACTCCGAATACCGCTACCGCTGTTGTCGAGAACGATACGAGTATTTTGTTCATTGCGTAGTTCATGATGGAACCGATACACTGCATAACGATTGAAGGAATGGCAATTACGTAGATGTCCTTAATCATTTTAATGTCCGGTCTGAAGCCTTTGAAGCTTAGCTGTATTTCTTTATTCTTGGTGGTATTAAGTATAATTGCGAAGATTGCCGCAGCAATCTGGCCGATAACTGTTGCTACCGCTGCACCTTTAACACCCATTTCGGGAGCTCCGAACATACCGAATATGAAGATCGGGTCGAGGATGATGTTGATAATTGCGCCGGTTCCCTGGGTAATCATGGTAAGCAGTGTACGTCCGGTGGATGTCAACAATCTTTCAAAGATTGTCTGCATGAAAATACCGAAAGACATTGTCATTACGATTGTCATGTAATCAATTCCGTACTGTACTATTTCGGGGTCATCCGTGATGCTTGTGTAGAACGGTTTTACAACCGTAAGTCCTAAGATTAAAAACAGAACATAGCTTAATACTGCGAGGAATATTCCGTTAAGGGCAGCCTGATTGGCTCTGTTCTGGTCCTTGGCACCGAGTGCCTTTGAAAGAATTGCGTTAACGCCGACACATGTACCGATCGCAACTCCGATCATCAATGTCTGCAACGGGAACGCAAGTGAAACCGCGGTAAGTGCGTTTTCACATATTCTCGATACGAAAATACTGTCGACGACGTTATACAGTGCCTGAACGAGCATTGAAATCATCATCGGCAAAGACATGCTGATAAGCAGCTTGTTTACGGGCATGACGCCCATTTTGTTTTCCTGAACGTTTTCCAATTTTTCATCTCCTAAACAATAATCCACACCATTATAGTACGAAATCAAGGAGCTTTCAAATGGAAATCCGGGTTCATTTTTCTTTTGGCTCAAACTGCATGCTCTGATAGCGGCTTAAATATGCGTTCATCTCCTTCGATTCAAGCGATTCGAGTATGTACTCGACCACATATGTGAGAGCGTACACGACCGCTATGCCGAGCGCGATTGCGATGACCACGCCGTGTTTTTCGGTCGGAATGGTTTCGACCGAGAACGCAAGATAAAGGTAAATCGCTTCGAGAAGCCCCAGTACGACGACCCGCCGGATTACGAGGCCTTTCATGCTAAGCTCCTTCTCCTGATCGAAGATAAGCACGGGAAGCACGCCCACTGCCGCATAAATAAGCGGTGACACGAACACGGAATAGCTAAGTTGCCGGTCCGCGTCCAGCGTAAGTCCCAGAATCATTAATAAAATCGAAATCAATGTGAACAGGACAAAATATAGTTTAAACGCCTTCATCGCTCTATTTTTCAGTTTCATCAAAATTGCCCCCTCTCAATATCCGCTTAAAATCGGGCACATATTTTCTGGAAATGATGACCTCTTCGTTGTTCTTAAGAAGCGCCACGTACCTTCCGCTCAGGCCCGGTTTAATGGAATTTACCTTCATGAGATTTAGAAGCATTCCTTTCTGAATCCTCACGAAGGTGCTTTTTGACAGCATCTGCTCCAACTCGTATAGCCGCATACCGACTTCATAACAATCGCCGACCGTGTACACATAGGTCCGGTTGTCGACCGACTCAATGTAGCACACGTCCATGACGGGGATTTCCGTCTCGCCGCCGTCCTTGCGGCCTTTTATGACGCCCTGTCTGGATTTGATGAAAGATATGATTTCCTGAACCTCGTCGCCCACCTTGTGGCAGCGAATTTCCAACACTTCCGGTTCACTTATCGGTACCCTGGTTACCTTAAGTTGCATGCGTTACTCCTTCGATACGTTCAATTTTTTCGTCATGACCACTGCATATGTTGTGAGCAGCAAAACAAAAATTCCGATTACCGTCATTTCAAACTGCTCCGCGCTCATCGATAACGACGCGGCAATTTCTTCGTTGGTCTTTTCAAATGCGGAAAGAGAGTTGTTCAATGCGTGAAATGCAATACACGGCAAGAGGCTCTTTCCTCTGTAAAATATGGTAACAAGCGCAAATCCGACCGCAACGGCAAAAACAATCTGCATAATCGTTTTGAAAATGTCCTGTCCGTTAAAGAGATTTACGATATGGCCGATTCCGAATGTGATTGATGATACGATAATTGCGCTCGTAACGTTTTTTCGGGCCATTCCCACAAACAGAAATCCTCTGAAAATGATTTCTTCCAAAAATCCCACACAAACCATGCTTACTACAAACAATACGGTTTCCGTAATTTCATACTGAAGCTTTACTCCGAAGGCAAGTCCGAAGCATGCCACCAATACAAGCGGGATGAAAAACCATGTTTGGCTTAACTTATACTTGGGAAGCGAAAGTCCGTATTTTTCCGCATGGCCGTTCTTAAAAATCCACGCAATTATTACCGCGCTGAACGCAACATGGAAAAGCGCCGGAACCAGCTTCGCGATTCCCATGCTCTCGGTGAGCGACTCCGCAAGGCTTGTTCCCACCACGTAAATCACTATTAATATTATTGCGAATGTTACTTCGTTCTTCTTGTAGATCTTATTCATTTTACTTCCTCCTTATTAATGCCAAAGAAAAAACGGTTTTTCTTTGGGCATATCCTTTTTATGAGATTAAAATAGCATGAGGATATGTCGGTGGCAATTAATCCGGAGGTGAAATGCATTTTTCCGAAGTGAAATGCACTTTGGAGGTGAAATGCACTTTGTGGGGATAGTTAAAGGCCCGAGACGCGATATACGCGCCCGGGCCGTGAATTACTGTTATGCGATGTAATCGTTCTTGGACAGTTTGTTTAACAGGGGCGAAAGCGGGTAAATCAATGTGCCGGCCACAAGGTTTCCTACGCCGTGAACCGCATCCCACGGAAGTCCCGCCACTATCCACGCTATCGTCGACTTGAAGTTAAGTCCCATCATAAGCGCCTGTGCCGGAGCATACAACGTTCCGAAGCACAATCCGTGCAGACAGCAGACGATTGGATACACGATGCACTTGGTGCGTTTGGACATTTTGCGCGGCAGAGCCATCGTGACTGCCCAAAGAATTGTCCAAATATAAAGGTACGGAAGCCACCACATATTGAATCCGGCATACACTCCGTTTAAAAGGACGTATATGTATATTGGAATCAGGGCTTTTTTCCGATAAACCACCGTGTAGGTCATCGTAAACATTCCCAAAAGGTGAATGTTGGGAAGAAACTCCATGATGATTTTTGAGCAGAACATCACCGTTCCGAGCATCGCAAAGATAACAAGCTCTTTAGTTGTCAGCGTTTTTTTACTTGCTGTATTCAAGCTTGTATACCGATCCTTCCACAATATCCGTAGTGTCTACACCCGACATTGCGTATTCGCCGTCGACATAGAATGCCCAGTAGCTTTGATCGACATCATAATCTGCGGTAATTCCGTTTACCTTCTTAATGTACAGGCCGTATTCGCTTTCGTCGCCTGCAATCAGGTTGTTTGAAATTAATGCTTCGCCGACGGTTTTTCCGTCCGTATGAACGGTAAAGGTTACCGACTTCTCGTCGGCCTTCACTTCAACCGTCAATGTCTTGGCGCCCTCGCCAAGCTCCGTATCTTCCTGATACGTTGCCGTCGCCCACAAGCCGTCGGGTTGGGTATTCTCGATGGTTTGGGTGGCAGTTTTGCCTGCGTCTTTGCCCTGTCCGCAGGCCGAAAGGCTCGAAAGAGCAAGCGTTGCCGCCAATAATAGAGTGAGTAATTTCTTTGATGTTTTTTTCATAACTTTGGTTTACATCCTTTCGTTTTTATTGTACAAAAGGACAAAATAAAAGCACCCTTCAGCGAAGAGTGCCTAAGTTATCGGACAGTATCCTTTTCAAATACAACAAAGCGGATGGTTTCTCCGCTTGCTCCTTACCTTACCTCTTCACTTTGCCCAAGAGACTTTTACAGGTCACAGTCCGATAAGCATTCCGACTTGAGAGGTCACGCCTCAGTTACGGTAATGGCTGTTGCGACGGATTTTCACCGAGATTCCCTTATCACCTTGCACACCGTCATGCGGTATGTTCGGTAACGAATATAAATTCAGATGAACTGTGTTTATTCTTTTGTCAGATAATATTTAGCATATGGAGGGGAAAAAGTCAAATGGGGAGGAGTGTCCCTTGCGCCGGGGACGTTCCTTTTGGCCTATTTTCCCACAATCATTTCTGCTGCCATAACAGCCAGCACGCACATCACAACGCTAAGTATCATATACGCCGTCGCAATGCCCCACTGGCCTTTTCCAATCAAGTCGGACGACTCCAGTGCAAACGTCGAAAACGTCGTGAAGCCGCCGCAAAAGCCGGTCTTCAACAGAAGCGTCGTCTTCGGATTCAGCTCCGGCCGCTTCAGCGCCAGCGCCACAATAAGTCCTATAATGAACGCTCCCAGGATGTTTGTGACAAACGTCTTTATCGGGAACGCGTACTTTTCATTTATCGGAATCAGACTGATTAAATATCTGCAAACCGAGCCTGCAAATCCGCCGATTCCTACCAGTAAGCAATTGATTAGCATTTTTCTCCACCCCCGCTTCATATTTATGGGACACTGTAGAGTTTATCAAATTTCGAGCGAAGTTCCAAGGGGGAATGGAGTATTCTATAAGTAGGGCAAAAGAAAAGAGCCATACGTCGCTGTATGACTCCTCCTTAATAAAGGGTAATTTATTTAACTTTAACTTTCTTTATTGTACTGAAATCCGAATAGATCTTCTTACCCGAAGCTTTCTTGTATGCTCTGACGCGAACATAATAGGTCTTCTTGCTCTTCAGCTTAATTTCACATGATTTTGCTTTTGCATTCTTTACAGAAACTGTCTTTGCGCCCTTCATGTCTTTCTTTGTTGAATACTGAACTTCATATCCGTCGCAAACATCAACAGTGTTCCAATTTACATATACCTTCTTCTTAGTCTTGCTTGTGACTTTCTTTAATGAGGGTTTTGCCGGTTTTACATTAATACGTATATCTTTTGAAGTTTTATAATATTTGTCCGTGGCTGCAGAGGTTATTCTTACTTTAAGAGTGCCTACATACTTGGCAGGTATAGTAGCTACACCAGCGGAACTAATCTTAATCTTCTTATTTGAAAAACTGAGTTTAGCATTTCCCAATGCCGATGCTTTTATTTTTACTGTCTGAGCTTTCTTTTTTGCTGTAACGTTAATATCTTTTGCGTTAATAGTATTGAACTCGCTCGGCCCCTTTACAATATCGGTAATCGTAAATGACTTTAAAGCAAAATAGTCTTTCCATTCTGTGGAATTGAAACCAACGCGAACGGTATATTCACCATTCTCTGTTATACTAAATGTAT
>JAZUJT010000002.1:0-22147 GCA_045642905.1 Lachnospiraceae bacterium | reverse complement strand
GCCTTGCTCCAATCGGAATGTACTGTGTTCTTCTTGGAATCCTTGGCGGTAGCTCTCATACGTACATAGTACTTTTTGCCGGATGAAAGCTTGCTAAGCTTAAGTGTCTTGGTAGCTGCCTTGGTAATCTTCTTGACCTTGGTGTCACTGCTCAAGAACTTCTTGTCTGTTGAATACTGGATTTCGTATCCGGTGCACTTCTTGGTAAGAGGCTTCCATGATACGTTGATTGCCTTCTTGGCTGCCTTAAGCTTTAAGGACTTAACCGCTGAAGGAATTTCTGCCTTCTTGGTAATTACGAAAGTATTCTTGGAAGTTCCGGAGTAATTTCCCTTGAACTTAACGGTTACCGTAGCTTTTCCGACTTTCTTGTTGTTCTTGTAGCTTATTGAATAGTTGTCTTTGGATATTGTCTTGCCGTTCTTGTCGGTTACCTTTACGGGCTGCTTAACAGTTTTTCCCGTATACTTGGCGGTATCTTCAACCGTTACATAAGCTTTGGGAATAACTTCTTCTTTTAAAGTTTCCTTACACTTTGAACATGTAACTGTAAGCTTACCGTCTTTCTTTGTCGTAGCAGCCTTGATATTCTTTTCTTCCTTGTGACCGGTAGCCTTTATGGTCTTATGCTCTGAAGACTTTTCAAGTCCGCAATACTTACAACAAATAACTTCATCGTAAGAACCGTCTTTGGTACAGGTTGCTTCTACAAAGTTTTTCTTAACGGGTTCTGTGGCGTGAGAAAGATCGTAGCTGATGTCACAATCATAAGGAAAACCAATTGCTTGCCATTTTTTTTTGGCTATCTGAAGATAATTATCTATAGCAGAATCCTTTACACAGTGAACATCGAATACAGGATTCATTTCACCGAGATTTATATCATAAGGGAGCACTGAAAGAGAACAGGGCGCTGTCATGTTAACCTTTGCTCTTTCATTCTTCGGCAATGACGTATCGTCTGTATCAAAATATAAGCAACTTGAGTAGCACTGAGTATAGCTTTCGGGAATAACAAATTCCGTAACGTTAAAGCACTTTACATCTCCGCTTATACAGCAACAATCGGAAGGAAGAGTAACCTTTCCACCTTCCGGGTTTTTATATGTGGCAGTAATCAAGCACTTTCCGAGCTTAACCAAATTATTACCATTTTGTAATTCGCCATAAGGTGTTGATTTAAATGCATTCTGCTCACAAACCGTTACATTATTTCCGCCGGTTACATTTCCCAATTTTTTGCACATTTCAAAAGCCGACCTTTGAATAGTCTTTACCGAATCAGGAATGTTTATCGATTGCAGGGCTGCACAATTATAAAATGCGTTTTCGCCTATTGTTTCAATCGTTTGCGGAAGAATAATCGATTGCAAACTTCTACAATCTGCGAATAATCCGTTGGGTATACTCCTTATTTTCGAGTCTGAAGCGAAGCTCACTGTTTCGAGTGTACTACATGCACTAAAAGCACCATCCGCTATAATGTCAATATCGCTTCCTACACTAACAGTTTGCCTAATGTTAGATTCTATCAATGCATTATTGAGTTGAACATAATCATTTTCGTTCTGACTGTTTGCCCAATAAGAACTTCCAAAAGCGCCTGCTCCTACATAATCAAGTTTCGCTCCGTTAGCTGAAACAGTCTCTAATTTGGGGCAATTCGAAAATGCTCCCCGGCTGATTGCCTTAATGCTTGAAGGTAATACAACTTCATTAATATAGTCGTTTTGTGAAAAGACATTGTCGCCTATACCTAACGTACCTTCTTTGATGACAACCCTAGTGCCTTCATATTCTTCATAAATTCCCAAAAGAATCTTTCCAAAATAAGCCAATCCGTTTTTTTCTTTTGTATAGTATTTTTCCGGAATGCAACCATTATTAATCAGCATACAATATTCCAGATTTTCGGCATTTAATAAAGCAGAGCTCCATATTTCTCCGGAAGCAGGGCGATTATATGCAAATATTTCGTCATATATAGCCTTAAGCTGTGAACCGATTGGAATGATAACTTTTTCAATAGAGGCATCGTTTAAAAATGCACATCCTTCAATAATCTCCAAAGATTTGGGAAGTTTCACCGTTTTCAAATTGGTCATATTGGCAAAACTGCCGATACCGATACATTTGATTCCTTCGTCTATTTCAATAGTTTTGATTTCATCGTTGAATAATTCCCATTTTTTCCATCCCACGTTTAACGTATCTTGATTCGGCTGCATCGCAGTTCCATCGATTTTTCCGGTACCGGTAATATAAAGAGTATCACCCTTTACCTCCCAACGGGCATTCCTAAGATTGTCGCCGTAACCGCAATATCCTGATGCCACTACCGCATCTGCAGCTTCTGCCTTAATGGGTGCAAAAGAAAAACTTGTAAACATTACCGCAATAGCCAAAACCAGCGATAACAGTCTTCTGTTTCCCTTTCTGAATAAATGTTTTCTTTCTTTCATGCTTAACCTCCACTCAAATGTAAATTCTCACTTGTATTATTATATCAAAACTTACCCATAAATAAATATCTTATTTCATGTTTCCCCGACTGTTGCGAACAAAAAAGCAGCGAAGCTTCCCTTTCGGAAAACTTTGCTGCTTTTCAAGCATTTCATTATGAACCACAAACCCCGTCCCCGAGGTTTATTTTGCTACGCCGATTCGAACCAGTGCTCTGTGGAGCTTGGCCTCTGCAAGGCGAAGTTCTTTTTCGTCGAGGTCAGCCTGAAGTCGTTCTTCGGCTTTTGCCTTGGCGGCCTCGGCACGGGAAAGATCGATATCTTCTTTCCACTCAAAGGTGGTTGCGAGAAGGTGGCATGCGCCATCCATAACGCTTAACATTCCTCCGATGCAGGCTGCTGTTCTGCGGGTACCGTCTTCAAGCACTACTGCAGCCTCGCCCATACCAAGTGCCGTACAGTAATTGATGTGGTCTGCAAGAATTGCAAGATCACCGGTTACCGAACGAACACATACACGTTCAACGTTATCCTGAAACAGAAGGCCATCGGGTGTACCGATGCTTAACGGAAATGTCTTCACATTAGGCCTCCTTTACTGATTATTCTTGGCTTTTTCGAATACATCGTCAATAGTACCTGCCATAAGGAAGCAGCTTTCGGGGATCTCATCGCATTCGCCGTCTAAGATCATTCTGAAGCCTCTGAGTGTTTCCTTCAAAGGAACATACTTACCGGGAAGACCGGTAAACTGCTCGGCAACAGAGAAGCTCTGTGAGAGGAAACGCTGTACCTTTCTGGCACGGTTAACTGTAACTTTATCTTCCTCGGAAAGTTCATCCATACCCATGATGGCGATGATATCCTGAAGTTCCTTATATCTTTGAAGAACCTTCTGAACATCACGAGCTACCTCATAGTGTTCCTTACCTACGATTTCGGGAGTAAGGATACGGCTTGTTGAATCAAGAGGATCAACAGCAGGATAAATACCCATTGATGCGATATCACGGGAAAGAACGGTGGTAGCATCAAGGTGAGTGAAGGTAGTTGCGGGAGCGGGGTCGGTCAAGTCATCCGCAGGTACGTATACAGCCTGGATAGATGTGATTGAACCCTTTCTTGTAGAAGTAATACGCTCCTGAAGGTTACCCATTTCAGTTGCAAGTGTAGGCTGGTAACCAACGGCTGAAGGCATACGACCTAAAAGAGCCGAAACCTCTGAACCTGCCTGTGTGAAACGGAAAATGTTATCGATGAAAAGAAGCACGTCCTGATTCTTTACATCTCTGAAGTACTCAGCCATTGTAAGTCCGGAAAGACCAACACGCATTCTGGCTCCCGGGGGCTCGTTCATCTGACCGTAAACCAAGGCGGTCTTCTCGATAACTCCGCTTTCCTTCATTTCGTTGTACATATCGTTACCTTCACGAGTACGTTCACCAACGCCTGTGAAGATTGAATATCCACCGTGCTCGGTAGCAACGTTGTGGATTAATTCCTGAATAAGAACTGTCTTACCTACTCCGGCACCACCGAAAAGACCGATTTTACCACCCTTTGCGTAAGGGCAGATAAGGTCAACGACCTTAATACCGGTTTCAAGGATTTCGGTTGCGGCAGCCTGCTCTTCATAAGCGGGAGCGGGACGATGGATAGACCATCTTTCCTCGGTTTTCGGAGCGGGAAGATTATCAACGGGCTCACCCAAAAGGTTAAGAACTCGTCCAAGACACTGCTCACCTACGGGAACCGAGATGGGAGCGCCTGTATCTACAGCAGAAGTTCCGCGAACAAGACCGTCGGTCGAGTTCATCGCGATACAACGAACAGTGTTGTCACCAACCTGCTGAGCAACTTCAGCTGTGAGCTTTACGCCGTTATTGTCGATTTCAATGGCGTTTAACAGAGCGGGTAATTCGTCGGGCTTGAAACGAATATCAAGAACGGGACCGGTTACCTGCACAACCTCGCCAATGTGTAATTCGCTCATTTATAGTCTCCTTTTATTTAGTCTCTTTATCAGATGCCTTCGGCACCTCCAACAATCTCTGTGATTTCCTGCGTAATGCTTGCCTGACGTGCACGGTTGTAATTTAAGTTCAGCTTTTCAATCATTTCCTCGGCGTTACCGGTTGCCGATTCCATTGCAGTACGTCTTGCCGCCTGCTCACTTGCCAAACTGTCACATACACCACCGTAAATTACGCCCGCAAGATACTCGGGAACAATTGTGTCGAATACTTCGGAACTGTCGGGCTCATAAAGGATAAGTTTACGAACCGGAGTATTTTCTTCCTTCTTGGTAAGTTCCGTTAAAGGAAGAGTAGCAACCACGTGGGGCTGCTGTGAAAGCATGGAAACAAACTCTGTATAAACAAGGTTCAGTTTGCCAAAGCTTCCTTTCTTGAATTCGGCACATAAAAGATTTGCTATCTCAAAACAGTCGCCTACCGAAATATCTGCAATTTGTGCAAAATCCGCAGATACGATGGAAACCTTGCGACGCTTGAAATATTCAACCGCCTTCTTACCGATGGGAAGTACACAATAGTCCTTGCCCTTGGCATCGGCTTCCATACATTTGAAAAGGTTACTGTTATATCCGCCCGCAAGGCCTCTGTCACCTGCTATAACGAGATAACATTCTTTGGCATTGGTATTATCCTTGGCATATACGGACGAGAAATCCGTATTTCCGTTGGCAATGCCTTTTAATGTTTCATATAACTCGGTGAAGTAAGGACGACACCTGTCGGAACGTTCCTTGGCTTTACGCAGCTTGGAGGATGCTACAAGTTCCATTGCCTTGGTAATCTGCATAGTGTTTGAAACACTTTTAATACGCAGCTTTACCGCTTTCATGTTTGCAGCCATTAGCTTTCCTCCTCGTCACATTATTTGCTGGTTTCAATAAAATTCTCGGTATATCTTTCGATAGCAGCTTTAAGCTTTTCTTCGGTATCTGCTTCAAGCTTCTTGGAAGTGCGGATTGCTTCCATTGCAGCCGTACCGTCAACGTCGGTATCAAGGAAGGTGTAAAGACCTTCTTCGTAAGCCTTAACGGCAGCAACGTCAACCTTTGCAAGAATATTCTTGGTAACGGCATAAATGATTGCAATCTGCTTTTCAACAGGAACAGGTGAATTCTGATTCTGTTTCAAAACTTCCACGATACGTGCTCCCTGATCAAGACGTGACTTTGTATCAGCATCAAGGTCTGAGCCGAACTGTGCGAATGCCTGAAGTTCTCTGTACTGTGAATAAATAAGCTTTAAGGTACCGGCAACTTTCTTCATTGCCTTAATCTGAGCATTACCACCTACACGGGATACTGAAATACCGGGGTTAACAGCGGGCATAACACCTGAGTGGAATAATTCCGTCTCAAGGAATATCTGTCCGTCGGTAATTGAAATAACGTTGGTAGGAATGTACGCGGAAACGTCACCTGCCTGTGTTTCAATAATAGGTAATGCCGTAAGTGATCCGCCTCCGTGTGCCTCGTCAAGTTTAGCGGCACGCTCAAGAAGTCTTGAGTGGAGGTAGAATACGTCACCGGGGTATGCTTCACGTCCCGGGGGACGACGAATCAGAAGAGAGAGTGCACGGTAAGCAACAGCGTGCTTACTAAGGTCATCGTAAATGACGAGGACATGCTTTCCCTTGTACATGAAGTACTCACCCATTGCACAGCCCGAATAAGGAGCTATGTACTGAAGAGGGCTTGCTTCGGATGCGGTAGCTGCAACTACAATTGTGTAGTCCATGGCGCCGTTTCTCTGAAGATTTTCGACAAGACCTGCTACGGTTGATCTCTTCTGTCCGATTGCTACATAAATACAGATAACATCCTTACCCTTCTGGTTAATGATTGTATCTGTTGCGATTGTTGTCTTTCCTGTCTGACGGTCTCCGATAATCAACTCACGCTGACCTCTTCCAATGGGGATCATTGAGTCAATTGCCTTGATACCTGTCTGAAGGGGTTCAAATACCGACTGTCTTTCGCAGATACCGGGTGCGGGACTTTCAATAGCTCTGTACTGATCAGTCTCGATAGGACCTGCGCCGTCGATAGGCTGGCCGAGTGCATTAACAACACGACCGATCATGGCTTCTCCTACAGGTACGGATACGACCTTACCTGTACGTTTTACGGTCTGACCTTCTCCAATTTTCTCGTCGGAACCGAATAATACGATAGAAACACTGTTTTCCTCAAGGTTCTGAGCCATACCGAAGCTTCCGTCTTCAAATTCAAGAAGCTCGCCGGCCATACAGTTTACAAGACCGCTTGCACGGGCGATACCGTCGCCGACGTTAAGAACCGTACCTGTCTCGTTCTGCTTTATAGTGTTTTCGTAATATTTGATCTGGCTTCGGATGACCGTGGATATTTCTTCAGGTTTTAATTGCATATTTCCATTCCATCCTTACATAATAGTTTCATTGAGTTTTCCGGAAATGCCTTCAAGACGTCCGAGAACGGAACCGTCGTAAAGCTTTCCTTCCATTTCAACTTTCAAGCCTGCAATAATTGAAGGATCAATTTTTTCGGTAAGGGTAATTCTCTTACCGCTTGTCTTTTCAAGCTTGGCCTTCAAAGCTGCAAGCCGGTTATCAGTTAACTTAACGGCACTTGTAACAACTGCTTCCGTAATACCGTGATCTTCGTTGTAACGGTTCTTGAATACTTCAAGACAACCTTCAAACTCTCTCAAGAGATTTTTTTCACACAATATTTTAAGAAAGCTGACAAGATACCTCTCTGCCTGACTGCCGAACGCATCCTCGATAAGTTTCAAACGCTCGTCCTTCTTAACGGAAGGTTCGGACAGAAGCTTTAAATAATCGGGATTCTCCCTGAAAAGCTTCTTCATTTCAAGCATCTGTTCCATTATGATATCCGCAAGTTTTTCTTCGGCGGCAAGATCATAGAGACTTCCGCCATAAACTCTGGCATATTCTGTCATGCTTGCTCACCTACATTTTCTATAAACTCATCAATAAGTTTCGTGTGGTCATCTTCGCAGATCTCGCGTTCGATTACCTTTCCGGCAATCTCCATTGCGATACTACCAATTTCATCCTTTATCTCGTTAACAGCCTTGCGCTTCTCAAGTGCAATATCTGCCTCAGCCTTGGATTTAATAGCAACAGCCTCTTCGGAAGCTTCCTTTAAGATCTGTTCGCTCTGAACCTGAGCTGTCTTCTGTGCTGTAGAGATAATGTCGTTCGCCTTATCGCGCGCACTCTGAATGTTGGCTTCGTACTCTGCCTTTATGGCAGCTGCCTCTTCGCTGGCCTTGGTAGCTTCTCTGATTTTCTCATCAGCGAGCTCCTGGCGCTTTTGAAGTACGTTGCGAATGGGTTTAAATAAAAATTTCTTAATCAACAACATCGTGATAAAAAGGTTAAGTATCTGCGCAATGAGGGTCCAAGGCACTATTGTAACCAACTCTTGATAATTCACGCTTTATAACCTCCTGCTTTTATTAACCTATATTAACCAAGACGCTTCATGAACATACCGGGTGCAACGAAGATAAGCAAAAGTCCGGTAACGAAACCGTAAATACCTGTTGTTTCTGCGATAGCACAACCAAGTAACATTGTTGAAGTAACATCACCCTTACATTCGGGCTGACGACCGATAGCTTCCAAAGCCTTAGCTACTGCGTTACCTTCACCGATACCGGGGCCAATTCCGGCGATAAGTGCAAGACCTGCACCAATTGCGCATCCTGCAAGTGCAATACCTTTTGCAAGTACTGAATAATCCATATTAATTTCCTCCTAAAAGATAAAATAATTTTTTTAAGTCAAAACAAAAACATTAACCTTCAGATGCATTGGCGATATACATCGTAGTCAGCATGCAGAATATGAACGCCTGCATGGCACCTGAGAACCAGTCGAAATAAACGGACGTAATTGCGGGAATACCGACCGCGAGAATAGGAATGTTCGAAAGAAAATCACCTACTACACCGGGGATAAGTCCCAAAAGTGCGGAGCTCGCAAGAGCAAGTGCTCCGTAAATCAAGCCGTTAATAACGACACCCGACAAAATATTACCGAAATGACGGCACGCCATACTGATAGGCGTTGCAAGTTCCGACAAAACGTTGAACGGTGTCATTACCGGAATCGGTTGCGTGAAACCCTTAAGGTAGCCGCCAAGACCACTCGATTTAATCTTCTGTGCCGTAATCATCGTAAATACGACGATTGCCCAGGCAGCTTCGGTATTTAAATCTGCGGTGGGACTTCGAAATCCCAGCAAACTTATGAGGTTCGAAATAATACTTGTAGCGAACAGAGCCGATACAAACGGAATCAGGTGAGCGAATTTCTCGCCCATATTTCCGATTACGAACTTATCGGCAGTCTCAACTATCATTTCTGCCAAAGCCTGTCTCTTGGAAATGTTCTCAACTTTCAGGTTGTGCGTAAAGAAAATGCACAGTCCCAAAATAATAAGCATTACCAGCCAGCTTATCACAAGCGTTTCACTGATCTGGAGCCGACCCAGCACCGGTATATCAATCGGGATTTCAAAATAGACCTTGGGGCCGACAATATTAACTTCCATCTTTGTTAAGCTTCACCTCCTGTATTATTATTGTTTTCTACGTTATCCTGAATTTCTTCAGTGTTGTTCGTATTGTTCGCTTCAGCGTCAAGCTTTTGTAAATCGCTTTTTGCGTTGGCTTTTTTAGCTTTTATAATTCCCGTAAGCTTGATACCGAAGCTTGGGAAAAACAAGGGTGCAATACCTGCGATAAACTGGAAGCACGGTGCGCAAATCGCAACGATAATCCAGACAATCTGTATCAGCAGTCTCCTTGTATAGCTCATTTTCATTATTGCCCGTGCATTCTTCTCGTCGGTTTCCGAGGCAACCCTCTGAACCGTAATACCCATAAAAAAGAAATTTAAAACGGCAATGGCGCCGCCGCACAAGCCACCTAAAAATACGGTATATAACTTAATGTCCGAATAAAAATCCGGAAGAAGAATTTTAAGCAAAACAAAAACTATCCACATGATAACCACGCCGATAGCTGTACTGATTGTTACGTTAAGTGTTTCTTTTTTCACTGCAGGTTGGATACTGGCCATCTGTTTAATAAACTCCATCAAATATGCTTGTTGAAAGACACCTTTTTGTTGTCGGACTTATCACGGGAATCCTTCTCGATAACCGACTTGTAAAACTTGTAGGCTGTCATAAATGAACTGCCGAGCCCCAGGATAAATCCCGGAATGTATATCCAAACGCCGATGCCGGTTTTCTGTGTCAGATACATGCATCCGAGTAAGCACAGAAGAAGCGGCATTATAACCGATAAGCCCAATTGCGTGAGCAACGTCAGCTTCTTAAAAATATCCTTATACTGTTTCATTTACACCCCATGCCTTTTGTATACACAATGCCCTAAATATACTATCAAGATACAAGTCTATACTCAATACATTAATTAGTAATTAGCAAAATTTAATAATATTTGCGCAATATTCAAGGCATGTGTGCAAAATAAATACAACAGTACATAAAATCGTACTTTCTTGTGAATTGCTTTAGAGCAAAATATCATGCATATCCTGCAAAATCATCCTTGTATTTTTGAGCAGCAATTGTTCATCGGAAAGGACTTCGCCGGTAGGATAATACTTGTATACAAAGATGGGTAAGCCCTTGGTATTGAGTTTAAGATACGGATTGTGTTTTCTCAAAAGCTGCCCGATGTTTTCGACTTTAATGGGCGCGTTTTGCAAAAACGTTATCGTTATCTCTCCCTTAAGTCCTCTGACATCAGTAATACCGAGGTCTTTGGCAAGAATCTTGAGCCTTACGATATCAATAAGGTTCGTAACGCTTTGAGGAAGCTTACCGAAACGGTCGTTAAGCTCGTCTTCCATTTCGCTGCATTCCGTCTCGTTTAAAAGGCCGGCAATCTTCTTGTAAGTGTCAAGCTTAACAAGCTCGTTGGCGATGTAGTCGGGACCGATGTATGCATCAACGTCAACATCCACCGAGCACTCCTGCTCAACCTTGACCTCCACACCCTTTTTACGCATAACGGCTTTATTTAAAAGCTTGCAATAAAGGTCATAGCCTACTGCCGCCATATGACCGTGCTGGGATTTGCCGAGTACGTTACCGGCACCTCTTATCTCGAGGTCTCTGGTGGCTATCTTGTAACCGGAACCCAGGGCCGTAAAGTCACGGATAGTCTGAAGTCTCTTCTCCGCATCCGAAGAAAGAATCTTGTCACGTTTATACATCAAAAACGCATATGCCGTACGGTTGGAACGGCCGACACGACCTCTTAACTGATAAAGCTGTGAAAGTCCCAAAAGTTCGGAATCGTGGATAATCATCGTGTTTACGTTGGGGATATCTATTCCCGTTTCGATTATCGTTGTGGATACAAGTACATCGATGTCGCCGTTAATAAAATCGTACATAATGCGTTCAAGCTGTGCTTCCGCCATCTGGCCGTGTGCGAAGCCGACTCTTGCGTTCGGCACAAGCTTCTGAACATTGCCTGCGATGTCTTCGATGTTATTTACTCGATTGTAAACATAGAATACCTGTCCGCCTCTTGTAAGCTCTCGGTTGATGGCTTCTCTGACCATCTCGTCGTCGTATTCCATGACATATGTCTGTATCGGAAGTCGGTCGTTGGGGGCTTCCTCGAGAACGCTCATGTCGCGAATACCCGAAAGGCTCATGTGTAAAGTTCTGGGTATCGGCGTAGCGGTCAGGGTTAAAACATCCACGTTGGACTTGAGATTTTTTATTTTTTCTTTATGCGTAACTCCGAAACGCTGCTCTTCGTCGATAATTAAAAGGCCGAGGTCCTTAAACTTAATGTCCGAAGAAAGGATGCGGTGAGTTCCTATCAGGATGTCAACCGTGCCGTTTTCAAGGTCCTTTATGGTCTTCGCCTGGGCGGTCTTGGGTACAAACCGGGACATCAGGTCCACGCGAACAGGGAAGTCCTTCATGCGGGCGGCAATCGTATTGTAATGCTGCTGCGCAAGAATGGTAGTCGGCACCAAAAGTGCTACCTGCTTACCGTCGGAAACCGCTTTGAAGGCAGCACGAATCGCGATTTCGGTCTTTCCGAAACCTACGTCGCCGCAAATAAGTCGGTCCATAATCTTCGTGCTTTCCATATCCTTCTTGGTGGCTTCAATCGCCGCAAGCTGGTCGCCCGTTTCGTTGTACGGGAACAGTTCTTCAAACTCCTTCTGCCAGGGCGTGTCCTCGGAAAACTGAAAGCCCTTTTCAAACTGACGCTTCGCATAAAGGTCGACAAGTTCGGAGGCAACCTCTTCAACCGCTCCCTTAACCTTCTGCGTGGTCTTGCTCCACTCAACGCTGCCGAGCTTGTTAATCTTGGGCTTGGCTGCGTCGGATGATGCATATTTCATAATTGAGTCCGCAGCGGTCGCAAGGACATAAAGACTTCCGCCGTCCTTGTACTCAATCTTCATGTAGTCTTTGATTACCTTGTCGGATTCAATCTTTTCGATACCGCGATAAACGCCGACGCCGTGTCTTTCGTGAACAACGTAGTCGCCGTAGTGAAGATCGTTGAAATCCGTAATCTTCGCACCCTCGTAGAGGCGTGTTTTCTTTCTGTGTTTATGTTCGTCACCGAAAATGTCGGTTTCGGCAATGACAACCAGCTTGATTTCAGGATATTCAAAGCCCTTCTTAAGCTTGCCGTAGGCGGTCATAATCTCGCCGGGCTGAAGCTCCCTCAGGGGATTTTCGTTGTAAAACGTAATAATTTCATTGTCGGTCAAATCGGCCGAGAGACGCTTTGCTCTTGTACGCGAGCCCGAGAGAATAACAACCCTGTAGTCCTTTCGGCGAAACGCCTTCAAATCCCTTAAAAGGCCCGGGAAATCCCCGTTGTAGGACGGAAGACTTCGCGTGTTGATTTCTAGCTTAGTGTCGGGCTTAACGAGCGTAACTCTTGTGGGAAGCGTGCTTAAAAGAAGGATATGACACTTTTTTATCCTGTCCATTACTTCGTCAAAAGAAAGCAGCACGTTCATCTGTCCGGGAAGAATGTATCCTTTATCGTAACGATTCTGCATGCTTTCCTTAAACTCGGTCTCGAGTGCCAGAACACTTTCCTTTATTCTCGAAGGCTCATCGAGGATAAAAACGGCATCCTCCCAGAAGGAAACAAGCGAGTTTCTGCCCGGCACGAAATAGTTTATGTAGCTGTCGGCGTTAAACACCCACGGAAGCTCGGTAATTTCCTCGGTTACGTTGTCCAAAAGCTTCGAAAGTCTTGTCGCCTCTTCAGGCATGGTGTTCTCGCGAAACCACTCGATTCGCTTCTTTGCATCCTTCTTAATAAGCGAAAGACCGTCAAGAAGCTCATCTTCCGAAAGCGGCAGCTCCGTTGCGGGAAAAACCGTGATGCTTTCAAGCGTTTCGACCGAGCGCTGACTTTCCGCGTCAAAGCTTCGAATTGACGTAATCTCGTCGCCCCAAAGCTCAATTCGATACGGATTTTCCTCGGTAAGGTCAAACACATCGACAATACCGCCTCTTATGGAAAACTGTCCGCTTTGCTCTACCTGATGTGTGCGCTCATATCCTTGCGAAAGAAAAATCTTCGAAAGACCTCCTTCCGATATCGTATCCCCCACACTTAACTTGAGCATGTTGCCTCTTATGCGCTCAATGTCGGCAGTTACGTTCATAAGTGCCCCGAAGGTCGTGACAACGGTGCAGGGAAGTCCCATGAGCACACGCTTAATAACGCACATTCTGTCCTTCACGATAAGGTTTGAGTGAATATCCGCCTGATAGAAAATCATATCCTTCTCGGGATAAATGCAGGCATTCTTATCGTAAAGCACCACATCTTCATATATTTCGCGCACACGTACATCGTTATAAGTGGCAATAATTCTGTTCTTATAAGAAGCACAAAGACCGAATGCAAGATTCCATTTCTGGGAATCTACACATCCGGTTATCAATGCGGATTTTTCTCGTGATTTAATTACATTTGATACCTCTATAAAGCCCTCAAGCTCATTTAAAGGTGCCAGTACAGCTTTCATAATCAGTCTCTTTCAACCTTTCTGTTGAAACGGTTCATTGCATCGTCAACCTTGCCGTCCATAAGCATCAGCAAAGCTTCTGTTGCTTTAAGTGTTCCCTCGTTTACGCCTTCTTCATCGGTTTTCGGGAAATGTCCCAAAACCCAGTCGGCAAGGTCCATCTTCGGCGGCTTCTCACCTATTCCCACGCGAACCCTCATGAATTCGTTGTGTCCCACATGAGCAATAATGCTCTTCATGCCGTTATGACCGCCCGCACTTCCGTTCTTGCGAACGCGGATGTTACCCACATCAAGAGTGATGTCGTCGTAAACAATTATAAGCTCCGAAGTTTCATCAACCTTGTAAAAATCCAGAAGCTCTCTTACGCTCTCGCCGCTTAAGTTCATGAAGGTCTGAGGCTTTGCAAGTACTACCTTGTTGCCGTCTATAACGCCCTTTCCGACAAGTGCCTTGTGCTTTTTTGCAGTAACGTCTATTCCGTACTTGTCGCTCAATCTGTCGATTACCCTAAAGCCCATATTGTGTCTTGTGTTGTCGTATTCTTTTCCGGGATTTCCCAAACCTACTATAATGAACATGTCGTTAACTTACCTCTTTATAAACGCGTAAATGCGGGGATGCCTGTGACATCCCCGCTTAATCCTTACATTACATATCTGTCATTCTTCTCAACGACAATTGCAATCTCATCACCGCCGTTGTACTCGGAGTTGGCTCTTATCGTGCCGTGACTTTCCACGATACAGTTCTCGATTCGTGAATTGTCCCCGATGTAAACATCGTTAAGAATAATGGAGTTTTTGATGTAGCAGTTGTTTCCTATATAAGTTTCCCTGAAGATTACCGAATCCTCAACCGTTCCGTTTACGATGGTACCGCTCGCAACAAGACTGTTTCTGATGCTTGCGCCCATGTTGTACTTGGCAGGGGGTAAATCATCCACCTTGGAGTAAATATCCGGATACTGGCGGAAGAAGAAATCACGAATTTCGGGCTTCAAAAAGTCCATGTTCGTGTTGTAATAATCTTCAACCGAAGCGATATTTCTCCAGTAATCTTTAAGCTTGTAGCCGTAAATTCTCTTGATATCCTTGAAACGAATCAGGACATCTCTTACGAAATCGTAACGATCTTCCTCGGCGCACTTTTCAATCATTTCGATGAGCGCACGTCTTCTGATAACGTAAATACCGCAGGAAATCGTCGAAGATCTTGCGACGATGGGCTTTTCCTCGAACTCCTCGATACGATAGTCCTCGTTCATCTTAACGGTTCCGAAACGGTCGAGATTCTTGATGTCATCGGCATCACGGCACACAACGGTAATGTCGGCCTTCTTGTCGATGTGGTACTCAAGAATCTTGTTGTAATCCATCTTGTAAATGCAGTCTGCGGAAGCAATTACAACGTACGGCTCGTGGCTGTTACGAAGAAAATCGATGTTCTGATAAAGAGCATCGGCAGTACCTCTGTACCACGAATGATTCTCTGCGGTAACCGTAGGTGTAAAAACAAAAAGTCCGCCCTGCTTACGTCCGAAGTCCCACCATTTTGAAGAGCTCAAATGCTCGCCGAGACTTCCCGCATTATATTGTGTAAATACGCCAACCTTCTGAATATGTGAGTTGGACATGTTACTGAGTACGAAGTCGATACTTCTGTAGCTTCCCGCTATGGGCATTGCGGCAACCGCACGCTTATATGAGAGTTCTCTCATTCTATGACTGTTTCCGCCCGCAAGAACAATTCCTATAGCTCTCATTTCTCGTCACCTGCCTTTATAATCGATTTACCGCTTTCGAGGCGTGCACCGGGATAATCGTCCGGTCCTGTGGTACCGGCAATAACTGTATTCTTGCCGATTACTACGCCTTCGGGTATAAATGACTTCTCGCCTACGGTAACGAGACCGGAATTGTAAATACCGGGGTTAACATCACTTTCGGCTTCATCGCCCATACCAAGCTTGGCATTGTCTGAAATGACAGCATTTTCCGCAATAATTGCTTTATAGCACTCTGCACCCGTTCCGATGCTTGTGCCGTTCATGATAATCGAATCTCTGATAACGGCGTCCTTACCGATCGTAACATTGCAGCCGATTACGGAATTGTAAACCTTGCCGTAAATCTCGCAGCCTTCGCCTACGATACTTCTCTCGACGATACTGTCGGTTGAAAAATACTGCGGCGGAAGCGCATCACTTTTAGTGTATATCTTCCAATACTCTTCGTAGAGGTTAAACTCGGGAACGATATCGATAAGCTCCATGTTGGCCTGCCAATATGATTCCAAGGTTCCGACATCCTTCCAATAGCCGTTGAACTCGTATGCATACAAAGGAGCACCCTTCTTGTGGCAATACGGAATAACGTGCTTGCCGAAGTCAAGAGCCGGCTGATCGGCCATTGCAATCAAGGCTTCCTTTAATGTCTTCCAATTAAAAATGTATATACCCATGGAGGCAAGATTACTTCTGGGGTTCTCGGGCTTCTCCTCAAACTCGGTAATCTTTCTGTCTTCATCGGTAATCATGATGCCGAAACGCTTTGCTTCCTCAATCGGAACAGGCATAACGGCGATAGTAACCTCGGCGTTGTGTGACTTGTGATAGTCAAGCATTACCTCATAATCCATCTTATAAATATGGTCGCCCGAAAGAATCAGGACATACTCGGGATTATAAGTTTCCATGTAATCGATATTCTGGTAGATTGCATTGGCAGTACCTGTGTACCACTCGCTGTTGGCGCTCTTTTCGTAGGGCGGAAGCACGGTAACACCACCGATGTTACGGTCTAAGTCCCACGGAATACCGATACCTATATGTGTATTCAATCTAAGAGGCTGATACTGGGTTAAAACACCCACGGTATCTACTCCCGAATTAATACAGTTTGACAAAGGAAAATCTATGATTCGATATTTTCCTCCGAAAGGAACGGCAGGCTTGGCCATTTTGGATGTCAAAACGCCCAGTCGGCTTCCCTGACCGCCTGCAAGAAGCATGGCAATCATCTCTTTTTTAATCATTCCGCTTACCTCACTAATACATTTTATGTGGATTATCCGGCATACTCACAGTCTTATGACGTACCCTGATAAAAACATTTTCCTCATTTACATAATATATAAAAAGTGTACCTCAAAACTCGGCTTTCCGCAACTGTTTGCGCATCTAAAAAGTTGCCTTTTAACCCATAAAGTGGTATATATTTTCAGTAATGAGATTATTTTTATTTTGACATAAGGAAATTAACGAAATGGATATCGATTTTAGCAAACCCTTTCATACATATTTTATAGGAATCGGCGGAATCAGCATGAGCGGAATCGCAAATATTCTGCTCACAAAAGGCTTTAAGGTTTCCGGCTCCGACGCTCACGAAAGCGACCTCACAAGAGAGCTCGAGGGCATGGGTGCAAAGATTTATTACGACCAGGATTCCTGCCATGTCGAAGATGACGTTGATGTCATTGTTTACACCGCCGCCATCAGAGAGAACAATCCCGAATACATCGGCATGATGAACAACAAAAAGGCTGTACACATGTCGCGTGCGGATTTTTTGGGTCTTCTTATGAAGAACTATAAAATGCCCGTTGCCGTAAGCGGCACACACGGCAAGACGACCACAACGACCATGTTAAGTGAGATTTTCCTTCACGAGAATCTCGACCCTACGCTTTCCGTCGGCGGTATCGTGAAATCAATCGGCTCCAATTTGAGAGTCGGCGGGGATGATTATTTTGTTTTCGAGGCTTGCGAGTACACGAACAGCTTTTTGAGTTTCTTCCCCAAGATAAGCATCATTTTGAACATCAAGGAAGATCATCTCGATTTCTTCAAAGACATCGACGATATCAGAAATTCCTTCAGACTTTTTGCCAACAAGCTTCCCGAAGACGGTCTTTTGGTCATCAACGACGAGATTGACAAGCTTTCGGAAGTTGTTTCGGACATTAAGTGTCCTTATGTGACTTTCGGTCTTAAGGAAGCTTCCGATTATTACGCAACGGACATTACATTTGATGAAGAAGGTCATCCTTCTTTCATATGCCACGTTAAAAAGTCAGGCGAGTCGTTCCCGATTACTCTTGGGGTGACCGGCCTTCACAACGTTGTAAACTCCCTTTCGGCAATCGCCGCTTCGCTTCATTTGGGCCTTTCCGTTTCCGGTATTACAAACGCCCTTAAAAACTGCGGCGGTTCAAAGCGTCGTTTCGAGCACAAGGGAAGCTTTAACGGCGTTCGTGTCATCGACGATTATGCACATCATCCCGATGAAATCGTGGCTACCTTAAATGCAGCCTCAAAGCTTAAGCACAA
Source organism: Lachnospiraceae bacterium (assembly GCA_045642905.1). GTDB lineage: Bacteria > Bacillota > Clostridia > Lachnospirales > Lachnospiraceae > UBA1258. The sequence continues at coordinate 4,243 of JAZUJT010000002.1, read as the reverse complement.
CACGTTATGGGTTGTATTCCAGCCACACACCTACACTCGTACCAAGGCGTTGCTTCCCGAGTTTGTCAAGGCTCTTTCGCTTGCCGACCGTGTGGTGCTTACAGATGTTTACGCCGCCCGCGAGAAAGATATTTACGGTTGTAATTCACTCACTCTTTTTGAGAAGCTTAAAGAAGCCGGTGTGACTTGTGATTATTTTTCATCCTTCGACGACATCGAAAAATTTTTACACAAAAATTGTATCAACGGTGACTTGTTGATAACTATGGGTGCCGGAGATGTAGTAAAAATCAGTGATTCCATAACAAAATAAAAGTTATCAACATATCCACAATTTTTGTTTTGCCCTTGACAAGCAAAAGCTGTGGATATTTTTTTTTGAAGAAATGCCTTTATTTCGGCGTTTGAAAAAATTATCCACATTTTCCACTTTTCCGGTGGATTTTCCGGGGGATTTTTTCAGCGGTTTTTTCGTCATATTGCCACATTTTCTTTTGCAAAATCCTATGCTACAATCGGTTTTGCGCTGAGGGAGCTAAGCTTTTGCGGCGCACGGAAAAACGGGAAAAAGGTGAAACTAAATGAGCTTACTGAACATTTATAAAGATACATACGCAGATTCGACGGTTATCTCGAATCGCTTTATTGACGACTATATGAAGGATGCCAATGAAGCCGAGATAAAGGTGTATCTATATCTTGTTCGCATGATGAGCGCTAACCTTCCTACAAGCATTTCTGATATCGCAGATCGCTTCAACCATACCGAGCGTGAGGTTATGCGCGCCTTAAAATATTGGGAGAAGTGCAATCTCCTTTCTTTGGAATTTAATGAATCAAGACTTCTTACAGGTGTCTGCTTTCTTACCCCTTCGGAGGAAAGACCTTTCATTAATACAGAACGTTCACAGGGACAGATTGTTCCTTTAAAGATTGTTTCCGATTCCTCTATCGGCTCCATGGCCGGAGGAAGTGCCGCAAAGATTTCCGCTTCCAAGGATTCTTTGGAGGAGGCACCCGCTTATTCATATGATAAGCTGCCTGCTTATTCAAGAAACCGCTTAAGCGAATTCAAGAACGATCCTTCGACCGCACAGATTCTTCTCGTTGCGGAAGCATATCTTGGCAAGTTATTGACACCTTCGGATATGCAGAGTCTTTTGTTTTTCCATGATGAATTACATTTCTCATGTGAATTTATTGACTACTTATTACAATATTGCATCGACCAGGGCTCAAAGGATTTTCGCTACATCACCAAGGTGGCCATCAGTTGGAAAGAACAGGGCATTGAAAGCGTTGCCGACTTGAAGGCAAAGGGTCCGAACAGATACAAGAAATACGTTTACTCCATTTTGAAGTCCCTCGGAAAGAACTCCACTCCGGTTAAGGCCGAGGCTGATTACGCTATCCGCTGGCACGAGGAGTACGGTCTTCCTTTGGACGTTATCGACGAGGCCTGCAACCGCACGGTTAAGGCTACCGATTCACACAGACTTGAATATTGCGATAAGATTCTTACCGCCTGGAACAATGCGGGCGTTAAGTCCCTTTCGGATATCGCAACCTGCGACAGCTCCTTTACCGGCAGAAAGTCTTCAATGCGTCAGGCTGTCGGCTCGAATTCTTTCAACTCTTTTGAGAGAACCGATTACAACTTCGACGAGCTTGAAAAGACTTTCGTTCAGTAATTGTCACGCACCACATAGGAGATATCATGGCACTTACCAATTCACAATATGATTCCATAATGCATTACTACGACTCTACACGCTCTGAAAATCACCGTATTCACACAGAGCGTGTTGATTACGTTTATAAAAACGTTGAAGGCTACAGAGAATTGGACGAATCTGTCGTTTCGGTTTCTCTCGACCTTGCAAAGAGAAGAATTTCCGGCGACGAGAGTGCAACCGTTGCCGAGCTTAAGAAGCTTTTGGGCGAGCTTAAGTCCATGAAGGCTTCTTTGCTTGAGGGCGCCGGTCTTCCCAAGGATTATCTCGATGAAATCTATACCTGCAAGGACTGCAAGGACACCGGCTACATTGACGGCGTTAAATGCCACTGCATGCTCAACAAGGAAATCGAGATTTTGTACGACCAGTCCAACATCCGTGATTTTCTTGCGCACAACAACTTTTCCACTCTCTCCCATGATTTCCACAAGGGCGAGCATCTGGAGCGTTTCATGAAGGCCGAGGAAATCTGTCACGATATGGTCAATTCCTTCGGGGAAAAGCCTTCGAATTTGCTTTTATTCGGTACGGTCGGCACCGGCAAATCTTTCTTATCCGGTTGCGTTGCCCGTGAATTAATTCTCAAAGGTTACTCTGTTATTTACTACAGTTCGATTAATCTGTTTGAATATCTTGCCAGGGAAGTCTTTGGCAAAAATGATAAGGATGACCTTTACAATCAAACAGATTGCTTATATAATTGTGATTTGCTGATTATCGATGACCTCGGGACCGAGCTTTCCAACAGTTTCGTAGCGTCGCAGCTCTTCTCGTGCATCAACGAAAGAGCTCTTCGTAAGAAGTCCACGATAATCTCCACTAATCTTTCACTTGAAGAAATTCGGGACCGCTACTCGGACAGAGTCTTTTCAAGGCTCATCTCCGGTTACACGGTATGTAAGCTTACCGGCCCCGATATAAGAACTTTACAAAAACAATTAGCAGGCGGAAAGTGAGGCATCTTTTCATGGCAAACAATGAAGAGAAAAGAAATCTTGAAACCATTCCTGTCGGTTCCTTGGGAATCGTAGCTTTGGAAAGCTGTAAGGAATTGGGTGACAAGATCGACAATTACCTGGTAAAGTGGCGTGCAGAACGTGAGAATGAGCACAAGGAAAGTCTTGCATTCTCCGGATACATGCGTCCCTCTTACCTATTAAAGACCAAGATTCCCAGATTTGGTTCAGGTGAAGCCAAGGGTATCATCCTTGAATCAGTCAGAGGTTCAGACCTTTATCTGCTGGTCGATGTTTGTAACTACTCTTTAACCTATTCACTCTGTGGTCAGGAGAACCATATGTCTCCCGACGATCACTACCAGGATTTAAAGAGAATCATCGCTGCTGTCGGCGGTAAGGCTCGACGTATTACCGTCATCATGCCTTTCCTTTACGAAAGTCGTCAGCACAAGCGTACTTCAAGAGAATCTCTTGACTGCGCTATGGCTTTACAGGAAATGGTAAACATGGGTGTTGATAACATCATTACCTTCGATGCTCACGATCCCCGTGTACAGAACGCCATCCCGTTACACGGTTTCGAAACCGTTCAACCTGCATATCAGTTTATAAAGGGTCTTTTAAAGAATGTTAAAGACCTTACAATCGACTCCGACCACATGATGGTCATCAGCCCCGATGAAGGCGGTATGAGTCGTGCTATCTATCTTGCCAACGTTTTAGGTCTTGATATGGGTATGTTCTACAAGCGTCGTGACTACACCCGTATCGTTAACGGCCGCAACCCCATCGTTGCCCACGAATTCTTGGGCGCCAGCGTTGAGGGCAAGGACGTAATCATCATGGACGATATGATTTCTTCCGGTGAAAGCGTTCTCGAAGTTGCCGCAGACCTCAAGTCAAGAAAAGCCAACAAGATTTTCATCTGTGCTTCCTTTGGTCTTTTCACCAATGGTCTTGACCGTTTTGATAAAGCTTACGAGCGTGGTGACATCTATCGTGTTCTCACCACCAACCTGATTTACCAGACTCCCGAGCTTTTAAGCCGCGAGTGGTACATCAACTGCGATATGAGCAAGTACATTGCTTACATCATTGATACACTTAATCACGATACTTCCATCAGCGACCTTCTCAACCCCGTTGAGCGTATCCAGCGCATCGTTGCCAAGTACAAGACCGGCGAGATTGATGAGTAAGGTATGAAGTTGTTGATTGTGGATATTTTGATTTGTGAATTTGTGGATTTGTGAGATCCTGGTGCCGTTGGCATCGGGATTTTTTTGTGGGTTGCAACTATTCGAGGCCGGCATGGCGAGAAAGTTGCATTTTGCTTGCTTTTGATTTGTTGGGTGCAACTTTTCGCTTCCCCGGAGGCGTTATAGTTGCAGTTTGCTTGCTTTTGATTTGTTGGGTGCAACTATTTGGTTCCCCGGAGGCGTTATAGTTGCACCTACTTGCTAAATTATTTGTGGGTGCAACTTTTCGCTTCCCCGGAGGGGTTATAGTTGCATTTTGCTTGCTTTTGATTTGTTGGGTGCAACTATT
>JAZUJT010000001.1:0-8495 GCA_045642905.1 Lachnospiraceae bacterium | reverse complement strand
CGCCGAGAAAGTCAGGCCCTGAATCTGCTTCTGAAGGCCGTTTGATAATATAAGCTCTGCTGCCGGAGAATCGAAAGAATTCTGCTGCTGTGACTTGGTCTCGTTGAAATTGTCGGTATTATTAACTACCGGTTCGGATACGAAAGATATTTCCTGATTAGGTTGTATTGCTGTTGTAAAAAAGTCCATAAAAAATTCACCCTCGGATAACAGCGATGGAACACGCTTAAACAATGTTTCAAAATACTATGCTCATCATCCGTGATGAATTATATTGTGGTTCCTTCCACATTCCGAAGGATATATCGGCTATATGTTGTGTTAACATAACAGCTTATGTAAAAAATTTTTAAATATGTGCTCAAATTTCACGCGCCCGAGTGCACATGCTACATTTTTCTGCAGATCAAGTCACAATCCGTCGTTCCTTTCCTCATTCAACCCATTTATATCTCAACTTATAATCGCTAAACAGATTGTAATTTAATCTTTTTTCTTTCTGCAATCTTCCAATAACCACATAAGGCATTACATATTGAGACGCAGCGAATCTCTTAATAGTTTCAATTCTAAAATCGTTATTTTCTAAAAAAACCTGATAATCGATTCTTCCAATTAGTTTATCGCGCGCAAACGAATCAGCGGCTTGTTCTTTTGCAAAATCAGAACCGTCATCAACGAACTTCGTAGATTTTCCTACATCTCCATTAATAATATGTCCTAACTCATGGAATAAAGAAAACCAAAAGATATCTGCATACGAATTTCTTATGGTAAGCACCATCTGATATGAGCCATCATCTTTTTGTGCTACATACCCCTGTACAGGTGCTCCTCTGAAATTCTTAAAAACATAAAAGTCTATGCCATACTCAGAAAAAATAGTCCTCAAATCTTCTTGAATATTTGCGTTTTTATCAAGCATAACAATCTTAATTTTATTTATCAATTCATCAATTTTATCCGAACGAAAAGTAGATTCTATACATCTATCTTCTCCCCAAATTTGGCACATTCTTATCCATGCTCCCAAAACGTACGGATTGACCGCCATCTTTGCTGACATTCTGAACGCGCCCACCAATTCTTGTCCCTGATTTCCTCCCGGAATTAAGTTCTTAAGATTTGCTATATTACTAATCTTTAATACCTTTCTTAATGACAAAATTGATTCGTCCTTATTTTCTCCAACAGGTAGCTTGCTTCTTTGCCGAAGATACTTAACTACATCTTTCAAAGATTCTCTCGCAGTTCTCTCTTCTTCCGTAATTGTCTGCTCTTCATTTACCTCAAGCAACTCTGCATCATAATTAGCCTGAAGATTAAGCCAAAAAGACTTTGGAACTCCTAATGCATATTCAAGTGCAAATGCAAACTTAGCGGATATATCCTTTTTCCCTGCAATTACATTGCAAACATATGCAGTTGAAACTCCGGTACTTGTTGCCAATTCCGCTTGAGATATTCCTCTTTCAACTAACACATCTGCAATTGTCTCTCCCGGATGTATTAATAGATCACGGGATATACCAATTCTCTTTACTGCCATGGTAATCACACCTTCTCGACAAATTAACCAATTGGTTAATCAGCACTATACTCTTGTTCCACAAGAATGTCAACCTCCACTGTATCTTCAAAAAATACAAACTGTGAGGATTAGCAAGTTTTTTCTTGAGCCGGATAATCAGCGACAAGGTTTTCATAGAAATGCTTTTCAGGCTTCATGCAGCCGAAATCTGAGGACATAATGAAATCGTCCATGCTACACTTTTCTGCAGATAAACAGGCAGGATTTGTCATAATCTGCCGGGCCGTCTTCCGTCATAATGTACTTCGGACAATCGTCTGGGCCGTATATGGTGACATCAAATCCGGCCGAAGCGAGAAGCTCTTTGCTGTCCTCGCCGAACACTCTGACGTGGTCTCTTTGACCGAATTTTTTCTTTCGGTCCTCATCCGTGAGCGTATCGGAAGTGTCTTCTATGTAGGTCTTTAAAGAATCCAGGATGGGGAACGAGCATATGAACAAGCCGTCCTTTCTAAGGATGCGATGCACCTCGCGCAAAGCTTTCTTAAAATCGTTCACGTGCTCCAGCACATGGTTGCACACGATCAAATCATACTTGTCGCCGTCAAGCCCGGTGTCCTCGATGTCGATATTCAAATCCGCTTCGGCAAACAAATCGGCTGTCGTGTATTTTATTTTGTTATCCTTAAGCCAAGGCTGAATGCAGCCCTCGCACGCGAAATACAGGATGTTTTCGTACTGTTTTAAGGCGTCGGCGTTTTCCATGAAATACCACATCAGGATTCTGTGGCGCGGGAACGACCCGCACTGAGGGCAATCCACCTCGCGCTTTTCGGGGAGGTACAAATCCTTGTTGAATCCTCTCGTGAACCAGTGATAATTGTCGTAAACCATCTTCTTTACGTAGTTTTTGCAACAAGGGCAAAAGAACAACCCGTCTTTCATGCCCTCGTCTACCGAAGGGCCTACCACATATTTTATCCTCCTGTAGCGTCTTATGAATGCCATCAGGATTTTCAGGCAATCGAAGTAAATCGTCTTCGTCACGGGGTCTTTTAAGACGAAAAGGATTGCAACATCCACAACAAAGAAAAGAATTGCCGAAATTATCAACACTATCAATGTGCTTAACGACTTGAAATATCCCAAAACGCCCCAGAGGATGATGCCGGTAATTAATGCGGAAATCGATTGCTTAACCACCGCAGGAATTTCAAACAAGCGTATGCCCAATTCTTTTCTTGCGACGTACATCGTGTACGCGGCAACATATATTTCCGCCATTAAGGTACTTAATGCCGCACCGCTTATTCCCCACCTTGTGATGAAGAAGAAGTTGAAAACCAAGTCTATGAGAGCGCCGACTATTTCTGCTGCCAATAATTTTCTTTCGCCATTGGAAGGAATAAGTATCTGGCCGCCGATGATGTTGCTTACGGCGATGGGCACAATTGAAAGAATAAGTATCCGCAATGCCCAAAGTCCCGGCACGTATTCAGCGCCGCCGATGAACTCTATCATGAATTGCGCCATGATGAATGAGAAAAAAGAAACAGGAATCTGAAGCCAGAGAATGTAGCTTATGGATTTCTTTCCAAGCGCTTCAAAGCCGGATTTGTCGCCTCTTTTCCAGCTTCTTGTTGCCTTCGGCAAAGCGACCGTCCACAGAAGCCCGCTCGCGGTTATCAAAAGTCCTTTAATCTTGGTGGCAATTCCGTAGCAGCCTATCGAATAGTCGTCGGACATAAAGCCCAGCATGAAAACGTCGATGTGGGAATAAATAGTCACGGCGCACGCCATTAAGAAAAACGGCAGCGACGGCTTAAGATGCGAAAGCGAATCCTTTACCGAAACCTTACCGCGCCATGCTACAAATTTGCCCGAACCGCCCAGATTGAAGGCCGCAATCAAAGCATTTGTAAAAAGCACGATAAAGGCATATATGAAAATATCTTCCTCCGAATTGACCATGACAACGATGCAAATCAGCGAAATGAATTTGGTGCAAATATCTCGAAGCGCAATAACTTTAAAACTCTCGGTTCCCTTATAGAGCCATTCGCAGGTCAATGCATCCAGCATAATCTTCCACATCAGGATGAAAAACAGGGTTCTGTCTTCGTAAAATCTGGGAATGAATATTGTCAAAACAAAAAGAACCGCCATCGTTACAACTGCCAAAATGATATTCATTAAAAGCAGCTGCTTTACGAAAGCGCTGAGTTTTTCCTTGTCAAACCTGTACTCTGCTGTTTTTCTCAGGCCATACATCGGAAGGCCCAGATGCGCCAGAATAACGAAATAACCGATCGCGGTTTCAACAAAATTAAGCTGTCCCAATGCTCCGGGATGAAGCACTCTGGCAACGTACATGGTTGAAAGGAGAGAAAGGAGGTATGAAAATATAAGCTTAATTATCTGATATAAAAAATTTTTCTTCATCGTTAATTTTTGTTTTGCAAGGAAAGCTTTGTCTTAAGCATATATCTGTATGCTGAATAGTCCACAGCGGAGCCTTCCTGTTCGCGCAAAAAGAAATAATTATCATCATGAGGATTTACCTTATGGAAAACATCCCCCTTGATAATCTTCTGTTTGTATTCTTCGTAAGATTTTGAGTAATAATGATTAATCTGTATCGGATGATGGTGCGACGAAATGCGAAGACCTCTGCCGAAACAAAAACGATCCAAAGCATTCACAGGCGGATATTCCGGACCGTTTTTCCGAGTCCAGCATGTGTGATGCAAAGCCTTATTACGGACAGAGCCAAAATCAATATCAAAGTTGGTATTGTAAAAACACTTTCCCAAGGTTGAATACTTGGGCCAGCATACAACAAAGTCCTCTGTAACAAGGCCATCGGTATCTCTTGAAAGCATACCGCCGGAGCTGAACATCTTCCAATGAATCTTAACGGCTCCACGCTTTTTCTCGAACTGTTTCAAAAATGAGTAAATACTTTCGTACGTCTGCGGAACAATAAATTCGTCCGCATCAATAAATCCAATCCACTGCGCTTCATCTTTGTATTTTTCTACGCAGTCTTGATAGCACTGCATCTGTGCCTGATTCTGCGGCCAGTCAGTCAAGGTTACAATCCCCTTTTCGACATAAGGCATCAAAACCTCCGAAAAATTATCGGACGAATTGTTATTGTACATATAAAAGTGCTCAACGCCCACTACACGATTGAATTCTATCCATTCTCTGAGGTATATAGCTTCATCCTTGAAAATCGTGCAGACAGCAACCTTATACTTTTTCTCAACGCTATGTGTGCGCACGAAAGCACCGATAAACTGATACCATAAGGAATGAACCAGGCACTTAAATATACGTAACTTGTCTTTCATGCCGGGTTTTTCAACAGTATCCAGTATGAAATATTTAGTCTCAGCTTTTTTCATCATTTTCCTTTATCATCAACAGCCATACTCACCGAACCCCGGCTTAAGTTTTAACTTTTCACGAAGTTCACGTGAGGTACAAATCGGTCGGCCGATAGCTTTAGCCAACTTATGAATTCTTTGAACACACTCAAGATTAGTTGCCAATCGGGTTCTGTTTTCATCGTACCAAATATTATCTTCGAGCCCTATTCTGACACCATATCCCATGGCAATCGCCATGGCATTTATCGGCAATTGATTGTTGCCGATTCCGCCCAAAGAAATAATGGCGTCATCCGGAACATCATTTATCATCGTTCCGACGTGCAACAAATTAGCTTGAGCGCAAGCAATATTTCCAACTATCAAATTGAAATAATACGGCGGGGTTAAGTAACCCTTCCTTATCAGGTACTTGGCATAATTGATCATGCCCAAGTCAAAAGCTTCCAATTCGGGGCGGATGCCCTTCTTAAGCATTATCTCAGCCAAAGCTTTGATAGTATCCGGTGCATTAACACTGGCTGTATTATTGAAATTTAAGGAGCTCAAAGAAAGACTGGCCATATCCGGCTTTGCCGGTCCTTCCAGGTTCAAAACGTCCGAACGCTTTTCCAGTGCATTGTATACTCTGCCGCTCGTAGTAACGGATATTACCAAATCCGGAGCAAATTCTCTTACTCTCAATATTATTTGCTCAAAAGTTTCCTTATTCCAGCAAGGAGTTTCATCCTCGTTTCGAGCATGCAAATGAAGAGATGTTATTCCGACTTCAACAGCCTTCCTCACATCATCCACGATTTCATCCACACTAATAGGAATATTCGGTGTGTCTGCTTTCTTCATCAGCATTCCCACCGGTGCATAGTTTATTATTAATTTATCCATCACTCAAACCCTATATCCACGCCGGTGTCCTTATGAAAAGAAACAACCTTGGCCGGATTTCCGTATGCCTTGGCATAACTTTCAATATTTTTAGTAACGTTACTGCTCATTCCTATGAGACATTCGTCTCCGATTACCCTGTTCGAAGCAATTGTAACGGAAAGAGCAACATAATTCAAATCTCCGAACCGACATCTTCCGCCTACAACAGTACCGACCGAAAGAATATTATGATTTCCGATGTCGAACTCGTGCCCGATATAAACGTTCTGTCTTATGACATTATCCGAGCCCAACGAGCCCCCGAAACCAATTCTTGCGCCATCAAGAATGATGTTATTATCACCCATGGGATAGTTCCTGTCATCAAGAAAAGCTCCCGGGCTAATATAATTAGCCAGCGTGTAACCCAAATCCTTGGCCTTTTGATATAAACTTGCCCTTAATCGCAATCTTCCCATTCCGAATGCGACCAGCATATCATAGTTTTCCGGCGGATACTTGGAAACCACCTCATCAAGAGGCACTACCGGAAGACCACGCAGCGATTCAATATTGCAATATTCTCTGTCCGCCACAAAAGCAACAGGATTGGCCGACTTGTACCTTTCCATGTCAGCAACAACAATCTGTCCCAATCCGCCAATTCCATATATCAGAATATCTTTCATTTGCCCTGAAATCTCCGTTTCCGTTTATCTTTCAAAATCTTAGGAATACCTCGTATAAAAGAAATGGGGAAAAAGAAAACGAGTCTTCTGTTTTCCCTGTAATTCAGTATTCTGCTTTCAATTTCCGGTCCCCAACGCTTGAGATATTCTTCCCTGAATTTCGAAGTATCCTCGGGAACAATAGACTCAAACGAAAAGAAGGATCGATCGTTGTTTATAATCTCGCTAACATTTTTTGCAAAGGTTTCCTCGTCAATGACGACATCTTTCAAACGTTTTTCTTTGGCCATACGGTATTCATCGTCATCTAAAAGGTGATCAATTTCATCGCACACTTCCTCAAGAGTGTCAAACTCAATTCCAAGCTCCGCCTGATTTATTAAAATTCCCGAGCCATCATCTTCGTGGCGTAAAGTAACCGGAACCTTGCCGGCCAGAGCGGAATAGCGCATCATCAGACCGCCGAACATGGGATACGTATTTAAGAAGAACACACTGTTCTTCATAATTTCAAAGAAATCGGGACGCTCACTTATCCAAAATACCCTTCCCGGATACTCTTCCGAAAGTTTAATGAGTTCTTTACCGTCTCCTCCGCCCGCATAAAGAAAGTAAATATCGGAATCCGCCTTTAGGATGTGCTTCACCATTTTGTAATAGTTAAGTTCCCCATCGCCGAGGGTTTTGTAAAGAGCCCCGCCCGAGAACACATATCTTTTATTGTATATGTCAAAAGGAAAAGGATCTGACGGCTTATCCGGATTTATGTAAGGAGCACAGTCAAGTCGAATAACCTTTTCCGCGGAAATTCCTCGTTCATAAACTGCTATGCTGGCACCCATATGCCTGGATTCGATAAAATAGTCGGAGGTATTCAGTCCCAGCCAAAAAGCATGATTGGTAAGGTCAATCAGGAAGCGGGTGATAATCCCTGTGTATCTGTTAAACACACATATGCCCGAAACGTCCCAAGGAAGCGAATAGAAAAATGCTTTCCTCGGTTTATAGCGTTCGAACGCATCATTTAAATCCTTCGCCCATTTTAAATATGAACCGTTCGGAGACAAATAAACTATATCGACATCATAACCGCTTAACTCGGCCAATACGTGAGGATTCTTGCCTATAGCTTTATCCATCGTAACGTAAATCAGATGAAAACCTTCATGTGCGATTGCTTTCAAATATGATATTCCCCACACTCTGATATCATTGGCAAACGCATCATAAAACAAAACCGTATTATCATTGGGAACATACGATTTATCTACATCAATTATCTCGGAACTTATTTGCCAAAGCAATTCTTCAAGCTCCATATCCGAATATTTCTGATTACGCATATACAGAAGATAGGCTTGCGTGGAAATTGCCTTAAGTGCTGTTTCATATTGTCCCAAGCGAATACAACGCTTGGCAAGAGATACATATTTATTCATCTATCGAACTATACTCCCTGTGAAAACGCAAAATCATGGACAGTGAATGTGTTTCATATTCTATCAGTTAATCTTCCAAAAATATATATACAAAATGTGAGGATTAGCAAGTTTTTTCTTGAGTCGGATAATCAGCGACAAGGTTTTCATAGAAATCCGTTCCCGTTACATGAACGGCATGTATGCCGGCGCCTATGGCACCGTTTACGTCGTTGGGGATACTGTCTCCGAACATAACGGTCCTCTTACGGTTCATGTTGTGTCGATTAATCAAGATGTCATAGAAATGCTTTTCAGGCTTCATGCAGCCGAAATCTGAGGACATAATGAAATCGTCCATGATTTTATCAAGCCCGAAATACTCAATTTCAGGTCTTGTGTATGATGCCTGTGCATTGGAAAGAATGAATATCTTCTTTGAATTCACTTTAAGTGCATATTCCGCTCCATCGGGAAACTAATTCCGCTTGAAACGGGATAATTCTTTCCGCACGTTCGGGAAGCCTTTCCGTTCCAAACGGGAAATGTTTTTATATATGATATAGTTCTTTTCGTAGTTAAAAATTCATTACGA